>NZ_AQPH01000023.1 GCF_000442515.1 Magnetospirillum fulvum MGU-K5 | reverse complement strand
CCGAGAACGTCCAGGGCGAGGAACAGAAGACGTTGGACATCCTCTCCAACGAAATCTTCATGCACATGAACGCGGTGGGCGGCGCCTATGCCGGCATGGCCTCGGAAGAGATGGAAGATGTCCGTCCCGTCCACAGCGCCGTCGATGGCAAATACCTGCTGCTGTTCGATCCGCTGGACGGGTCGTCGAACATCGACGTCAATATCTCGGTCGGCACGATCTTCTCGATCCTGCGCCTGCCCGAGGGGGCTTCGAGCATTGCCGAAGCAGCCTTCCTGCAAAAGGGCGTCAAGCAGATCGCCGCCGGATATGCCATTTATGGCTCGTCGACGATGCTGGTTCTGACCACCGGCAGCGGCGTCAACGGCTTTACCCTCGATCAGTCGATCGGGATGTTCATGCTGACCCATCCCAACATGACCATTCCCGCCGATACCCAGGAATTCGCGATCAACGCCTCGCGCTCGCGCCATTGGGAACCGCCGGTGCGGCGCTATGTCGACGAATGTCTGGCTGGCACCGAAGGCCCGCGCGGCAAGAATTTCAACATGCGCTGGGTTGCCTCGATGGTCGCCGAAGTCCATCGCATCCTGTGCCGGGGCGGCGTGTTCATGTATCCCGCCGACGCCGAGAATCAGGCCAAGGGCGGCAAGCTGCGGCTGATGTACGAAGCCAACCCGATGGCGTTCATCATCGAGCAGGCGGGCGGTGCCGCCAGCACCGGACGCGGCCGCATCCTCGACATCGCGCCCACCAAGTTGCACCAGCGGGTGCCGGTGATCCTGGGCTCGCGCAACGAAGTGACCCGCATCGCCGGGTATCACGCCGAGTACGACGCGGGCCGCGGCTAATCCCCGCGTTAAAGGCCGGTCCTCACCGCCCCCTGGCACGTCACCGCGTCAGGGGGCGTTTGTTTTTTATCAATGGTCGCCGTGACAGCCGCAGGGACCGGCGGACTCGGCGGCGGTCGGGGCCAGTGCGCCTTCGACATACTGGCGGATCGCCGCGACCGGGTCGGTTTCCTCGGTCAGGACGGTGACAATCCCGCGCGCATCCATCCGCCGGATGAAGCCTTCCCCGGCGCTGCCCGCCATTACCACCTTGGCCTGATCGAGCGGATGCGGCCCGTCACCGGCGAAATCGTGAATCGCCATCCCCTCGGCTAGATCCAGCCGCCCGACCTCGCGCACCGGCTGACCGGCGGTGGCGTCGAACAGCAGGAAGCGGCGGGTCTTGCCCGCATGCTGGGTAACCGTGGTGAAGTTCTGACTGGCGACGGCAACGATCATAACGACATGTCTCCCAAGAGAAGCAACGCTCTGGACTTAAGGCGATCTTAGCCCCGGCGTCATTGAAGTCAGTCAATCGCCATCGGCAATCCGTTCCAGCGCGGCGATATCGCGCTCGAACAGATTGACGGCGATTTCCCGCACCAATCCCTGACGCTTGAACTCGGCAACGGTCTTGCTGGCGGTTTCGGTGGTGACTCCCAGCAGCGCGCCGACATCCTCGCGCCCGAACAGGCGGCAGCGCCGCGCCTCGGACGGGGCCAGCAGCAGGAACAGCCGCGCCACCCGCTGGCGGGCGTTGCCGGTCGAGAGATCGCGGGTGCAGGCATGGGCCTTCCGCACGGATTCGTGCCATTTCCGCATCAACTGATTGTTGATCTTGGGCGACAGCGCCCCGATCACCGCCTTAGGGATGCGGCAGACCTTCGACGGTTGCAGGGCGATGGCGGCGTGTTCATAGCTGTCGGCCAGCATCGCCTCGAGCCCCAGCACGTCGCCCGGCCCGGCCAGGCTGACGATCCGCTTGGTCCCGTCGGATAAATATTGTTCGAGCTTGACCAGCCCCTCGCGCAGGGTGAACAGCGCCGGTGCCGCCTGTTCGGCACGGTAGAGGGTCGCGCCGGGGGGCAGCCACAGATCGTCGATCGGCTGATGAATCGCGGTGAAATCGGCGGACTCCAGGTCGGCGAACAGGACGAGATCCTGGATCGGACAACAATCGCACGAGGCCAGTCCATGCCATGCGGCTTCGATTTCGATACTCTTCATCCCTGTCCTCTATGGGGCGAACGCGGCACCGGGGGGCTCGCCGTCCGCAACGACGATAGCCGGAAGCGCGATCTGAAACCAGGATAGCGGCGCGGACGGTTGCCAAGTCGCCATCGCCCGGAGTAGGTTTTCCCTCCGATAATTCACAGGTCCCTTGCTTCAGGATAATCGCCATGCGCCCCGACCTTGCGGCAAAATACGATCTTCGCGTTCCCCGCTACACCTCGTACCCCACCGCGCCGCATTTTCATCCCGGCGTAACCGGCGAAACCTACCGCAAGTGGCTGGGCGGGCTTGATCCCGCGCTTGAGCTGTCGCTGTACCTCCATGTCGCGTTCTGCGCCGATATGTGCTGGTTCTGTGGCTGCCACACCAAGGTGACCCGCCGCTATGCTCCGGTCGCCACCTACATGGAAGCGGTGTGGCGCGAAATCGAAATGGTGGCCGAGGCTCTGCCGCAGCGGATGCTGGCCCGGCACATCCATTTCGGTGGCGGCAGCCCGACGATTTTGACGCCGACCGATTTCGTCAAGACCGTCGAACTGCTGAAGAGCAAGTTCCTCCTGAAGGATCAGTCCGAGATCGCGGTCGAGCTCGATCCCCGCACTGCCGACGAGACC
This sequence comes from Magnetospirillum fulvum MGU-K5, assembly GCF_000442515.1. Lineage (GTDB taxonomy): Bacteria > Pseudomonadota > Alphaproteobacteria > Rhodospirillales > Magnetospirillaceae > Phaeospirillum > Phaeospirillum fulvum_B. The sequence goes on along the minus strand of NZ_AQPH01000023.1, from coordinate 43,005 downwards.
TATATCAAGGCTCTGGGCAGCGTCGGCGTTACCCGCGCTTCGATCGGCGTCCAGGATCTCGATCCCGAGGTGCAGAAGGCGATCAACCGCATTCAGCCCTATGAGGTCAGCGAGCGCGTCGTCGGCTGGTTGCGTCAGTACGGCGTGTCCGAGGTCAATGTCGATCTGGTCTACGGCCTGCCCCACCAGACTCTCGACGGCCTGCTGAAGACGATTGACACCGCCCTGACCGGCTTCAAGCCGCGCCGTGTCGCTCTGTTCGGCTATGCCCACGTGCCGTGGATGAAGAAGCACCAGCGCCTGATCCCCGAGGCGGCGCTGCCCGATACCGACACCCGCTGGCAGATGTACGAACAGGGCTGCAAGATGCTGGCCGATCACGGCTTCGTCCAGATCGGTCTTGACCATTTCGCCGCCCCCGACGACGCGATGGCGATCGCGTTGAAGACCAAGACCCTGAACCGTAACTTCCAGGGCTACACCACCGATACCGCCTCGACCCTGATCGGGTTCGGCGCGTCGGGTATCGGCTCGCTGCCCCAGGGCTATGTCGTCAACGAAGGCGAGGTCCACGCCTATCAGCGTCTGATCTCGGACGGGGTGCTGGCCACCTCGCGCGGGATCGCGATCAGCGACGACGACCGTCTGCGCCGCGAGATCATCGAGCGGCTGATGTGCGACCTTGAGGTCGATATCGACGCGGTTGCCGGATCGCACAAGGTCGATCCCGCCCAGTTCGACGCCGAGATCGATACGCTTGGCCCGCTCCAGGCCGACGGCCTGGTCACTGTCGATGGCCGCCGCCTCACCGTCACCGAAGAGGGCCGGACCCTGGTCCGCGCCGTCTGCGCCGCCTTTGACCGCTATCTGAAGGCGGGCGAGCAGCGCCACTCGAAGGCGGTTTAATTCCGTTACGCCAACCGCCCCCCTGTGTTTCCGCAGGGGGGCGGAGTTTTGGCGTGTCGCCGCCTATTTATCGGCGATGCGATGCTTGGTGATCCGCAACAGGCAGATCGATACCACCATCACCAAAATCAGACCCCCCAGCACGGCCAGTTCCAGCATCGCCGAATGCAGGATCGCCTCGGATTCCGGCGTCCAGCCGCCGGGATGGCTCGCTTGCGACGATTGCAGGGTAATGCTGAGAATCCGCCGGATCGATGCGATCAGGCCGACGATCAAAAACGGCTCGCACACCAGGGTACCGGTACGAAACGAATCGCGCACGGTGTGCAGGATTTCGACCAACATCAGCACGAACAGCAGCCGGTCGATGGTGAGAATGATCTTCTCGGTGCTGCCGATATCGTGGACTGCCCCCCACAGCGAGGCTCCGGCATTGGCAATGCCGATCAGCGCGGTCAGAGCCAACATCGCGCCCAGGACGATGTAAGCGAACACCTCGATCTTGAGGAAGCCGCGCGTGGCAAGCTGGCTGATGCGGGAAGTTTCTTTGTCGGAATGATCGCTTTCGCTCATTTGGCCCCCAATGGTGGATCAATCTTTTTTGGTCGGTGGGACGTGCCCTGACGCCCGGTTTCGGCCCGACAGTGTAGCGGAAAGCCGGGCCGCTGGGCATCGCCCGGTTCCGAGGCAACGTCCCCTGCCGCTTTACCGTGCCCAGGTGCCGTGATTGCCTTAAAAATCGGCACATCCCACAACACCCCCGGTTCGCCAGGATTCCCCGGCCTTACCCTCAACCGGCCCACAGATCTATCCACAGAATCAGAGGATAACCGGCAGGATCGAGCATCGGGTGGGGACAAGTCTCCCACGGCCACGCCTCACCTCGACCAAGCACAGAACGACACAGACCCGCCCGGAACGAAGCGAGATCGGATTGTCGGCGGCACGCAGGCGTGCTATGAGCCTCCCCCCTCATTGGCCGGTCCCGGCTGGGTAGCGCTCGGACCAATCGGGACACATCGTGCAAGCCATCGCTCATCTCGCCGCCGGCATGGCGGCCGTCTCTCTCGTTTCCGTTTGGGGAGAACAAATCGGGTATCCCCTTACCCCGTCCGCGCTGCCCCTGTACTACACCCTGGGGATGGCGTCGGCCCTGCTGCCCGATATCGACCATCTCAGCTCGACGATGGGACGACGGGCCAAATGGCTGGCCGTGCTGCTGCTGATCGGGATCGCGGTAGCAATGGTGGTCTTGGGGCCGCGCCTGCCGTTGGATCAGGTGGCGGTGCTGCTGACCTTCCTCAGCTACTACCTTGCCGCCGTGCTCGGCGGTCATCGCAGCCCCTGGACCCATTCGCTCTGGCCCTGGCTGGGCGGCAGCATCGGCCTGACCCTGCTGGTGCCGTGGCTGCAACGCGAACGGGGATGGTTTCATGGTGTCGATGCAGCCGGGCTGGTCTTCGCCGCCGCCTATGGCTCGCACCTGCTGCTGGATTCATTGACCCGTCAGGGGATCCCGCTGCTGTGGCCCTGGGTTGATCGTCGCGTCGGGTTCCGCCTGATCACCACCGGCGGCGCGCCGGAAACCATTGTGACCGTGCTGTGCCTCGCTCTGGCGACCCTGCCCCTGCTGCGGCCCTAGAGACCGGGCAGGCAGCGAAACGGCCCGCACAAACGAAAACGGACGGACCCGGGTTTCCCCGGATCCGCCCGCTTACGGAGCGTAAAACGCTGGCTGTGAGCGAATTACTTCGTCGCAGACTTAGCCGCGCCGAGGGCGATCCAGTTGAAGCCCGGGGCAGCCAGGACGGCGGCGTGGACGGAGATCGCCACGACAACGGCCACAACCCAGATCACGGGCAGCCAGGTCGACGGATTGATGACCAGCCAAATCTTGTAGTCGTCTTTCGGATTGCTCATAACAAAAATCCCCTAAATAAAATTCAGATCAGACTCAGAACCAGGGCTTCCAAACCCACACCAGCACGTGCGCGACGGCGGCGATGAGGATGAAGGCGCTGAAAGTCGTCTTGAACTGCTCGTGCACTTCGACGGCTTCTTCAACGGTCAGACCCGAAAGGCTTCTCTCAGCCATGGTTATCTCCATTTATTTAGTTGGGACACAGTAACCGACAACCGATTACTGACTTGTCATTAACTTTCGGTAATCTGACATCACCCCCGCCCCGAGTCAACGGGATTTTTCATCCGAAGCGCGATAACGATGCAATTCTCATCATCGCGACAGAGACGGCGCCCAAAGGGGCAACGTCCTCGTTTTTGCCGTCCGGATCACCCCGCCAGCCAAAGCATTGGGCGCACATCACAATCCAGCATTTCAGCCTCCGGCTCCGTCTCGGCAACGCGCCTCGAATCGGCTAGGCTATATCCAACGATCTGGACGGGAGGATAGGCGGGAATGAGCATCCGAAGCGTCACGGTACTGGCGGCAACCCTGGTTCTGGTCGCGACAGGCGAAGCGAGGGCCACCGCCGACGGGCCGGACCATTACCGTCTCCGCGACGGCGCTCCCGCCCCAAGCCTGATCCTGCGCGCCCAGCCGGGCTTCAACGCCGCTCCGATCACCCAGCTTCCCGTCGGTGCCCGCTGTCTGCGCAGCCTCGGCTGCCGGGGCGGGCTGACCCTCGACGAGGCCACCACCCTGTCCGAGACGGAAAAACACGATCGCGCCCAGGCCAATCCTCGGTGGTGCCGGGTTGAACACCAGGGGCGGGTGGGCTGGCTCGACGGAACATGGCTGACCGAAGAATCCTGCCCCGCCGCGCGCGATCCGTTTCCTCCGGGCCGCGACACGGGGGAGATTCGCGGCCATCTGCGCGGACGGGCCGATGCCGATTACCGGGTTCCCCTTCTGGCGGGTCAAAGGCTGCGGGTAAGGATGACGGCAAGCAACCCCCAGACCTATTTCAACGTCCTTCCTCCCGGCAGCGACGAGGCACGCTTTGTCGGCTCCCAGTCCGGAGACAGCTTCGACGGCGTGGCCCCCACCGACGGCGCTTACCTTGTCCGCGTCTACCTGATGCGCCCGGCGGCGCGGCGAAACGAACAGAGCGACTTCCGCCTCGCCGTGACCCGGACGGGCCAGCCATTGCCTCCGTTGTCAGCGGCGGAAGACGCGCTGGTCCCGGGCACGCCCTACCACGCCGTCGCCGAAGTGCCCTGCACTGTCGCCTTCGCACCGTCCCCGCTCACCTGCCAGGCTGGCGTGATCCGCCGGGGGCATGACCGCACCGCCACGGTGGAAATCCGTTGGGAGCAAAACACCGTGGCCCGGATGCGTCGGGTCTTGTTCGTCCACGGCACGCCGATTGTTGCCGACGGGACCGACCCGATCCACGCAGACCGTCATGAAGACTGGACGATCCTGCGGATCGGCGATCAAGAACGGTTCGAGATTCCAGACGCCCTGCTCGATGGAGGGTAAGCCCGGGAGACGGTCGAGGGGGGGGCTGACAACCAGGGCAGGACGATGGTCATGGGCGAAATATCTCTTTAGGTCCACCCCAATTCAATCTACCATGACGTTTGTGTGTCGTCGGCAAATACCCTCTAGCCGCGCAGCAGCCCAATAAGGACACGTCTCATCGATCACGCGGACAAGATCGAGATTTTGCACGATACGGCCCTGTCATCGACAGGGAAAGAGGGATGGCTTGTCAACTCAACTCGAGGAGGAGAAGACAATGCAGAACATCTCGATCTTGCTCAAGATCATGACGCTGGTCACGGTGATGGCCATTATCACGGGGATCGTCGGCTATCTCGGCGTCTCCAATGCCAATTACTTGGCGATGGCCGGACAGCAAATCGACAATGCCGACGGCTTGGCGCTGAAGGCGGCCCGGCTCAATCAAGCGATCGTCGCCTTCAACCGCACCGAATATCGGGCAGCAATGGACCCAACCCCGGAAACCATCGCGATCATCACCAAGGCGAACCAAGAGCGACGGATTTTTGTCGAGGCGACGATCAAGGAGCTGAAATCCGGGGCCGACGGGCAGGGTCTCGAGCTTTTGAATAAGGTCGAGAGTCAATACAAGGAATACTCCGACAGACTTCAGGACAATCTTTTAAAAATACAGAAATATGGCAGCACCACCCAGATCGATCAGTCGCAACGCGAGATAACTAACGCCGTCGCCTCCAGCCGAGCCATTATCGATAAGCTCCAGGAATCTGTAACTAATCTTGACAATTATTTTGATGTTGCCGGAACAAAAATAGCGCAACAAGGGCTGGAGACGTCGAAAGAGAAGATATTTTTCATGATACTCGCCTCGCTGGTCGGCGTGATCGCGGGAGTGATCATCGGCTATCTGATTGGCAATTTCGGCATCTCGAAGCCAATCGGCCGGGCGGTACAGGGGCTCAAGGCCCTGTCGGATGGCAATACCGGCGTCGAGATTTACGGCGTGGGGCGCAAGGACGAAATCGGCCTGATCGCCAAGACGATGCAGGTGTTCAAAGAAACCCTGATCCGCACCCGGGAAATGGAAACCGAACAGAAGGAACAGAAACGGCGGGCCGATGCCGACCGGCTGGCGGCAATGCGCAAGATGGCCGATCTGTTCGAAGGCAGCGTCGGGGCGATCGTCGGAACCGTCACCGCCGCGGCGGGAGAGTTGCAGTCGGCGTCCGAACAGATGTCCGGGACGGCGACCCGGACCAGTTCCCAGGCAACCGCCGTCGCCTCGGCCGCCCAACAGGCTTCGGTCAATGTGCAGACGGTGGCGTCCGCGACCGAGCAACTGGCCTGCTCGATCCAGGAGATCGCCCATCAGGTCGAACGATCCCAGTCGGTGTCGGTCCGGGCCAGGACCGAGGCAACCGACACCACCTCCCATGTGCAGGAACTGTCGGATCAGGTCTCTAAAATCGGCGACATCGTCACCCTCATCAATGACATCGCCTCACAGACGAATCTGCTCGCGCTCAATGCGACGATCGAGGCCGCGCGCGCAGGCGATGCCGGCAAGGGCTTTTCCGTGGTCGCGGGCGAGGTCAAGAACCTCGCCAACCAGACCGCCCGGGCGACCAGCGAGATCGCCGCCCAGATCCAGGCGGTTCAGAAGGGAACCAGCTCGGCAGTGCTGGCGATCAACGGTATCGCGGCCGTGATCTCGGAAATGAGCGAAATCAGCGCCGCCGTTTCGGCGGCGGTGCAGCAGCAGACCGCCGCGACCGGAGAAATCGCCCGCAATATTGAACAGGCTTCCGCCGGCACATCGGACGTCTCGGTCAACATTGTCTGCGTCGAGAAAGCGGCCAAGGAGACCGGAACCGCCGCAGTACAGATCAACACCGCATCGGGCAATCTGTCCCGGCAGGCGGAAATTCTGCGCGATGAGGTCGGCCGCTTCCTGGTTCAGGTCCGGGCAGATGGCGGAGAAGGTGACCTGTTGCTGTGGGACGACAGCCAGACCTTCGGCGTTGCCTCGATCGATCTCCACCATAAGGAGATGTTCCGGATGATCAACGATTCCTACAAACTGATGATGTCGGGCCAGGGTGCGGTCGCTTCGGCGCGGATGCTGGAGAAGCTGTCGGGAGCACTCCAGCGCCATTTCGCCGAAGAAGAAGCGCAGATGTCCCAGTTGGGCTATCCGGGCGCAGCGGCCCATCATCAGAACCACGAAACGTTCCTGAAACGCGCCGCCGATCTGCGCCGCGACATCGAGGCGAATCGTCCCGAGGCGACCGGCAAGCTGTTCGATTACCTCGCCTCCTGGCTGACCGATCACATTCGGGGCGAAGATACGGCCTTTGCCACTTATCTGAAAACGGCGCGGGCCGCCTGACCGGGTCCAGACATGTTCAGCAAAAGAAAAAGCCGGGCGGCCTTTGCGCCGCCCGCGTGCCGAATCGCGTCCGCAGCCTGGGTGAGGCTGGGATGATCGTCTTAAAATAAGGGAGAAGCTTTGGCGCACCCGACAGGATTCGAACCTGTGACCCCCGCCTTCGGAGGGCGGTACTCTATCCAGCTGAGCTACGGGTGCTACGCAGAAGCAAGGGGCGACACTGTATGTCAGGGTTGGGCCGGATGCAACGGTCAAAATGACACGCCCCGCTCACTCTTGTCGGTTTGCCGCCTCGGGGCCATCTGGAACGGACGGAAATGACGAAGAGGCCAAAGACAATGCGCGTTCATGAAACCGACGCGGTGGTGGTGGGAGCGGGACCGGTCGGGTTGTTCACGGTCTTTCAATGCGGGATGGTCAAGGTCCGCTGCCATGTCGTCGATGCGCTGGGCCATGTCGGCGGGCAACTTTCGGCGCTGTACCCGGAAAAGCCGATCTATGACGTACCCGGCCATCCCCGCATCCTGGCCTCGGAACTGGTCGAGCGATTGAGCGCACAGGCCGCGCCGTTCGATCCGGTCTACCATCTGGGAGTTACCGCCACCACCCTGACTCCCGAGCCGGACGGACGCTGGCGGATGGGATTGGGCGGCGACGAGGAAATCCTGGCCCGCGCGGTGATCCTGGCCTCGGGCGGCGGAGCCTTTGCCCCCAAGCGGCCCCCGCTTGACGGGCTGGAGCAATATGAAGGCCGCGGCGTGTTCTATAGCGTGCCCCGCCGCGAAGCCTTCCGCGACAAGAGGATTGTGATCGCGGGCGGAGGAGATTCGGCGGTGGATTGGGCGATCTCGCTGTCCGAGATCGCGGCGAAGGTCAGCGTGGTCCATCGCCGCCCGCGCTTTCGCGCCGCTCCGGGAGCCGAGGCGGAGTTGCTGCGGCTGGCCGAGCAGGGTCGGATCGATCTGGTGATCCCGACCCAGCTTCATGCCCTGGAAGGCGATAACGGCCACCTGGAGGCGGTGATCGTGTCCACGCTGGAGGGTGAGACGCGGCGGATACCCGCCGACGCCCTGCTGGCCTTTTTCGGACTATCGGGCGATGTCGGCCCGGTCGCCGGATGGGGCCTCGATATGGACGGTCATGCCGTCACCATCGACCCCGCCAGCGGTGCCGCCAGCCGCCCCGGCATCTTCGCCTGCGGCGATATCTGCACCTATCCGGGCAAGCTGCGCCTGATCCTGACCGGCTTTGCCGAAGCGGCCCGCGCCGCCCATTCGGCCCACGACGTCGTTCACCCCGGCGCGGCGCTGCATTTCGTCCATTCCACCACCGCCGGTGTGCCGGGGAGCTGAGTTATACCAACCCGCAATGAGTGAAACTCATGCGGGTTGGTTAGGCCTGAAGGGCCGCGCGCCTCGTGGCGCGGAGCCAAGCGGCCCGGAGGGGCCGCGCCCGGCGAATGAGGGCTTGCGCGGATCGGTTCCGATCTGCGCAGCTTGGTATTACCCCTCAAGGGCGAGACGATAGCCGCCGGGTTCGGTCCGCAACAGGCCGGGCGAATCGTCGTCGCCCCCTCCCCGATCTTGCGGCGCAGGCGATAGATGTGGGTTTCGAGCGTGTGGGTATCGAGGTCGGCGGAATAGCCCCACACATCGGCGAGCAGGTTTTCGCGGCTGACCACCGCCCCCGCCGCCTCGGCCAGACGGCGCAGGATCGCGACTTCCTTGTCAGTCAGCCGCACCGCCCGCTCATCGGCGATGGCGGTTAGAAGCCGCCGGTCGTATTCCAGCCGCCAAGGCCCGAGAGCGATCCCGGCCGTGGCGGCACGACGGGACAGAACATCACTCAAACGCGCCGATAAGGCCGACAGGCGCAACGGCTTGGCGATCACCAGATCGGCATCGGGATCGCCTGCCCCTCCGGTGGCGAGCAGGACCAGCGGCAGGGTCACCCCGGCTGCCCGCAACGCCCGGCACGGAGCCTCATCCCCGCTCCAGGCCGCCTCGTCGACCAGGATCAAATCCTGGTCAACGACCGCCGCCAGGGCCGAAGCGGGATCGTCGGCGCGGGTCACCGCCATCGCCCGGCCGAGATGACCGGCAACGGTCTCGGCCAGCAGGGGATCGGCGATGACCAGCAGCAGACGGGGCATCAGGGTCAGGGTCAGCCCTCCTTGAGGTCTTCCCAGAATTCCTTGACCCGAGCGAAGAAGCCATGGCTTTCCGGGGAATTGCCGCCCTTTTTGTCCTCTCCGGCGGTTTCGAACTCGCGCAGAAGCTCGATCTGGCGCGGAGTCAGATTGACCGGAGTCTCGATCGTCGCCTGGATGAACATGTCGCCGCGCGACGGGCTGCGCAGGACGCTCATCCCCTTGCCACGCAGACGGAACTGGTGCCCGGTCTGGGTGCCTTCGGGGATCACCACCTTGGCCTTGCCGCCGTCGATGGTGGGAACCTCGATCGTCCCGCCCAGCGTCGCCGTCACCATCGGGATCGGCACCCGACAATAGATATTGGCGCCTTCACGCTGGAACAGACGATGCGCCTTCAGCGACAGGAAGATGTACAAATCGCCCGCCGGGGCTCCGCGCATCCCGGCCTCGCCCTCTCCGGCGAGACGAATCCGGGTGCCGTCCTCGACACCGGCGGGAATCGTCACCGACAGCTGCTTTTCCTTGCGGACCCGGCCGGTGCCGCTGCACGCGCGGCAGGGGTCTTTGATGATCCGGCCCATCCCCTGGCAGGTCGGGCAGGTGCGTTCGATGGTGAAGAAGCCCTGCTGGCTGCGGACCTTGCCGTGACCGTGGCAGGTCGAGCAGGTCACCGGCTGGGCGCCGTCGCGACCGCCGGTGCCCTTGCATTCCTCGCACACCGCCGAGGTCGGCACCCGGATCGTCGCCGTCTTGCCCGCAAAGGCATCTTCGAGCGAGATTTCCATGTCGTAGCGCAGATCGGCACCCCGGCCCGAGGCCTGACCGCGCCGTCCGCCGCCCATCATCTCGCCGAACATTTCGTCGAAGATATCGGCGAAGCCGCCGCCGAAGCCGAAATCGCCCGCCCCGCCGCCACGTCCACCGCCCTGTTCAAAGGCGGCATGGCCAAAGCGGTCATAGGCCGAACGCTTCTGATCGTCCTTCAGGACGTCATAGGCTTCGTTGATTTCCTTGAATTTCTGCTCTGCCGCGGCATCGCCCGGATTACGATCGGGATGAAATTGCATGGCCATCTTGCGATAGGCCTTTTTGATCTCGTCGGCCGAGGCACCACGCCCGACACCGAGAAGGTCGTAGTAATCCTGCTTGCTCATGCGCTTCGCTTGCTATCCGGTACTGGCCCAGACGGCCGCGCCCCCCCGTTTCAAGCGACGGGAGACGGCGGCGCCGGGGCGAACGAACGGCCGACGGGATCGCCCGTCGGCCGTGAAGACGATCGGGCCGGATCAGTGGCCCTTTTTGTCGCCGTCGACTTCCTCGAAATCGGCATCGACGACTTTCTCATCGTGGCCAGCCGCACCCTGAGCACCGCCCTGGGCCGCTTCGGCCTCGCCAGCCTGCTTGTACATGATCTCGCCCAGCTTCATCGAGCTCTGCATCAGAGTCTCGGTGCGAGCCTTGATCGCGGCGGAATCCTCGCTCTCCATCTCGGAGCGAACCGCGGCGATGTCGCGCTCGACCTCGGCCTTCAGATCGGCGGGAACCTTGTCGCCGAATTCCTTCAGGCTCTTCTCGGTCGAGTGAGCAAGCGAGTCGGCCTGATTACGGGCTTCGATCAGTTCCTTGCGCTTCTTGTCGTCGGCAGCGTGCGCCTCGGCATCCTTGACCATCTTTTCGATGTCGGAATCGGACAGACCGCCCGAAGCCTGGATGCGGATCTGCTGTTCCTTGCCGGTGGCCTTGTCCTTGGCCTGGACGTTGACGATGCCGTTGGCGTCGATGTCGAAGGTGACCTCGACCTGCGGCACGCCGCGCGGCGCGGCGGGAATACCGACCAGATCGAACTGACCCAGCATCTTGTTGTCGGCAGCCATCTCGCGCTCGCCCTGGAAGACGCGGATGGTGACGGCGGTCTGGTTGTCCTCGGCGGTCGAGAACACCTGGCTCTTGCGGGTCGGGATGGTGGTGTTGCGGTCGATCAGACGGGTGAACACACCGCCCAGGGTTTCGATGCCGAGCGACAGCGGGGTGACGTCGAGCAGCAGGACGTCCTTGACCTCGCCCTTCAGCACGCCGCCCTGGATCGCGGCGCCGATAGCGACGACTTCATCCGGGTTGACGCCCTTGTGCGGCTCGCGGCCAAAGAATTCCTTCACCACTTCCTGAATCTTGGGCATGCGGGTCATGCCGCCGACCAGGATCACTTCGTCGATCTCGCTGGCCTTGACGCCAGCGTCCTTCAGGGCGGCCTTGCACGGCTCGATGGTGCGGGCGACCAGATCCTCGACCAGGGCTTCGAGCTTGGCACGGGTCAACTTGATGTTGAGGTGCTTCGGGCCCGAGGCGTCGGCGGTGATGAAGGGCAGGTTGACTTCGGTCTGCATCGAGGACGACAGCTCGATCTTGGCCTTTTCCGCCGCTTCCTTCAGACGCTGGAGCGCCAGCCGGTCCTTGCGCAGGTCGATGCCCTGCTCTTTCTTGAACTCGTCGGCGAGGTAATCGATGATCCGGGCGTCGAAATCTTCACCGCCCAGGAAGGTGTCGCCGTTGGTCGATTTGACCTCGAACACGCCGTCGCCGATTTCCAGCACCGACACGTCGAAGGTGCCGCCGCCAAGGTCATAGACCGCGACGATACCGGCGCCCTTCTTTTCCAGCCCATAGGCCAGAGCAGCGGCGGTCGGCTCGTTGATGATGCGCAGCACTTCAAGACCGGCGATACGACCGGCGTCCTTGGTCGCCTGACGCTGGGCGTCGTTGAAGTAGGCCGGAACGGTGATCACCGCCTGGGTGACGGTCTCGCCCAGATAGCCTTCGGCGGTTTCCTTCATCTTCTGCAGGATGAAGGCCGACACCTGGCTGGGGCTGTACTTGGCGTCGCGGGCTTCGACCCAGGCGTCGCCATTGTCACCCGACACGATGTGGTAGGGAACGAGGTTGGCGTCTTTCTTGGTGATCGGGTCTTCATAGCGACGACCGATCAGACGCTTGATCGCAAACAGGGTGTTGGCGGGATTGGTGACCGCCTGGCGCTTCGCCGGCTGACCCACCAGTCGTTCCCCGGATTCGGCGAAAGCCACCATCGACGGGGTCGTGCGCATGCCCTCGGCGTTTTCAATGACCTTGGCAGTCTTGCCTTCCATGACGGCAACGCACGAATTCGTGGTGCCCAGGTCGATGCCGATAACTTTGCTCATGTCATCCTCATTCCTGCTCGGCAGATCCCCGGGGCTCTGCTGTCTGCGCAGCCGCCCCGCGACCCCCTTCCGGGTTGAATCGCTGAAATTGACCGGGGATCGACCATCAATTCGGTTATCCCCCGCGCCTTATATAGGGAGGGGGCCAGAGCGTGCAACCATGGCAAAAAGATGGCGAAGCGGATCGGGCGTGCAAAGAGCGGCGTGAAAGCCGTTTGGCGAATTGTCTTGCCAGCCGCCCGACCGCTTTGGCATAGCAAGGGACTTGCCTTTTCCCCCCACTCTGCCTGGTCCCCTCCCCCCGATGAAACGAAGCTGGTCCGCCGCCTTCGCCGCCTATCTCGACCGGCGGGTGATGCTGGTACTTCTGCTGGGGTTTTCCAGCGGCCTGCCGCTGTTGTTGACCTTCTCCACCCTGTCGGCCTGGCTGAAAAGCGAGGGAATCAGCCGCAGCGCGATCGGAGCCTTCGCTCTGGTCGGGACTCCTTATGCGCTCAAATTTTTGTGGTCGCCATTGATCGACCGCCTGAGCCTGCCGGTTCTGACCCGGCGCATGGGGCGGCGGCGCAGTTGGGGCGTCACCATCCAGTGCCTTCTGATCGTCGCGATTCTGGCGCTGGGGGCCACCGATCCCGCCCATAATCTGTGGGTGACCGGATGTCTTGCCCTGGGGGTCGCTTTTTTATCGGCCAGCCAGGACATCGTGATCGATGCCTACCGCGTCGAAATCCTTGATCCCGCCTCGCAGGGACCGGGCGCGGGCGCGGTTCAGACCGGCTATCGCCTCGCGATGCTGGCTTCGGGCGCGGGCGCGCTGTTCGTCGCCTCGGCCTGGGGCTGGTTCGCCGCCTATGCCACGATGGCGGCGCTGGTGGCGGTTGGGCTGGCCGTGTTCCTGTTCGGCCCCGAACCGGCGGTCGTCGTTTCCCCCGCCACCCGCGAGCGCGAGGAGCGCGCCGCCGCCTTCCTGGCCCGCCGCCCTGATCTGCACGGCGGCACCGCCCGGCTGGCCGGTTGGCTGTATGGCGCGGTGGTCTGCCCGTTCGCCGAATTCATGTCCCGCCCGGTGTGGTGGGCGGTGCTGCTGTTCGTCGTCGGCTACAAGACCGGCGAGGCGATGGCCGGGGCGATGGCCAACACCCTGTACATCGAAAGCGGCTTCGCGCTGGAAGAGATCGCCTGGGTCAGCAAGATTTTCGGCTTTGGCGCGACCATCGCCGGAACCCTGATCGGCGGCGCCCTGATCGCCCGGATGGGGGTGATGCGGGCGTTGCTGCTGTTCGGCGTGCTGCAATCGGTCGGCAATCTGTTTTATGTCGTCCAGGCGATGGCCGGGCACAATGTCGCCGCATTGGCGGTGTGTGTCTTCGCCGAGAACCTGACCGCCGGAATGGCCGGATCGGCGTTGGTGGCCTATCTGTCCGGATTGTGCAATGTGGCCTATACTGCCACCCAATACGCCCTACTCTCGTCTTTGACGGCGGTGGGGCGGACCCTGTTCGCCTCGACCAGCGGCTGGCTGGCCGATCGGTTCGGCTGGGTCGATTTTTTTCTTGATGACCACGGTGGTGACGCTGCCCGCTTTGTTGCTTTTGCCCTGGTTGGCCCGCCATTACCGAACCGAGCCGGCCCAGCATGGTTGAAACGTGCTGTCGGCAGGCTCATCCTTGGCGACGCTCTTTTGACCAGGAGCAAAGCAATGCCCGCCAAGGTTTTTTCTTTTGCGCAGGTCAAGGCCGTCACGGGCCGGACCGGCGCACTGTCCGAGGCCCCGCTTTGGCGCGGCGGCCTCACGTACTTCTCTGACAGGACTGACCAATCCCATGGACCTCAAGAAGATTCCGATCGGTAAGAACCCGCCGCGCGACGTCAACGTGATCGTCGAGATCCCGTTGAATGGCGATCCGGTCAAATACGAGATCGACAAGGAATCCGGTGCGATGTACGTCGACCGCTTCCTCAACACCGCGATGTACTATCCGGTCAATTACGGCTTCGTTCCCCACACCCTGTCCGAAGACGGCGATCCCGTCGATATCATGGTGGTCGGACGCACCCCGGTTGCCGTCGGCGCGGTGATGCGCTCGCGCCCGATCGGCGTGCTGCTGATGGAAGACGAAGGCGGCATGGACGAAAAGATCCTGGCCGTGCCCCATTCCAAGCTGCACCCGTTCTATGACGGCGTGAACAGCTATGAAGACCTGCCCAAGATTCTGGTTCAGCAGATCGAGCACTTCTTCGTCCATTACAAGGACCTGGAAGTCGGCAAGTGGGTCCAGTTGAAGGGTTGGGGCGGCCCGGAAAAGGCCGGCGAGATCATCCAGCAGGGGATCGAGCGCGCCCTGGCCAACAAGCCCAAGAAGAAATAACGACCGGGCAGAATCTTCCCCCCGGCGGCATCCGGCCGTCGGGGGCGTGAAGCGGCGGACGACAAACACAGCCTTTCCGCCCTTCTTCAAACTGGCATTGCTCTTGCAGATAACCTCGTCGCCCCAGTCCCCGAGGTGACGCAATGTCGGTCTCCGCCACGTCTTCCGTCAGGCCTTCGAATCCGATCGATTCCCTGATTCCGACTCTGCCGTCGGAAAATGCCGAGACCGCGGCGACGCAATCGACCGACAAGGCCGGGTCGAAGCACAGCCATGTCGGCATGTTCGGCGCCGACGACGATGAACCCTCGTTCTGGGATCTGGTCGACGTCATCAATCCGCTGCAACACATCCCGCTGGTCAACGACATCTATCGCGACGTGTCCGGCGACAAGATCGGCATAGCCGCCCGCCTGACCGGGGGCGCGCTGTTCGGTGGCGTGATCGGACTGATCGGCGCGGCGGTCAACGGCGTGCTGGAGGAAAGCACCGGCGCCACGGCGGGGGGACACATGCTGGCCCTGTTCCGCGACGATCCGGCTCCGGGAGACAGCGGCACCGCCCTCGCCCAAGCCACGCCAGCCGCCCAGCCTCCGCCCAGCGATGCAACGGCGAGCGATAATACCCAACCGAAAGCCGCCGCCGTCGCCAGCAGCGCCACGAGCGAGCCCAAGACCGAGACGAAACCGACCGACGCCCGGCCGATTCTGTTGACCGACCTGATCGGCGACGAGCCCGCCGCCCCGGCCGCCGCGCCGCGTCCCCAGGTCAGCACCAGCGCCAGCGTGCCCCCGGCCGAGACGGCCCGAACCGCCAGCGCCGACAATGCCCCCGCCGCCGTCAGCGTCGCCGCCACCGCCGACGCGGCCCCGACGCGGTTATGGAACACCAAGCCCGGACGGGTGCTGACCATGCCGTCGCGGACGACGGACCTCGCCACCCGGACTCCTCCGGTGGTGGCCACCTCGGTTTCCGGCAATAGCGGACGATCCCCCCTGCCCGTCACCGGGGCACGGCCGCAATCGGGCTTGATCGCCCCCGCCAACGCCGCCCCGGTCGTCGCCGCCCAGGCCGAAGGTACGGCGGCGGCTACGTCCGTGCCGCCTGCCTCCAATGCCGCCGCAACGGCAGCCTCGGCCGCAGCGCCATCCTCCCCGGCGAACGATTGGTTCGCCGCGGCGATGGCCGAGGGTCTCAACAAGTATCAGCGCTCGAACGCGCGCGCCGCCGAGGCCGCCGCTCCCTGATCGGAACCAACGGCGCAAGACGCGCGCCTTGCCGTTACACCGGCGCCGGTTCTTTCCAGCAGGTGATTTCGAACGGAGCCAGATTCTCGACGAACTGGCGGGTCGATGCCGCCCACGAGAAATCAAGGGCATGGGCGCGGCACAGCGCCGGATCGATCCCAATCGCCCCCAACGCCGCCTTGCCCAGATCGGTATCGAGCCGCCCGACCGGCGAAGCCCCGATCACGTCCAGCGGACCCGGCACCGGATAGGCCGCCACCGGCAAGCCCGACGCCAGCGCTTCGAGCAGGACCAGGCCGAAGGTGTCGGTCCGGCTGGGGAAAACGAACACGTCTCCGGCGGCATAATGGCGGGCGAGAGCCTCGCCGAACTGGGCACCGGCAAAGTGGATTTCGGGATGACGGCGGCGCAGATCGTCAAGCTGCGGCCCGTCGCCGACCACCACCTTGCTCCCGGGCAAGTCGAGGGCCAGGAAGGCGGCGATGTTCTTTTCGACCGCGACCCGCCCGACATACAAAAAGATCGGCCGGGGCAGACCGGCAAAGGGACCGTCATCGCCCCTGGCTTCGGGGCGGGGGCGGAACAGGTCGGTATCGACCCCGCGCGACCAGCGGCCGATCCGGTGAAAGCCGCGCTGTTCCAGCTCGGTCTCGATCCCCTGGGTCGCCACCATCACCCGCGACGAGGCGGCATGGAACCGCCGCATCACCGCATAGGACAGCGGCAGCGGCACCCGGAACCGGGCCTTGATATATTCGGGGAAGCGGGTGTGATAGGCGGTGGTAAAGGGCAGACGCCGCCGCAGACAATAGCGCCGCGCCGCCCAGCCCAACGGGCCTTCGGTGGCGATATGGATCGCGCAGGGCTGCGCCGCCTCGATCAGCCGGGCGATCCGCGGACCGGGGCGCACCGCCAACCGGATCTCTGGATATGTCGGACAGGGAATGGTGCGGAACCGCTCGGGGGTGAGCATCACCACCTCGTGGCCGGTGCGCTCCAATTCGCTTCTCAGCGTATCGAGGGTGCGGACGACACCATTGACCTGGGGCAGCCAGGCATCCGAGACGACAAGAATACGCATTCCTTCTCCTTAAACCGGCGTCACACCCGACTGAGCTGCGGGGCGGCTTCCCCGGATTTGTCGTCGTGGGCCGACGCCGCCGAGGCGAGATACATCCCCGGCGCCCGCAGCCAGTGCACGATTTCCAGGCTGCCGTCGAAATTCTCGACCAGGGCGGTGCAGCTTTCGACCCAATCGCCGTCATTGCAGTAGAGGATGCCGTCCATATCGCGCATCTGGGCGTGATGGATGTGACCGCAAACAACGCCATCGGCCTGACAGCGGCGCGCTTCGTCGGCCATCGCCTCTTCGAAATTGGCCATGTACTGAACCGCGTTTTTGACCTTGAGCTTCAGGTAGGCCGACAGCGACCAATAGGGAAAGCCCAGGCTGCGGCGCGCCACGTTCAGCCAGTGATTGAGCGACAGCGCCAGGGTGTAGGCCCCGTCGCCGAGATGAGCCAGCCACTTGGCGTGCTTGACCACGCCGTCGAATGCATCGCCATGGACGATCAGCAGACGCCGCCCGTCGGCGGTCTGGTGAATCGCACTGGTGGCGACGCGGATGTCACCGAACAGAATGCCGTGATAATCGCGGGCGAACTCGTCGTGATTGCCCGGCACGAACACCACCCGGGTTCCCTTGCGCGCCTTGCGCAGCAATTTTTGCACGACGTCGTTATGGGATTGCGGCCAGAACCAGGATTTACGCAGCCGCCAGCCGTCGATGATGTCGCCGACCAGATAAAGCGTATCGGATTCGGTGCTTTTCAGAAAATCGAGCAGATCGTCGGCCTTGCTGCCGCGTGTGCCGAGATGGATGTCCGAAATCCAGATGGTCCGGTAACGCCGCTTTATATCAGTACTGGCGTTCATGCATCCACCTATCCAATCTCAGTTCCGGACGCTTCAGGTGTCGCGGTTCTAGTGCGCATAGGTCGGCTTGTACATACTCATTGCCTTAGTTTTGCCAAAATTCATCGAACTGAATAATGTTCGTAACAATTATTTCACTGATGATTCGTCAACAAGCCGCGATATAGAACGCGTCATGTTGGAAAATAGCCTGATCCCGTCGATCGAAGCCTCGCCGATCCCGACCCGGCCGCGCCGGGTTCTGATCGTTCACAACCCCACCGCCGGTCGTCACAAACGTCGCCGCCTGATCGGTGTCGTCGACCGGCTCGAACAGCTTGGGTGCGCCGTCACGGTCCGCGAAACCGCCAAACGCGGCGATGCGGAGGATTTTGCCGCCAGCGTCGATCCGGCCCTGTTCGATGCGGTGATCGCCGCCGGAGGCGACGGTACCGTCAATGAAGTCCTGAACGGATTGGCTTTGGCCGGGGGCGGGCTGGCGCTGGGGGTGCTGCCCCTTGGCACCGCCAACGTGCTCGCCTGCGAAATCGGGCTCGATCCCCGCGACGGCGAACAGGTCGCCCGCGCCATCGCCTTTGGCCCGGCGCGGCGAGTCCATCTCGGCACCGCCAATCGCCGCCGCTTTTTGCTGATGGCCGGGGCCGGGCTTGACGCCGAAGTCGTCGCCGGGCTCAACGTCACCCTGAAACGCCATGCGGGCAAGCTGGCCTATGTCGTCGAGGGATTGAAGCAGGCGGTCGGCTATGACTTCCCGATTCTGACCATCCGCGCCGACGGCGTGACCTATGAAGGGCGGATGGTGGTGGCGTGCAAGGGCCGCTTCTATGGCGGGCCGTTCGTCGCCGCCCCCGACGCCAACCTGGAAGACCCGATGCTGGAAATCTGCATCCTGCCCGCCGCCGGGGTCACCGGGATGCTGCGCTATGGGATTGCCTTGCCGCTGGGCAAGCTGACCGAACTGCCCGAGGTTCAGGTGATCAAGGCGAAGTCGATCATCATCACCGGGCCGCGCGGGGCTCCGGTGCAGGGAGACGGCGACATCGTCGCCCGCCTGCCCGCCGAAATCGCGATTGCCGACGAAACCGTTGATCTGATCTGCCCGGAAGAGCCGCCCGCCGCCGATTAAAGCGGGGGCACGCCCCGTCCGCCTTACTCGATCCACTCGCCTTTATAGACGCCCCAGATTTCGTCGCGCCGCAGCCAACCCTGGCTGCGGCCGATCTCGGCGCGGCAATAATCGCGGTTGCGCGGACATTGCAGCAGGCGGCCCAGCACGCCCGGTTCCAACATCGCCACCGGATCGGCGGAGTCCGAATCCGACGCCCGCAACGGGCGCTGGGCCCCGATCACCACCATCATCCGCCGACTGGACAACATGCTTTGATGGACCCAGCCCTCGGACCCTTGCCAGTCGCGGATTTTGCGCCAGGATTCGAACTCGGCCACCACTTCGACCGGCAAATCCTTGCGGGCATAGATCCAGTCGATGGGATAGCGGACGCCGGGGCCGGTGCGCAGATTGACCTCGTCCGAGCGCAACGAGACAAAGCGAGGCAACGGCAGTCCGCTGCCTTCGGATGCTGGGGCCGGGACCGACAGCAGCATCAGCAGCACCAGCGCCGCCGAAAGCCGCAATATCCCCGTCAAAGCTCTAGGTCCGCAGGCCAGCATGTATCCTCCCCGGGCATTATAGGCGGGAGGCCGACCCTATGGTCAAGGCACCCAATTTCGAGAGCCGGTCGATCAATATCGTGAAAAGGTTGACGCACCCCCAGCCAGAGAGCGAAAGTTGCGAGCCCGGATCTCGCCGGAGCAGGAGCGTCCATCATGGCCCGCAACGATTCTCTCGACCCAGTTGAAAAAGCTCGCTTACTGCGAGGTCTTGCTTTTCGGGTCCACCGCAAGCAACCCTGTCCTGATGCATTGGCCGAATTATTGGGCGAGGAATCGCGCGGCGGTCGACACCGCATCTTCCGCACCGCGCTCGACCTCTTGGCCGAAGATGGCGTGCTTCCCGCGCTCCAGACCCTTGACCTGTTGAGCGACGAAGGTGCCGCAATCATGGCCGCCGTACTCGACGCCAACGATCATCGCCTGCTCTCGGCCGCGCTGGGGCGTCTGGCCGACCATCTCGACAGGATCGCGGCATGACAGCCCGCGCGGCATTCGTGCTGGCGCTGGGGCTGCCGCTCCTGCTCCCCGGCTGTCTGCCGCCGCCAGAACAACCGGCCTGGTACGGCCGGATGGGCCGCTTTCTCGGTCTGGTCGCCAATTGCGGCTGTTCCGACATCTCGCCTGACAGGATGATCGCCGAGTATACCAAGGCGCTGGGCGGCCGTTATTCCGACGAGGATGCGCGGGCGATGCACGGCTATGTCGTCCAGGCCGCCACCGAAATGTGGGAAAACCGCATCGAAGTCTGCTCCGAAGTCTGCTCGCAGCAATGCATGGTCGAGACGGTGGTCCGACCGCTGGGCGGGCGCAGCACCGGAATCGCCCCCTGTCCAGTGACCGAGATTGATCTTCACCTCACCGACGGCCGGACGTCCCATGCCGACGGCGGCGGCTTCCCCTGATCTTTTTTTGCTGCGGCCGGTGATCCAACCCGGCCGGGGCTGCGTAGAACCATCATAACCGACGCTCTCCAAGGAGACCGATGATGGCTTCGACGACTTCCCGCACCGCTGACAAGACCACCTTGATCGCCCTGGCCCGCGCTCTGCGCGACATCGCCAATGGCCATGACGGAGCCGGGCCGGTGCTGCGCTCGCTGGCGATCAGCTACGAGCGGATGGCGGCCGGGGCGGGCTGATGCTGGCTTTTTCCTCCCGTCGCGACGATGATCGGTCCGAGGCCGTGCCAGAGCTGTCTCTGGTCGGCCCGCCGATAACACGACGGGAGGATCATGATCGCCCGCGACGACACCCCGGCAGACCCGGACCCGCACGCCCAGACGATGAACGCTCGCTTGCGGGCGGTCGCCCAATCCCGCGATCAGGCCGCCTTTTCCGCGCTGTTCCTGTATTACGCGCCCCGGATCAAATCCTATCTGCGTCGCCTGGGGGCCGAGGATGCGGTGGCCGAGGAACTGGCGCAGGACGCGATGCTGACGGTGTGGAGCAAAGCGGCGGCGTTCGATCCCGAACGGGCCAGCGCGAGCACCTGGATTTTTGCCATCGCCCGCAATCTGCGGATCGACCGGCTGCGCCACGAACGGCGGCCCGAGATCGACCCGGACGACCCCGATCTGGTCGTCGATCCGGCCCCGCCCGCCGACGAGGCATTGGAGACCGGGCGCCGCGAACAGCGGGTGCGCACGGCTTTGACCCACTTACCGCCGGATCAGGCGCGGGTGGTGGCCCTGTCCTTCTTCGAGGACATGCCCCACGCCGAGATCGCCTCCCGGCTCGATGTGCCGCTGGGAACCGTTAAATCCCGCATGAGACTGGCGATGGGGCGGATCAAGGCCCTGTTGGGAGAAAGCCGATGAGCGCCTCCTTCCACCCCTCCGACGCGTTGCTGGCGGCCTATGCCGCCGGAGCGATGGACGAAGCGACGGCGCTGGCCGTCGCCACCCACCTCGCCTTCTGCCCACGCTGTCGGGCCGAAGTGACCCGGCTTGAAGCCCTGGCCGGAGCGACGTTCGAATCCCTTCCCATTTGCGCGATGGCCGACGACGCGCTGGCCCGCACCCTGGCCCGGCTCGACCGGACCCCGCCCGCGCCCCGCTTGCCCGCCCGTGGCTCCGCCTTGCCCGGCCCGATCGGAGCCTATTGCGGCGGCGATTCGGCCCGTCTGTCCTGGCACCCCGTCTCGCCCGGAATCGATCAGGCAATCCTGGTCAGCTCCGACCGCGCCCAGGCCCGCTTGATCCGGATGCAGGCTGGCGTGGTCTCGCCCCGTCACCGCCACGCCGCCGCCGAAGTTAACGTGGTGTTGCAGGGAGCCTATCGCGATGCGGTCGGGCATTACCGCCCCGGCGATTTCGCGGTCGAGGCCGCCAACCGCTTCTATCGCCCGGTCGCCGATACCGATCAAGCCTGTCTGTGCCTGTGCGTCGGCGACGACCCGATCCGCCCAAGCGGATTGCTTAGCCGTCTGTTCGCTCCGTTCGCGGGGTAATACCAAGCTGCGCTGATCGAAATCGATCCGCGCAGGCCCTCATTCGCCGGGCGCTCACTCCGTTCGCTTGGCTCCGCGCCATGGGGCGCGCGGCCCCTTGGGCCTACAAGCTGCATGATGCAGCTTGGTATAAGCTCTTCTTACAGATCGTCGATCGCGAAGCGGAGGGTCATCCGGCGCGGCCAGCCCTTGCCGTCGTCGGGCGGCAGGGTCAGCGGCTGGGCCAGCCGCAGCGCCAGCAGATAGGCTTCCAGCGCCCGGCGCAGCGGGCTGTCGGGCGGCAGGCGGTCATAGCCCGAGATCACCGCGCCGGGATTCCATGGAACCGTGCGGTTCATCGCCCCGGCCAGGGTGCCGTCGGCATTGATCTCGATCATCGCCGAGATCACCACCCCCTTCCCTTTCATCGGCGCGGTATCGAACCGCCACATCTTCAGAATCTGGGCCAGGATGAAATCCTGGGCGCTTTGGCTGAGTCCGCCGCGTGCCGGAGCCTGAGGCTTGCGGCTTCCGGCGGTCTCGACGCTCAGCACCGCTGCGGCCGAAGGGGCGGGGCGGACGGACTCATTACCGGACTTGACCCCCGAGGAGTGCTTGGCGATCGGGGCGCGGGTCAATTGCGGCGGAGGCGGCGGCGGCTCCTTCGGCCTCGGGTCCGCTTTCTGTGACGGTGGCGGCGGAGGCGGTGATGGTGGAGGGGGCGGAGGGGCTGGGGGCGGCGGGGGAGGAGACGGCGGCAGCGGCGCGAGATCGACAATCGTCACCCGCTCGGCAACCGGATCGGGCGGCAGATCGATCTGGAGCCGCCACACGCCGACGAACGCCACCAGATGCAACGCCAGCGAAATCAGCAAAGCCCAAACGGCGGTCGAAAGGCGCAGACGCAGGCGCCTGCGGGTCACAGGCTGGCCCACAGCCGTTCAGCCGCCGCGACCACCGTCTCGGGATCGAGATCATGCATCAGGCTGTCCTGACGGCGGTGATCGAAATCGGGGGCATGGCAGATATCTTCGAACGAGCGCGGCCCGCGCACGCTGGCCGCCCGTGGCCCCGCCGGACCATAGAAGATCTCGGACGACGGCCCGAACAGCCCCAGCGTCGGCACTCCCGCCGCCGCCGCCATGTGCATCAGCCCGGAATCGTTGCCCAGGTAAAAAGCGCAGCGTTCCAGGCAGGCATAGATTGTGGCGAGATCGTGCGCGCCGTCGGTCAGATCGATCCGGCGCTCGGGCGGCACCGATGCCAGCACCGGGGCGGCGGCCTCCCGCTCGGTCGGCGAACTGATCACCGCGACCCGGGCCTCGGCCAGAACCCCACCCGGCGCGGTCAGACGCGCGATCACCGCGACGAAGCGGTCGGCGGGCCATTGCTTGCCCCCCCAATTGGCGGTGGGACCGACCGCCAGAACCGGCCCGCCGGACGGGATCAGCCGTTCCGCCGCCGCCCGCTCGGCCGTCCCGGCCCACAAGCGGGGCAGCGGAACGTGATCAAGCCGCAGCACGGTGGCGAGATGGGCCAGCCGGTGACGCGGCTCCCACGAGGATTTCAGCACCCGCCGCCGCCACGCGGGCAGCAGCCAACCGATCGCCGAGCCGCGCAGATCGACTACCAGATTCCAGCGCCGTGTCACGGTGCGTCGCCACAGATCGATCCAATGACCGGCGCGGCGGCGCTTGATCATCGGGATCACCTCGTCAACGAACGGAGCGGCGGCGAACAACGGGGCAGCCGGAGCCCCGCAGGCAACGGTGAAGCGGGCGTCGGGATAGCGTTCGGCCAGATGATTCAACAGCCCGGTTGATAAGACGGCATCGCCGATCCGGCTCGCGGTGATAAACAGAATACGCATCAATATCGTCCCGCCGTCCGCCGTCCAATCGGTTCATAGGCCCGCCCCAGCGCCAGCAACAGCGACTCGCGGCTGGCCCCGCCGGTCACCAATTGGCCGCGAACCATCCGGGTGATTTCCGCGATCACCTCGCAATCGGGATCGTCGGCGAACAACGGCGCAAACGAGTCAAATACCGCCAACCCCTGATCAAGCTCGGTGCCAAAGCGGGTGCGGCCGATCACCGTCCAGCATTCCAGCAGCTTCTCGACCGCCGACAACAGCTTGTCGGGATGGACCCGCCGCCGGAGCCCCTCGCGCAGTTGCAGCACCAGTTCGCGCGGGCGCGAGGCGATCTCGATCACGCTGAACGGCCTTGTCTCGCTGACCGCGCTGAAATCGCGGGCGGCTCCCTGGCAGAAATAATAAAAATCGGACAGGCCGAACCGCCCGTCCCCGTGACGGGTGAACAGCATCAGCCCCAGAATGTCGGCCAGAATGCTGCTCAGCACATCGTCGATCGCGTGGAGCCGTTCCAGCAGGAACGGCCCGCTGGTCCCGGCATTGGCAAACAGCGCCATCAATTCGTCGCGGAGCGCGACGAACTGGCGAACGTTGAACTCGAACAAAGTGCGCAGGAACTGGAAGTCGGCACTGTCGGGCAGCTCGATCCGCGCCCGCTCGGCCAAGAGGCGCAGTTCGGCCAGCAGATCGAGCGCCTCTTGCTCGTTGGACTCCAGCGCGTTGGCGGGCGGGGTCTTGACCCTGACCCTGCGGGTGGTGGTGACGTGGCCCAGGGTGAACTCGACCCCCAGGATCGAGAAATGACGCGGCTTGGTAACCGGAACCTCGACAATCCGGTAGCCGGGATCGCCACCCTCATGAACCCCGTTCTGCTTGGCTTCGGCCGATTGGTGATCGACGGCCAGCCGGGTCAGCCGGTCGAGCAAAATCGCCCACACATGGTCGCGCTTGTCGGCCATATAGGCGGCCCAGGCCTCGTCGCCGACTGGCACGCCCCCCTCGCAGGGGCGATAGACCCGCCGTTCCATCCCGTCGCGGCAATGGCGCAGCAGCGGCCCGGCGACGAAATCGCCCAGCACCTGGCCCAGCGCCGGATCGAACAGAAAGAATGGCCGACCGGAATGATAGGCGGCCGAAGGCAACGTCGCAGGCGGGACCTGAAATTGGGCCAGCCGCCGCACCGCGATATCGGCGACATAGCGGCCAAGACCAGCCTCGGCCTCGGCATAGAGATATTCCGAGGTCGGCGGCGGCGCGGACGCGACTGGCGGCGGGGACGGCGGCGCATCGGCGGCGCGGCGGGTCCCGACCGGGGACGACCCGGCATTGGCCATTTGCCAGGCGAGCGCGATCTCGGGCCGTTTGTCGATCACGACCCGGATCACTTCGGCGGCCAGCACCTTTTGCTCGTCCCAGGTATGGGCGACCAGACCCTCGGCAAAGGCGGCCTGGATCGTCTCGCGGAACTCGGCGTCGCCCTGGCGGCGCAGCAGGCTGCGCAGCACGTCGGACATAAATTGGGACAGCGCCGCCGAATCGCGGATGCCGTCCAGCCGAGCCAGCAACCCGTCGAGCAACAGCCGTTGATCGGCGGGCAGGTCAGTCGTCACCTTACGGAATCCAGTTCTTCTGGATCGGCACCGCCGACACCGAATTCTTCGGCGAGCCTTCAATGATCCGGTCGCTATAGACCAGATAGACCAGCACGTTGCGCTTGCGGTCGAGGAATCGGACCACCTGCATCGTCTTGAACAGCAGCGAGGTGTCCTTCTTGAACACGGTGTCGCCGTCCTTGATCTGCTCGACGAACTGGATCGGACCGACCTGACGGCAGGCAATCGCGGCGTCGGCGGTATCCTCGGCAATGCCGATCCCGCCCTTGATCCCGCCGGTCTTGGCCCGCGACAGATAGCAGGTGACGCCGATAACCTGGGGATCGTCGAACGCTTCGATCACGATTTTGTCGTTGGGGCCAAGCGCCTTGAACACGGTCGAGACGCTGCCGACTTCCTCGGCCGCCGCTGGGGTCGCCATCGCCGCCGCGAGAAGCAGCGCAGGAACCAGAGACTTCATCCGCTGTGTCATCCTCATACCTTCCTTGACCGGGGCCATCCTCCGTCCGGGCGGAGGCAAACCCCATTTAGTCTATCCGGTACTGTCTTAGCCGAGGGTGACCGCGGGTGCACGGGTCTTCTTAACGCGGACGCGAAAAGATCACCCTTTCACCGCCCGCTCCATCACTTCGAGCAGACCGGATAGAATCCGCGCCGGTTCGGGCGGGCAGCCGGGAATGTGGAGATCAACCGGCACCACCGAGGCGGCTCCGCCCACCACCGCATAGGACCCGGCGAAGCAGCCGCCATCACGCGCGCAATCGCCCAGCGCCACCACCCATTTCGGCGACGGCACCGCCTCGTAGGTCCGCCGCAGCGCCTCGGCCATGTTGGCGGTGACCGGGCCGGTCACCATCAGCACGTCGGCATGGCGTGGGCTGGCGACAAAGCGGATGCCGAACCGTTCCAGGTCATAGACGGGACCGTTGACGGCGTGAATCTCCAACTCGCAGCCATTGCACGATCCGGCATCGACCTCGCGGATCGCCAGCGAACGGCCCAGCTTGGCCCGCGCCCGCTCGCCCAGCGCCGCCGCCAGTTCCAGCGCGCCGTCGGGATCGGGCGCGACCGGCCCGCGCCTTGTCTGCGGTCCCCGGGTCAGGGCACGGAACAGTAATTTCGAAATCGGGGGAATCATTGGTCATGCCCCGAATAGGAACAATTGAACGATTTGTTGCACAGCGGGAAGTCGGCAACGATGTTGCCTTTGATCGTCGCTTCCAGCAACGGCCACTGGAACCAGGACGGGTCGTGGGCGTGGAAGCGGACCACCCGCCCGGACTCATCGACCCGGACCCACACCAGCACCTCGCCGCGAAAGCTTTCGGTCACCGCCATCCCCTCGCCCGCCCGCAGCGGCAGGTCGGTCCGCACCGGCCCGTCGGGCAGTTCGAGCAGGATGCGGTTGATCAGGCGCAGGCTTTCCGCCGCCTCGGCAAAGCGGATCATCACCCGGGCGTTGACGTCGCCTTCGAGCAGCATCGGCACCGAGAGATCCAGCATCTCGTAGGGCGGATAGCCCGGCACACGGCGGGCGTCATGCCCCCGCCCCGAGGCGCGGCCGACGAATCCGCCCGCACCGAACCGATTGGCCAGGGCCGAGGGCAGGATGCCGGTGCCCTGGGTCCGGTCGGACAGCGAGGGAGTGTTTTCGTACAATTGGCGGGCGCGGTCGATTTCCTTGTGCAGCCCGTACAGCAATTGCTTGATCGTCTCGGACCCTTCGGGCGGCAGATCGGCGGCAACACCGCCCGGCACCACCTGATCCATCAGCAGGCGATGGCCGAACAGCGCCCGATTGACCCCCAGGATGCGTTCGCGCAGCACCGACATATGGGCCAGCATCACCGCAAAGGCGGCGTCGTTGCAGATACCGCCGATATCGGCAAGGTGATTGGCCAGCCGCTCCAGCTCGGCCATCAGGGCGCGCAGCCAGTTGGCCCGGCGCGGCACATCGGCCCCGGTCGCGGCCTCGACGGCACGGGCATAGGCCAGGGCATAGGCGACGGTGGAATCCCCCGAGACCCGCCCGGCCAGTCGCGCCACCTCTTTGATTGTCCGGCCGGTCGCCAGCCCGGCGATCCCCTTATGGGTATAGCCCAGCCGCGCTTCCAGCCGCACCACCGTCTCGCCCTGGGCGTGAAAGCGGAAATGGCCCGGCTCGATCACCCCGGCATGGACCGGCCCGACCGGAATCTGGTGCAGCCCCTCGCCTTCGGCGGTCAGGAAGGGATAAGCGAACGGCGTCGGCGAGGGATCGCGCGGCCGCGCCGCCAGCGGCTGGCGCACCGGCCAGCGGCCATGATCAAGCCAGGGACGGCGGTCGTCCAGCCCCTCGGGCTCCAGCCCCCACAGATCGCGGATCGCCCGCTCCAGCCGGATCGCCGCCGGTCTGACCGCACCGATCGCGGCAAAGCGGCGGTCGAAACAGCGGTGCGAGACGATGCGGATCTCGCCGTCGCTTTCGTCGCGCAGGGCGACATAGACCTCGTCCGGTTCGCCCCATTCGGCCATCAGGCCCCAATCCGATCCGGCCAGCCGCGCCACCAGCGCCTGCCAGCCGACCCGGTCCAGCCGGGTTCGGGGATAGGGATGGCTGCCCGCCACCGTCTCGGCTCCGGCCAGAAACTCCGCCAGCGTTTCCTGCCCGATCATCCCAGCATCCTCGCCACCGTGTGGAACCACGCCACCAACGGCGCGGGCAGATACAGCCCGGCCATCAGCACCAGCGCCATGTGTAGCCACAGCGGGGTCAGCGCCAGGATACTCGACGCCCGCCCGGCATGGCTCTGAACCGCCGAACGCGGCGGCGGCTCGCCGAACGCCATCATCTGTAACCGGCTGATCAGCGCGCCGAACGCCAGCAACAGCGCGATCGCCAGCGGCAGCGCCAACAGCGGCTGGCGCGAGAAGGTCGATCCCAGCACCAGGAACTCGCTCATGAACACACCCATCGGCGGCAGACCGGCAATCGCCAGCACCGCCAGGACAAAGCCCCAGCCCAGCACCGGATGCGACATTGTCAGGCCCCGGATATCGGCGATCCGCTTGGTTCCCTCGTTCTGCGAGATGATGCCCACCGCGAAAAAGATCGCCGACTTGGTCAACGAATGCATCGTCATGTGGAGCAGACCGGCGAAATTGGCCAGCGGCCCGCCCATCCCAAAGGCAAAGGTGATCAGCCCCATATGCTCGATCGAGGAATAGGCGAACAGCCGTTTGATGTCGCCGCGCCGGTACAGCATGAAGGCCGACAGGAACAATGACGACAGCCCCATCACCACCAGCAACGGACCGGGCGACAGGGTCTGGCCATTGGCCGACAGCAGCATCTTAAAGCGCAGCAGGGCGTACAACGCGACGTTCAGCAACAGCCCCGACAGCACCGCCGAAATCGGGGTCGGCCCCTCGGCATGGGCGTCGGGCAACCAGGCATGGAGCGGGGCCAGACCGACCTTGGTGCCATAGCCGACCAGCACGAAGACGAAGGCGAGGTTCAAGAGATCGGGTTGGAACTCCGCCGCCCGGCGCATCATCTCGGTCCAGGCCATCGAATCCGCTCCGTCGCCCATCACCGGCTGGGCCGCCAGATAGACCAGGATCGTCCCGAACAACGCCAGCCCGATGCCGACCGAGCAGAGGATGAAATATTTCCACGCCGCCTCGATCGCCTCGCGGGTGCGGTACAGGCTGACCATCAGCACGGTGGTCAGGGTCGCCGCCTCGACCGCGACCCACATCACCCCGGTATTGTTGGCCGACAGCGCCAGCAGCATCGTGAACAGAAAGGCCTGATACATCGCGTGATAAAAGCGCAGATGCAGGTCGGACAGGCGGTTACCCTCGCTTTCGCGGGCGATATAGGCAGCCGAGAACACCGAGGTGGTCAGGCCGACAAAGGCGGTCAGCACCACCAGATAGACGTTGAAATCGTCGATGAAGAACAACTTGGTCGGGGCCGGACGCACTCGCAGCAGCACCAGCGAGGCGATGAAGGTCAAGGCCGACGCCGCGACATTGACCCACGACGCCACCCGCCAGTCCCGCAAGACCGCGAGGAAGCCAGCCGCCCCCAGCGGCACCGCCAGAATCCACAGCAGCGGGTTTTCAAGCCCGGGCAAGCCCGTCAGCCGGTCGATCATTGCCGGTCCCCGCGATAGGTTTCGACATCGTTGATGTCGAGGGTGTCAAAGCGCTCGCGGATGCGGAAAAAGAAGATGCCGAACAGGGTCATCGCCACCAGAACCGAAAACGCCACCGAAATTTCCACCACCAGCGGCATTCCCTTGGCCGACACCGCCGCCAGGATCAGCCCGTTTTCCAGCGCCATGAAGCCGACCACCTGAGTTACCGCATTACGCCTCGTGATCATCATCAAGAGGCCGATCAGCACCACGCTCATCGCCAGGGCCAGACTCTCGCGGGTCAGCGCCGCCGCGTTGGCGGTGACCGGCAGCACCAGCAGAATCGACAGCGCCACCAGCGCCACCCCGGCCATCATCGTCCAGCCGATCGACATCGCGGTTTCGACGCTGCGGTGAATCCCCAGCTTTTCGATCAGCCAATGCAGGGCGAAGGGGACGATCATTGCCTTGAACACCAGGGCGATCCCGGCGGTGACGTAGAGATGCGGCGCATTCTGGACATGGGCCTGCCACCCGGCGGCGGCGGCCAAGGCCAGGGCCTGGAAGGCGAAGGTGTTGATCACCGCGAACAGACGACGCTGATACAGCAATTGCAGCCCGGCCATCAGCACGGTGGCCCCGATCAGGTGGGCGACGTCATAGGAGATCTGCCCGGCTCCCATCACACCGCCTCCGACACGTAGAGGAAGATCGTCGCCAGCAGCCCCAGCAGCAGCGCGCCGCCCAGGAAATCGGCATAGCGGAACACCCGCATCTTGGCGATCCCGGTCTCGAACACCGCCAAGGCCGAGGCCAGGGCAAAGCTTTTGGCAAAGAATGCTCCCAGCCCCACCGCCATTCCCCCCAGCCCGCTCCGGCCTGGGCGATGCCCCACGGCGCGAACAGACCGCCGATCAGGGCGAGGAACAGGGTCAACCGCACCATCCCCGCCGCTTCCATCAAAGCGAGGTGACGGCCGGAATATTCCAGCACCATCGCCTCGTGCACCATCGTCAGTTCCAGATGGGTCGAGGGGTTATCAATCGGAATCCGTCCGTTTTCCGCCACCGCGACGATCACCAGCGCCGCCAGCGCCAGCCCCATCGACACCTCGATCCCGACGCTGCCCGACAGCACGAAGGCGATGATCTGCGACGGCGCGGTGCTGCCCGACACCAGTGACAGCGAGAAGGTCACCATCAGCATCGCCGGTTCGGCCAGCGAGGCGATCATCATCTCGCGCGATGCCCCCAGCCCGCCGAACGCGGTGCCGACATCCAGTCCGGCCAGGGCGGTCCAGAACCGCGCCACCCCCAACAGCGCCACCAGGGCGATCAGATCGGCGGCCGGGGCCAGGATCAGATCGGTGGTGAAGGTCGGGATCAGCACGGCGGCCAGCCACACCGCGCTGAAGGTGACATAGGGCGCGACACGGAACAGCCACGAGGCGGAATGGGCCACCACCGCCTCTTGTTGCAGCAGGCGGTAAAGGTCGCGATAGGGCTGCAACGCCGACGCTCCGACCCGACCCTGCAACCGCGCCTTGACCAGCCGGACCCAGCCGGTGACCAACGGGGCCAGCGCCACCACCAGGAAGATTTGCGCCAGTTGAATCAGAAATTCGGTCATGGCTGCTGCCTCCACGCCACCACCAGCAGCATGAAGACCAGGGTGGAGAACATCATCAGCAGATAGCCCCGCACCGTCAGGAACTGCATCCGGTTGACCCGGTCGGCGATGAAATTGATCGCCCGCGAGATCGGGTCATAGAGCCAGACCCACACCGGATCGATCATCCGCACCGAAAGCCGGGCCGGACTGCGCTCGCCCGGTTCAGGCATCTCGACCGTTTCGCGCGCCAGGAAGATCGAGGTGCCGAACACCCGGCGCAGCGGCTGGGAAAAGCTCTGGCCGGTATATTGGGTTTCGGGGATATCCTCGCGGTGGCCGCAATCCCAGGCATCGGCGCGGCGAACGCCTCGGGTGCCCAGCCCATGGGCCAGCACCACCGCGACGGCGAACAGCACGGCCCCGACCATCACCAGCATCGTGCCGGAATAAGAGCCCCGGGTCGAACTGACCGGCGACAGCCACGGCCAGCCCAGATCGGCCGACACCGCGAAATGCAGCCCGGTCATCGGCTGGACCACCGCCGACAAGGCATCCGTCACCGTCACCGGGATCGCGCCGAGCAGGATGCACAGCAGCGCCAGCACCGCCATCGTCCAGCGCATACTGGCCGGGGTCGGATGCAGATCGGCCCGCGCCGCCGCCAACGAACGGGGACGGCCCAGAAAGACGATGCCATAGGCGCGGACGAAACAGGTCGCGGCCAGCGCCCCGGCCAGGGCCAGCATCGCGCCGACCACCGGCACGCCGAACTTCATCGCCCAATGCGGCAGGCCCGGCCCCTTGAACAGGGCCTGAAGGATCAGCCATTCCGACACGAAGCCGTTCAGCGGCGGCAGCGCCGAAATCGCCCCGGCACCGACCAGGGCCGCGGTGCCGGTCCACGGCATCCGGTTCAGCAACCCGCCCAGGCCGCTCAAACGGCGTTCGCCGGTGGCGCTGATCACCGCCCCGGCGGCAAAGAACAGCAAGGTCTTGAAGATTGAGTGATTGACGATGTGATAGAGCCCGCCGACCAAAGCCAGCGCCGCCAGCGCCGGTTCGCCCGCATCCTTGAAGGCGATGCCGAGCCCCAGCCCGATCACCGCGACGCCGACATTCTCGACGGTGGAATAGGCCAAAAGCCGCTTCAGATCGTCCTGGAACAGCGCATAGAGCACGCCCAGCACCGCGCTGACCCCGCCGATCACCATCAGCGCCGCGCCCCATTCCCACGGCACCTCGCCGTGGAGGTCGAACAGGATGCGGATCAGGCCGTACAGCGCGACCTTGGTCATCACCCCGCTCATCAGCGCCGAGACATGGCTGGGGGCGGCGGGATGGGCCAGCGGCAGCCAGACATGGAGCGGCACCAGACCGGCCTTCGACCCAGCGCCCAGCACCGCCGTCAGCACCACCAGAAAGGCAGGAACCGCCGCCAGTTCGGCCTGACGCATCGCGGTGAAGGTATAGGCCCCGCCCGCCCCGGCCATCAGACCGAAACTGGTCAGCAGGCAAAAGGTGCCAAACGCCGCCATCACCAGATAGACCATCCCGGCATGGCGGTTTTCCGCAGATTTATGGTCGGCCAGCACCATCAGCCACGACGCCAGCGACATGAATTCCCACGCCACCAGGAACATGAAGGCGTCGTCGGCCAGCAACACCGCGTTCATTCCGAACAGGAACAGCGGGAAGAACGGGGTCACCCGCCGCACTTCGGGCAGATGGCGGCAATAGCCGATGCCATAGACCGAGGCGGCGACGGCGGCGAGATCGACCACCACCATGAACAAGGCGGACAGATTATCGAGGCGGAAATGGGCCGCCATCCACGGCAGACCGAGCGGCAGGACGATCGAGGGCGACCCGCCCGGGCCGGTGCCGAGATGGGTCAGGCCGCCGATCAGCAGCCCCAGACTGGCGGCGGCGCACCCGGCATGGACCAACCGATGGGTGATCTCACGACCACCGGCGACAACGGCGAGCAGCGACAGCAGCACCAACGCCGACAAAGAGGCGGCGATCAGCATGGGTACAGCAGCCCGGATGGACCAGGACGGCAGAACGACGGATGAGAAGTCAAGAAAGCGCTCCCGGACGGCCGGTCTGTTCCCGGTCCTTTTCAGGAGCTTATCACGACAAACGGGGGGGCCGACAAGTACCCCGCTTCCCCCGATCGTCCGACCGGCGGAAGCGGAGACCCGGCACTTTACTTGCTGCGCGCCTTGCGGGCGGCATAACGGGCGTCGCGGGCGGCCTTGCGCTGCTCTTCCAGCGCGGCCTCAGCGGCGATCGCCTCGATCCGGGCGGCCTCGGCGGCGGCCTGATCGGCGATGATCTTAGCGGCGGCGGCGTCCTTTTCCGCCTTGCGGTCGGCGATGGCCTGAAGTTTGGCCGCCTCTTTCTCCGCCTTGCGCTGGGCGTCGCGTTCGGCACGGGCGGCAGCGGCGACCTGAAGGGCCGCCTGCTTCTCCAGATAGACCGGATCGGTGGTATCGATCTTGTTGGCGCGCCACTTCTCAACCATCGCCTTCTTGGCGGCGGCGGCCGTGTTCAGACGCTCGCCAAAGCCAGCTTTGGCCTTGGACTTGGCCTGTTTATCGATGTTTTGCATATGTTCTCCGAGATTAGCACGTCAGATCGAGCTGCGCACTTCATCTCACAGCATATGGTTATACCGGGGGGCAGAGGCAATCGGAAAAACGCCAACCGCGTATCATCCCCCCTGCCCCGGCCCGGCTCCGCCCAGCTTCGGCAGGGCGATTGCGTCGACCAGAGTGCGCAATTCCTGACGGGCGGCGACATGGCTCATCGACAGATCGAAGCCTTCGATTTTGCGGCGCAGGTCGAGCAGGGTCAGCCCTTCGAGAAACATCGAACGATAGATCACCCGCTCGCCCAGGCCGGGAATGACGCGGAATCCGACCCGGCGGGCCAGATCGGCCAGCAGCTTTTCCATCTCGCGCTTGTTGCGGGCGTCGAGATTGGACAGCCGGTTTCTCAGCACGATCCAATCGACCACCGCCCGTTCGCCGCGCATCGCCCGCGCCTTCTTGGTCTCCCACACCATTTCGGCGTAATGGCTGGGACGAAGGATTTTCATCGTCGCCGGATCGACCCGCCCCAGCACGTCGAGATCGACCAGACTGTCATTCAACGGCGTCACCAGGGTGTCGGCGAAGGAATGTCCCATCCGCGACAGGGCATGGTCGCTGCCCGGAGTGTCGATCACGATGACGTCATGGGCGTTGGCGAACTGGTTGAAGGTGTCGAGCAACCGCGCCTCGTCCTCCTTGGGATCGTGGGTCGGCGGCACCGCGATATGATCGGGCATCGCCAGCCCCAGTTGGGCGCGGTCGGCGCGGGCCTCGCGGTTCTTGAGATAGCGGGTCAGCGTTGCCTGACGGGCGTCAAGGTCGATGCTGCCGACCGACAGGCCGCGTTCGAGCAGGCTGACGATCAGATGCATCGAGATGGTCGATTTGCGGTTCCCCCCCTTTTCATTGCCGACGACGATGACATGAGCGCGCTTGGTCATGAAAACCTCGCAAAGAAGCGGGGGCGTGCGTCGGTTGGGTCGAGACAGGGAGGCCGCGTGATGATCGGTGACGGATTCTACCGTTAGCCGCGTTGGCACGCAATGACCATGCGCCTTCCGCAGGTCTGGCCCCGGTGGTATGCTTCGCGAGATGTAGAGGATTACTTCCGGGGGAAAGACAAAGTGTTGACGGAGCAGGATGCCGAGCCGGTCGATTGCGTCGTGATCGGCGCAGGCGTGGTCGGGCTGGCCGCTGCCCGCGCGCTGGCCCAGGCTGGACGCGACGTGATCGTGCTGGAAGCCGAGGGCGCGATCGGCACCGGGATTTCGTCCCGCAACAGCGAGGTGATCCACGCCGGTCTGTATTACGCGCCCGGCTCGTTGAAGGCGCGGCTGTGCGTCGCGGGCAGCCGCTTGATGCGCGCCCATGCCGTCCGCTGCGGGATCCCCCATTCCCTGCCCGGCAAGCTGGTCGTCGCCACCGATGAAAGCGAGGAAGCCGCCCTGGCCGCGATCTTCGCCCGTGGTCAGGCCAACGGAGCCGAGGGGCTGCGGATGCTGAATGCCGCCGAGGCCCGCGCGCTGGAGCCCAATCTCGTCTGCACCGCCGCGTTGCTGTCGCCCTTCACTGGCATCATCGACAGCCACGCTTTGATGCTGTCGCTGCAAGGCGAGGCTGAGGCTGCGGGCGCGATGATCGCTTTTCACGCTCCGGTCACCGGCGGCCACGCCGACGGCGATGCGATGCTGATCGAAACCGGCGGAGCCGAACCGATGCGGTTACGCGCCCGCTCGGTGGTGCTGGCCGCCGGTCTGTCCGCGCCGCGAATCGGGGCGGCGCTGGGACTGGCCGACGTGCCGCCCGCTTACCTGTGCCGGGGCAATTATTTCAGCCTGACCGGACGGACGCCGTTTTCGCGGCTGGTCTATCCGGTCCCGGTCGCGGCCGGGCTGGGGGTTCATTTCACCCTCGATCTCGGCGGCGCCGGGCGCTTCGGTCCCGACGTTGAATGGATCGAGCGCGAGGAATATACCGTCGATCCCCACCGGGGCGACGTGTTCTACGAAGCAATTCGCCGGTATTGGCCAGGCCTGCCCGATGGCGCGCTGGCCCCGGCCTATTGCGGCATCCGCCCCAAGATTCACGCCCCCGACCAGCCGGGACGCGATTTCCTGATCCACGGCCCGGCCGAGACCGGCGCGCCGGGAATGGTGGCGTTGTACGGGATCGAAAGCCCCGGCCTGACCGCCAGCCTCGCCATCGCCGATCACGTCCGGGATTTGCTGTCATGAGAAGGGGCGGACGGACGGGACGGACTCTGGCGCTGGCACTCGCCTTGCTGGCCTCGCCCGCGCTGGCGCTCGACAAGCCGCGCGACTTCGTGCCCCCGCCGCCCGAGCAGGTCCCCAACGTCCGCGAACAGACCCGCGCGGTGCTGATCGAACTGGCCAGTTATGCCAAGAAACGCGATCCCAATTTCCAGGTACTGATGCGCGGCGGCGTCGAATTGCTGGTCAAGGGCGATTGGGAAGTCCAGTGGGAAGCGCTGCACGATCCCTCCAGCAGCGGGTTCTATCGCCGTCTGCCCGAACGCTCGGTGTTCCGGCCGCTGGTCAAGCTGCTCGACGGACTGGTCATCGACGGGCTGTATTGCGGGGCCAACGTCCTCGACAAGCCGCTGGCCGACGCGATCAAGGAACGCAAGGCCGACGATGCCCTCATCGACAGCGAAAAAAAGATCGGCATCCAGCGCCCGCCGATTCCGGTCGAGATGGGGCCGTTCAGCAACGATCCGGCGGTCGAACTGCGCCGCGCCGCCGAGATCAAGGAGAAGCTGGACAAGGCCGAGCGGGTCCGCCGCATCGTCTATGCCGCCGACGCGATCCGGGCCGAGGGGCGGGCGTTGCTGTCGGTCGATGCCTGCCCCGCCCCGGCGGCGGCCGAAGCCGCGTTACGCGGCGCCGCCCGCGACCACGTCACCTCCTATCCCATGATCGGCACGGCCCGGCTCGACCAGCCGCCCCGCTTGCATCCGCCCGGCGAGAATGCGAGCGAAATCCTCTCGCTGAACGTCATTCACAATTGGCTGCCGCTGCTGCGCTCGGACGGGTTCGGCAGCAAGGGCCGCTTTGTCGAGGCGATCTCGAACAGCAATTACGACATGGTGGTGATCGACGTCGCCCATCGCGGCGTCGATTTCCTGGTCAAGGCCGATGTCGCCCAGATGAAGTTCAAGAAGCTGGGGCCGCGCCGTCAGGTACTCGCGGTGATGCCGATCGGACGGGCCTATGACTGGCGCTGGTACTGGCAAAAAGGCTGGGAGGTCGGTGCCCCCGCTTTCCTGTTCGCCCATGACGACCAGCCGGGAACCTATATCGCCGACGTCGGCAGCGCCGAGTGGAAAACCCTGCTCGGCAAGTATATCGCGGGCGTGATGGACCTTGGCTTCGACGGGGTAATGTTCGACGATGTCGAGACCTATCTGTGGCTTGAAGAGCTGATGCCGATCGACCGCTAAAGGAAACAATATTTATTGACAGCGCTGTCGGGCGGGAGCGAAGATTCAGCGTGGCCGGGAGGTTCGCCCTATGCGGACCGTCGAGACATGGTTCTCCCCCGTCCACCTTTTTTGTGCCCAGGGAGGGACCGGCAGTGTACCTGCTTTACCTTGATGATTCGGGCAATTCCAACGACGCAAGCCAGCGCTATTTCGTCCTCGCCGGGCTCTCCGTGTTCGAACGACAAGGGCACTGGCTGTCGGAACAGCTCGATGCAATCGCGGCCCGGTTCAATCCCGCCGATCCAAGCAGTGTCGAACTGCACGGTTCGCCGATGCTGACCGGCTCGAAGTTCTGGCGTTCCGTGCCGCGCTCCGACCGTATCCAGGCGATCCGCGATGCCCTGGGCGTCTTTGCCGTTTCACACCGCGACAACCGTGCCTTTGGCGTCGCCGTCCAAAAAGAGGCGATTTCGCCCCGTGACGCGGTCGATTATGCCTTTGAACAGATCAGCAGCCGCTTTGACCATTATCTGATGCGCCTGTTCAAAAGCGGAAATCCGCAAAGAGGGCTGATGATCCTCGACAAATCGACGCGCGAGGCGGCAATTCAGAATTTAGCCATCGACTTCAAAAACAATGGGCACTCATTCGGAAAACTTCGCAACATGGCTGAGGTTCCGGTCTTTCTCGATTCAAGAAATTCCAGGCTGGTCCAACTTGCCGATCTGATCGCCTATGCCATTTTTCAAAAATTTGAGCGAGATCAAAGCTTCCTGTTTGATATCTTCGCATCACGTTTCGATTCCTCCGGCGGAATCATCCATGGGCTACACGTCTATGACCGCCCAGCCACGCCCTAATTCCCTCCCCCGGACCGACGCGCCGTGCTGAACAATCCCCGCTCTTACGAGGAAGCTTGCCGCACCTTCCGCTGGCGAATCCCCGAGCTTTACAACCTGTCCTTCGACGTCTGTGACCGCCAGACCCTGGGCGGAGCCGATGGGCACCGCACCGCGCTGATCGTCGAACAGCAAGACGGCACCACCGAGCGCTATACCTTTCACATCCTGCGTCTGCTCGCCAACCGGCTGGCGAACGTCCTGACCGCGCGGGGGGTGCGCCCCGGCGACCGGGTCGCGCTGGCGCTGCCGCCCGGATTGGATGCGGCCATCGCCCTGCTGGCGATTCCCCGGATGGGAGCGTTGGCGGTGCCGCTGCCGTTGGAGTTGGGGGCCGAGCCGCTGGTCTGGCGGCTGGGCAATTCCGGCGCGGTCGCCCTGATCGCCGACCCGGCGCTGCTGCCGGTGATCGAGATCGCACGGCCGCTGCTGCCCGATCTGCTGACCGTCCTGATCGCGGGCGAAGCCGATGGTCCCGCCGCTCCGGCGCTGTGGCCCGCGCTGGAGATCGCCTCGGACAGCTTTGCTCCACTGGTGACCCAGCCTGACACCCCCGCCTTCGTGTTCTATCCCACCGACGGAGCCGGGCGGCCGCCGGGGCTGGTCCATGCCCATCGCGCGATGGCGGGCGGGCTTCCGGCAGTCGAACTGGCGATGGGTCTGTTCCCCCAGTTCGGCGACATCGCCTGGACCCCGGCCGACTGGATGAATGCCGAAGCCCTGTTCCGGCTGGTGCTGCCCGCCTGGCATCACGGCGTCGCGGTGCTGGCCGCGCCGGGGCGGTTCGATCCGGGCCGCAGCCTCGACCTGATCGGCCGTCACGGGGTGCGGGCGCTGTGGCTACCGTCGGCACAGGTCGCCCCGTTGGTCGAGGCGGCGACGCGTCCCTTTGCCCGTCCCCGCGCCATCGCCAGCGGCCCAGACCCGCTGTCGCTCGATTTGCACGAAACCGCGCTGCGGGCCTTCGGCGTTCATGTCAACGAAGCCTGGGGGGTGACCGAGACCGGCGCGGTGACCGCCAATCTGGCTGGAATGATGGAATTACGCCCGCCCTCGCCCGGCCGTGCCGCACCGGGCCTGACCGTCGAAGCGGTGGACGAGCACGGCCGCCCCGTCCGCGCCGGAGACCGTGGCATCCTGGCGGTGTCGGCCGACGCTCCGGGCAACATCCTCGGCTATTGGGGCGAGACCAGTGGACCGGCGCGACGGGTCCGGGGCTGGCTGCTGACCGGACGGCTGGGGATGCGCGACCTCGACAATTACCTGTGGCCCGAGCCGCTGGCCCGCGAGGAGGGCGTGGCGTTGGTCGCCGGCCACCGGGTCCGGCTGGACGAGATCGAGGCAACGCTGGCCGACCACCCCACCATCGCCGCCGCCGGTCTGGTCGATCTCGAGAACGGCAGCCTGCGGGCCTTCGTCGTCGCCCGCCCCGGAGCCACGCCCGACCCGGACGCGTTACGCGCCTGGGTCCGGCTGCGGCGCGGCGAGGCCGAAGTGCCGCGTCGGATCGAGGTGATCGACGCGCTGCCGCTTGCCGTCGATGGCAGCGTCCTCTACGACGAATTGCGGGCGCTGCCGTTACGGATCGACGCCCCCGCGGCCGAAGATCGCTGGCTGTTGCGGAAATAAGTTAGGAGCGATGCGGGGCTGCCGCCCCGATCCCCGCTTGGGGGCATCCGCCTCCAAACCTCCCCTGTTTTCTTAGCTCAGCGCGCGACGGCGCGGGCGCGGAGCAGATGGTCGGCCAGGGTGCAGGCCATCATCGCCTCGGCCACCGGCACGGCGCGGATCGCGACGCAGGGGTCATGGCGGCCCTTGGTCGAGACATCGACCTCGGCCCCAGTGATATCGATGCTGCGGCGCGGCGTCAGGATCGAACTGGTCGGCTTGACGGCCAGACGGACAACGATGTCCTGCCCGGTCGAAATGCCGCCGAGGATGCCGCCCGCGCGGTTGGAGAGGAAGCAGGGCTGACCGTCGGGGCCGATCCGCATCTCGTCGGCATTGTCTTCGCCGGACAAGGCGGCGGCGGCGAACCCGGCCCCGATCTCGACCCCCTTGACCGCGTTGATACTCATCATCGCCTTGGCAAGGTCGGCATCAAGCTTGTCATAGACCGGCGCACCGAGGCCGACCGGAGCGCCTTTGGCCACCACTTCGACGATGCCGCCGATCGACGAGCCGGACTTGCGAATCCCGTCGAGATAGCCTTCCCACTCTTGAGCGGCGGTAGCGTCGGGGCACCAAAACGGATTGGCCTCGATCGCGTCCCAATCCCAGCGGGCGGGATCGATCGCGTGCGGCCCCATCTGGACCATCGCGCCACGAATGGACAGGCCGCCCGGCACCAAAGCGTCAAGCACCTTGCGGGCGATGCCCCCGGCGGCAACCCGCATCGCGGTCTCGCGGGCGCTGGAGCGTCCGCCGCCGCGCGGGTCGCGGATGCCATATTTCTGCTGATAGACCCAATCGGCATGACCGGGGCGGAAGCGATCGGCGATCTCGCCGTAATCCTTCGAACGCTGATCGGTATTCTCGATCAGCAGGCCGATCGGGGTGCCGGTGGTCTGGCCCTGATAGATTCCGGAGAGAATCTTCACCGTATCCGGCTCGCGCCGCTGGGTGGTGAAGCGGTTCTGTCCAGGACGGCGGCGGTCGAGCCAGACCTGAAGGTCCGACTCGGCCAGCGGAATACGCGCCGGAACGCCATCGACCACACATCCGATCGCCGGACCGTGACTTTCGCCAAAGGTGGTGAAGCGGAACAGATGGCCGAAGGC
This sequence comes from Magnetospirillum fulvum MGU-K5, assembly GCF_000442515.1. Lineage (GTDB taxonomy): Bacteria > Pseudomonadota > Alphaproteobacteria > Rhodospirillales > Magnetospirillaceae > Phaeospirillum > Phaeospirillum fulvum_B. Next base: position 2,340 of record NZ_AQPH01000023.1, on the reverse strand, counting down.
GTTGCCCGACACGGACTCTAGTCCTTCGCGACGTTGATGTCGGGAGCGTCCACCGCCTTCATGCCGACGACGTGATAGCCGGAATCGACATGATGGGTTTCGCCGGTAACGCCGCTCGACAAATCGGACAGCAGGTACAGACCGGCACCGCCGATATCTTCGAGGGTGACGTTGCGCTTCAGCGGGCTGTTGTACTGGTTCCACTTCAGGATATAGCGGAAATCGCCGATCCCCGAGGCGGCCAGGGTCTTCATCGGACCGGCCGACAGCGCGTTGACGCGGATATTGTCGCGGCCGAGATCGACGGCGAGATAGCGCACGCTGGCTTCCAGAGCGGCCTTGGCCACGCCCATCACGTTGTAATGCGGCATCACCCGCTCGGCCCCGTAATAGGTCAGGGTCAGCAGCGATCCACCATCGGGCATCAACGCCGCGGCGCGACGGGCGACCGAGGTGAAGGAGAACACCGAGATGTGCATCGTGTTCTGGAAGTTCTGGAGCGAGGTGTCGGCATACCGGCCGCGCAGCTCTTCCTTGTCCGAGAACCCGATCGCGTGGACCAGGAAGTCGATCTTGCCCCAGGTCTTGGCAAGGGTATCGAACACGGCATCGATCGACGCCTCGTCCGAGACATCACAGGGCAGTACCAACGACGAGCCGACGGTTTCCGCCAACGGACGAACCCGCTTTTCCAGAGCTTCGCCCTGGTACGTGAAGGCGAGCTCCGCCCCTTGGGCACGCGCGGCCTGGGCAATGCCCCAGGCGATGGAGCGGTCGTTGGCGACGCCCATGACGAGGCCTCTCTTTCCGGCCATCAGGGGTGCAGGAGCGGTCATGCGGGTCCTTTCCGAGGAAGGGGGGAGAAGCCGGACGCGAGCAAAGGCGGCGGCGACGGAGGTTTCTACATACACGAAACACCGCAGACGGCAAAGGCGGTTGACGCCCCCTCCCCCGATCCCCACGCATGGCGTGCCAGAATCCCCCGACCGCACGACGATCCGGCCTGACCAGTCTCAACACCATTGGTTGCCCTGCCCCACGGTTCAGCGTACCCTAAACAAAAAAGTGCGCGGCGGCTGAACAGGTTGCGGGAGGCGCGAAACATGGAAAAACCACACAGAATCGCCTTGGCTTTGCAAGGCGGCGGGACCCACGGTGCCTTTGCCTGGGGGGTATTAGACGGCCTGCTTGATCAGGTCGTCGCCGGAAACGTCGAAATCGTCGGAATCAGCGGGGCATCGTCGGGGGCTTTGACCGCCACCGCCTTCGCCTATGGCTGCCATCAAGGAGCGGGGCAGCCCGGACCCGCCACCGCCCGAACCCGCCGCATCGCCGAAGCGGGACGGGATAAAATCCGCGAATTGTGGGAGACGATCGCCCGCGTCGCCTTTTGGAGCGGCAACCCGTTTGTCGCTGCCGTCACTCTCGGCTCGGGCTGGAATATCGACGACAGCACCGCCGCCCGCTGGGCCGACGTCGCCGGATCGACGTCGCCAGTGGCGGAAACCGGGCTGGGCGGCTCGCTATCAGCGGTACTGCGCGAGGTGATGCCGGAAATCCCGGCGATCTTCGCCCTGCCTCAACCGGGAACCCCGTCTCTGGTGATCGCCGCCACCGATATCGGCGAGGGGCGTCGCAAGCTGTTCGTCGATGGCGCGGTCTCGCCCGATGCGCTACGCGCTTCGAACTGCAAGCCCGCTCCGTTCTCGGCGGTCGAAATCGACGGACATCTTTATTGGGACGGCGGTTATCTCGGTAATCCGCCGCTGACCTGTCTGGCCGAACGGCTGCGCGAGACCGAGGCCAACGACCTTGTCCTGGTCACGATCAACCCGCTGCGACGCGACGGTCCGCCGCCGCGCAGCGCCCGTCATGTCGCCGACCGCCTCAATGAACTGACCTTCAACGCCGCGCTGATCCACGAGATCAACACGATTGAAACCGTCAACCGGCTGGTCGATGCCAAGATGATCGCCGACCCGCCACCGGGTCAGCATCCGTTCCGCCACATCAACCTGCACCGGATCGAGGCTGATGCCGAGATCGCCGCGCTTGGCGTCTATTCCAAGGAAGCCCCGGCCTGGGATTTCCTGGTTCACCTGCGCGACATGGGCCGCCGGGCGTTTGAACAGGCGTGGCCGACGATTGCCCCCGCCTTGGGCAAGGCCTCGACCTGGGATACCACGTCGGTCTGCGATCACATCCTCGCCCGCAAGGCGATCCTGCCGCCGTAATACCAAACAGGCTGTTTGGTTAGGCCCAAGGGGCCGCGCGGCTCGTGGCGCGGAGCCAAGCGGCGATAGCACCAACGAAAAAGGCCACGGCGCAAAACGCCGTGGC
>NZ_AQPH01000022.1 GCF_000442515.1 Magnetospirillum fulvum MGU-K5 | reverse complement strand
TGGGGCAGGAAGCCGGTGACGATGTCCTGAAGCGCCGAGGGATAGACCTTCACCCCCTTCGACGTTCAGCATGTCGTCGGCCCGCCCGATGATCTCGATCCGCGACCCGAACTGGCCGCAGCCGGGGCATTCGCCGACATGCAGGCGCAAAATGTCGCCGGTCGCATTGCGGAAGGCCGGAGCCGCTTCGTATTCCAGCGCGGTGTGCAGGGCTTCGCCGACCGCGCCGTCTTTCAACTCGATCGGAGCGCGGGTGACGGGATCAACCAGATCGTAGCGGAAGCAATAATCCTCGGCGAGGTGATGCATCCCGTGCCAGCCGGTGCCGCACGAGATGGTTCCGTTGTGCCAGGCTCCGCCCGTCACGTCGAAAATCCGGGCGCCATAGGCTTCGGTCACCCGCTCGCGGAAGGCTGGCAGGCCGACCCCCGGCTCGCCCGAGCAGAACAGGATTTCGATGCCCAGCGCGCCGACCGGCTTGCCGATCTCGTCCGGAGCGCGCTCGATCAATTGCGCCACCAGCGACGGCGTCGCGAACAAGGCGCGCGGCCGGGTCATCTCGATATAGCGCAGGATTTTGGAAATGCCCCCCTCGGCCCCGACCGCGACGGGACGGGCACCATAGGCTTCGAGCGCCTGCATGAAGGTGATCCCGGCCAGCCACAGCGACAGGCCGAAGGCGTGAAAGGTGGTGTCGCCCGGCCGGACTCCGGCGACCGCGAACAAGCGGGCCAGAATCTCGTTGGTGATCGCCTGATCCTTGCGGGTGAAGGCGTACCAGGTCGGCTGTCCGGTGGTGCCCGAGGTCGCCGCCAGATGAATCACGTTCTTTAACGGCGCGGTCAGATGCAGCCCGAAGGGATGGCCATGGCGAGCCAGAGACTCTTCCTGCGAGGCGCGGTGGCTGGCCTTGTCCATGAACGGGGGCAGGGCGCGGAAATCGTCGAAGGTCCGAATGTCGCCGGGCGAGGTCACCCCGGCAGCGATGAAGCGGGGGCGGAAATACTCTTCGTTGCCCCAAAGATAGGCGATCTGCCGTTTCAGCTTTTCAAAGCGGCGGCGGTTCAGTTCGGCCAGATATTCCCCGGGGTCACGGGTTGGAACATTGAAATGATGCATGGACTTAGACCGTTTTCAGCAAGCGTTGGGTGAAGGCGGGGTAAAGCTCGGTCAGTCCCGCCGCGACCGGCCCGCGCAGCAGCACCAGAGCGGCGGCATCGGGGGGCGGCGTTTCGCCAACCGAGGGGTCGGTGTCGAAGGCAAAGCCGGTCTGCTCCCGCACCGAGGCGACGGTCTCGCCGGGATGAACCGACAGCAGGGTGAAGCCGCCCCGGTCGCGGTCGAAGCGGAACAGGGCGCGTCCGGTCAGCAGATGGGTCGGCCCGCCCGGCCGGTAGGTTCCGTCGGGGCCGCGTCCCGCCGCGCTGATGAAATCGACCTGGGGCACCAGGACGCGGTGGCTGTGCTCCTCGCGAAACAGCACCAGATTGGGCACCAGCGAGGCGAGATAGGCCGAGCCGTAACAACCGGGAAAGCGGACCCGGCTGGTGGGGTAGCCGCCGATCCCGACCAGATTGACGTTTCCGGCTCCGTCGATCTGACCGCCGCCGAGAACGAAGCTGTCCAATCGTCCCTGGGCGGCGAAATCGAACAGTTCGACGCCGCCGCTGGTAAACGGATTGGTCCTGGACGAGCCGAGCAGCGATACCGTCATCGGCTGGCGCGACGCCAGATTGGCCAGCAAGGCGGCGGCGGCAGGGATCGGTGACGAGGTGCCGACCGCGACGGTTCGCGACCCGGCCAGCAGGCGGGCGAGGGTGGCGGCGAGGAATTCGGCCGAGGAAAACCGGCCGGTCATGCCAGCCACTCGGCGAGAAGGGCGGCAAAGCCGTCCTGGCTGCGGCTGGCCTCGGTATAGCGCTCAAAGGCTGCATCGTCGGCGGGGGTGTGGCCGTTATAGGCCAGCGGTTTTGTCCCGCCCGGGACCAGCGCGACCTGTTCGATATACAGATGCGGGATAGTCCCGGCGGCGCGGACCGGATCGGCCAGTAAGTCGCCGTCATAGATCGCTTCGACCGTCACCAGGGTGCGGCGCGCCGCCTGGGCCAGGGTCAGCAATTCGCGGCGGACCCCCACCCAGACATTGCCGAAGCGGTCGGCCAGAGCAGCATGAAACAGCGCCACGTCGGGGTGAATGGCGGGGACGAGGACGATCGGATCGCTCGCCTCGCTGAACGGATTTTGGATCACTGTCCAGTCGGGACGGTGGCGCAGCAGGTCGCTGCCGAGGATGCCGCGCAACGGCAGGAAGGGAACCCCCTTGGCGGCGGCCTGGAATCCGGCATGAAGGGCGGGACAGGTCGCGTCCTTGATCTTCAGCGTACCCGCGCTGATCGCGGCGCGGAAGCGATGGGCCATCCCATGTTCGCCCAAGGCCACACCGGCCGTTTCGATTTCGCTGACCGCCTCGGCTCCGATCAGCAGATCGGCCTGAAGCCCCGAGGTTGGGGCGGTCACCAAGCGCAGATCGCGCACACCCCGGCGCAGCAGAGCCAGGGTGGCGGCAATCGCCGGTCCGCTGTAATCGGCGGGAATCGCCAGCAAGGACCGGTTGGGGATGGCGGCAGCCAGATCGTCGAGACCAACCCGTTTATCGGGGCGGGGACTCATGTCGGGCCGGGGCCGAACGGTACGATTCTTAAGGGGATGGCACGGGGCACCGCAAATCTCCTTTAAAACTGTAGACTAGTAGACTACAAGGGAATTGGTGCCGTCAAGGCCTCCGAGCCCGCCCCGCGACAGGGGTGGCCCGATCGCAACGCTTACCGCCGGGATGAAGCTCTGCCTGCATGACCCGATTCCGCCTGATTTCGTGGTTTGGATTGGTCCTGATCGTCTTTCAGGTGGCGGCGGCCGCGCTGATGCCGGGTGTGACGGTGGCGAGCGTCCAGGACCGGGCCATCGCGGACGGGCCGATCTGCGGGACGCAACGGCATCCGCCTCAGACTCCGCCGGTTTTGCCCGCCGGACAGGCCGATTGCGTCCATTGCCTGTTCTGCCTGCCGCTGTTGCAGGGCCATCTTGCCCTGACGGAAGAGGTGGCGGTGCCAGTGCCCGGTCCGCGCTGGGATATGGCGGTGGCGCGTCCCCCTGCGATGGTGCCGGTTCAGCCCGAACCTGTCCGCCCCTGGGCTCCGCCCCGGGCCCCGCCGGGCGTTTGACGCCCCGCTGATCGTCGCCCCGAACGCAGATTTTCGAACGGACCTCCCGTTGTCCGCGCGTCAAGGATTCCCGATGCCGCATCGTCTTTTCGCGGAGCACCTCCGCCTGTCCGCCGCCGCCGTTGCCCTCTTGTCGGGGATGGCCGCTCTCCCCTCCGAACGGGCGATAGCCCAGACCGCCACCGAGCTTCCGCCCCTTCCGGTCGATGCCGAGACATCAACGGACTATCGGACTCAATCGACCACCACGCTCGACGGCGAAGCCTTAGCCACCCGCCGTGCCTTTGTCAGCGATACCGCCGCTGTGCTGGGCACGATTCCCGGCGTGGACTCCGCTACCGGCAGCGGCGTTTCCGGCCTGCCCACCGTGCGGGGGTTGGGTGACGACCGCAATCGGGTGCTGATCGACGGCATGCCGCTGACCTCGGCCTGCCCCAATCATATGAATCCGGCGACCTCCTATATCGACCCAACCCGGATCGGCAGCATCGATGTCGTGGCCGGGATCACCCCGGTCAGCCAGGGTGGTGACAGCATCGGTTCGACGATCGCGGTCAAATCGGTTTCGCCGGTGTTTGCCGCGCCGAACGAAGGGCTTCACACCGAAGGCAGCCTGTCTTCGTTCTATCGCAGCAATGCCCGCACTCTGTCGGGCGCGGTGTCGGGCACGGTGGCGACCGAGGATGTCAGCCTCGGCTACACCGGGTCGGGGGTGCGGGCGCGCAATTACCAGGATGGCAACGGCAACCGCATTGGCGTCAGCCAATATGCCGCCTTGAACCACGCCGCGACACTGGCCGCCCGAAGCGACGGCACCTTGGTCACCCTTCAGGGCGGCCAGCAATTCATCCCTTATGAAGGCTACCCCAACCAGCGGATGGATTTGCTGTGGAACCGCAGCCATTTCCTCAATTCAAGTCTGAACAAGGCGTTCGGTTGGGGAACGCTGGACGTCCGGCTCTATTGGCAGGAGGTCGATCATTTCATGAACTTCCTGCCGGAGAAGAGTGCGACCGGCAACATGCCGATGTACACGGCTGGGCGTGATCTCGGTTATTCGGTCAAAGGCGAAATCCCGCTGTCGGCTACCGATCTGCTGCGGGTCGGCCACGAATTGCACAGCGCCACGCTGAATGATTGGTGGCCCGCCGCAGGCGGAATGATGGGACCGAACACCTTCATCAATATCAATGACGGCAGCCGCGACGTTCTCGGCACCTATGCCGAGTGGCAACGGTCGTGGAATCCGCAATGGACGACGTTGTTCGGGCTCAGGAACGATACCGTGCTGATGAATGCCGGGGCGGTGCAGGGCTATAACACCTCGGCGACCTATGCCGCCAACGCTGCCGCCTTCAACGCCCGCGACCATCACACCACCGACATCAATGTCGATGTGACCGGGCTGGTCCGTTTCGAACCCGGTCCCGACGCGACCTATGAGGCCGGGCTGGCGCGCAAGACCCGCTCGCCCAACCTGTATGAACGTTATGCCTGGTCGACGGGTGACATGGCCAGTTCGATGGTGACGTGGTTCGGTGATGGCAACGGCTATATCGGTGACGTCAATCTGAAGCCGGAAACCGCCTATACCGCCAGTCTCAGCGGCAATTGGCACGATGCGGCCCAGGACGATTGGGGCATCAAGGCCACGCCCTACATCACCTATGTCCGCGATTACATCGATGTCGATAAGATCAAGGATTATACCGGCAATGCCTCGCGGGCGGGCTTTTCACAATATCGCTTCGCAAATCACGATGCGTTGCTGTACGGAATCGATCTTGGTGGGCGCAAGCAATTGGCGGTCAGCCCATCCTATGGCCGGTTCGATCTGACCGGGGCGTTGGGTTGGGTTCAGGGTGAGCGGCTCAATACCGGCGACAGCCTCTATCACCTGATGCCGATCAACGCCAAGATCGGGCTCGATCAGAAAATCGGCCGCTGGAGCAACGGAATCGACGCCCGTCTGGTCGGCCGCTCCACCGACGTCAGCACCCTGCGTCACGAGCCGGTGACACCGGAATATGCGGTGTTCGACCTGCGCAGTTCTTACGATATCGAGGTGATCCGCTTCGATGTCGGCATCACCAATCTGTTCGACACCCAATATTATCAGCCTCTGGGCGGCGTCGATTATATCGGGTTCCGCCAGAACGGGTCACGGCTGCCCTATGGGCCACTGGCCGCGCCGGGGCGTTCATTCAATGCTGGCGTCACGGTCCGGTTCTGATGAAAAGCGACCGGAGCGGGTGGGGCAGGCGGCGCTTTGGCGCGGCAATGCTGCTGTCCCTGGCCGGGCATGGGGCGGTTTTGGGCTGGATTGCCGCCGCTTCGCCCGTTCCGGCCCAGCCGAGCCAAGGCGACCCGGCCATCGTGTCGGTGGTGGAGTTGATCCCGCCTCCCATCGCCCCCGTTGCGCCATCGCCTCCGCCCGAGGTTCGTTCGCCGCCTCCGGTTGCATCCGATCCGGCGGTGGTGCCACCGCGTCCGCGCCGGGCCGCGGCGGCGGCGCCTCAAGCCAAGGCCGCTCCGCCACCGGTTGCGGTGGGCGCGGAGGCGGTGCCTATGGAGGCGAAAGAGAATGTGTCCGAGGCCGCGTTGACGGCGAATGCGCCGTCGAGCGGCACGACCTCGGTCGCCGCCGAACCGGGCGAGGACGAGACGGCCCGGCGTTATGCCGAGACGGTGTGGCGGCATCTGCTGGCCCATCGGCCTCGGGGGCTGCGCCTGAAGGGGAGTGTGGTGTTGGCCTTTACCCTGTCGCGCCAGGGCGCGGTGATCCAGGCGGCAATCGCCCGTTCCAGTGGCGCGGAGACGCTGGATCAGGCGGTACTGGAGGGGCTTGCCGCCGCCGCGCCCTTTCCCGCGCCTCCGGCTGTGATCGGTGATGCGGGCTTGAGCTTCACCGTGCCGGTTCAGGTGCGCTGATGTCGTATAGCTTATAAATCTAGTAGATATTATTTTTAAGGTCGGGCAGAGTGATCCGCCTCGGTCTGGCCATCGCGGAAACCTCTGGTATGACGTCCTTTCCCCCTCTGTTCCGCCTTGGCTTCTGGGGCCGTGTCCTGCTGATTGTTGTCTCGCTCCATCTGGGGCTGATCGGGCTGGCGAGCCTGCGCAGCGCCCATGGACCCGACAGCGTGCGGGTTCGTCCCTGGGCCGACAATCTCCGTATCGTTCTGACCCATACCCCCCGGCTGGGCATGGCCGTGCCGGTTGTTCTGCGCGAACCGCTGTTCGAGGTGCGCCGTTCGATGCCGGAGACTCCCTTGCCGGAATGGTCGCTCCACATCCTTCCGGCCAATCTGTTGGCGAGCATCCTGGTGGTGGCGGTGTGGCTGGCGGCGCGACAGGATCGGCGGCGTGGCTGGATTTCCTCCGTCCTGATCGATTCCGGGGCGGGGATCGTCATCCTGTGCCTGACCAGCCTGGGCTGGGTGGCGTGCTGCCTCGCGCCCAGTTGGGTGGTGGCGGTGGCGATGGCTGGTTTTCCGGTCGATCTGGCCCTGGCCCTGGCTCCGTTCGGTCCGGTTCTGGGTGGAGTCGGGCTGACGCTGATGGCGCTCGGGCTGTTGTGGCAATGGGGGTGCGATGCCCGCCTTGGTCACGCCCGCATCGCCCAATAAACTACATTTCTACTAGTCTATTGACTCAGTGGATTGATCGGTGTCATATCCGACTGTCCGGTCGCTGACGACTCTGATCATTATGGGAATCCTGACATGGCCGATATCTCGACCTCCCTTTCGCGCCGCTCCGTTCTGCTGGGGGCCGCTGCGGCCGGGATTGCTGTCCCGCTGGGCGGAACTGCCTTTGCCCAATCCGCTGCCCCCGCCGCCGAAGCGCTAAAGCCGATCCGTTTTGCCTGGAACGCCAATGCCGCCTGCCTGGCTCCGGTCGCGCTGGCTAAAAGCAGCGGTCTGTTCAAGAAATATGGTCTTGATGTCGAGTTGATCAATTTTGCCGGATCGACCGATCAGTTGCTGGAAACCCTGGCAACCGGCAAGGCCGATGCCGCCGTCGGGATGGCGCTGCGCTGGATCAAGCCGCTCGAACAGGGCTTCGATGTCAAACTGGTCGGCGGAACCCATGGCGGCTGCCTGCGGATGCTGGGGGTTCAGGGCACCGGGGTCACCGACGACATCACCAGCCTGAAGGGCAAGACGGTGGGCACCCCCGATCTTGGCGGTCCGGACAAGAATTTCTTCTCGCTGCTGGCGCAAAAGCGTGGCCTTGATCCGGTCAAGGACATCAATTGGCGGCAATATCCCGCCGATCTGTTGCCTTTGGCGGCGGAGAAGGGCGAAGTTCAGGCTTTCAGCCATTCCGATCCGCTGACCTGGCTGTTCCTGAAGCGCTATCCCAACCTGTTCGAGGTCGCCAACAATTTGACCGGCGAGTACGCCAACCGGCTGTGCTGCCTGGTTGGCGTGCGCGGCTCGCTGCTGCGGCAGGACAAACCGACGGCGGGGCGGATTTACCGCGCCCTGCTCGACGCCCAGACCCTGACCAACAACGAACCGCGTCTGGCCGCCGAGGCGTTCCAGCCCTATTCCCCCAAAAGCAGTGTCGAGGATTTGATCGCGATGCTGAAAACCCACACCCACGGCCATTCTCCGGTCGGCACCGCCTTCCGCCAGGAAGTCGTTCTGTATGCCGAGGAATTGCGGCAGATCAACGTGTTGAAGCCGACGACCGATCCGCAGAAATATGCGGACCGGGTCTATGTCGACGTGTTGGGCTGATCCGATGGAGACCGCCAACACTCTGGTCCTTCGCGGCGGAGCAAAAGCGGCTCCGCACCGGGCCACCCCCGCTTCCGCATCTCAGTATGCCCCCTGGTATGGCGGACTGTTGGCCGGCTTGGCCTGGCTGGCCGCCGCCCTGGTGACGGGGGTGTGGGAGGACATCAACGAATGGACCTACACCGCGCAGCTTGCCGCAATTGAGGCGGCGATCGGCGGGGTGCTGCTGGCCATCGGTCTGGCGGGCTCGTTGAGCGGTCCGGTGCTGGCACGGCTCGAACGTTCCGGCCCCTGGCTGGTTGCGCTCGGCCTGTCGGCCGCCGCCTGGGAAGCGGTTACCGCGAAGCTGCTGTTGCTGCCGCCGCCGTTCTTCGTGCCGCCCCAGGGGCTGTTGGAAGCCTATCTTGACGATTGGCCGCGTTTGTTCGAATGCGCCTATCACTCGATCGCGCTGTTGGGGGTCGGCTTCGGGGTGGGGCGGCAACCGGCTTTGTCGCCGGGGTCGCGATCGGCTGGTCGCAAGCCGCCGCCTATTGGGGCCATCCGATCCTGCGCCTGATCGGACCGCTGCCGCCGGTGGCCTGGCTGCCGGTCGCCTTCTTCCTGTTCCCCTCGAGCTGGAGCGCCAGCGTGTTTCTGATCGCGCTGGCCACCGGCATTCCGGTCGCGATCCTGACGTGGTCGGGAGTCTCCAGCGTGCCGTCGAGCTATTACGACATCGCCCGCACCCTGGGGGGCTCTCAGCGCTTTCTGGTGCTGCGGGTCGCGATCCCGGCGGCGCTGCCCCACGTCTTTGTCGGCCTGTTCATGGGACTGACCAGCGCCTTCGTCGTCCTGGTCGTCGCCGAGATGATGGGGGTCAAGGCCGGTCTTGGCTGGTATCTGCAATGGGCGCAAGGGTGGGCGGCCTACGGCAATATGTACGCCGCTTTGCTGGTGATGGCGGTGGTGTGCTCCTCCCTGGTCACCTTGTTGTTCAAGGTCCGCAATCACCTGTTATCCTGGCAGAAGGGTCTGGTCCGATGGTAGCGCTCGCCCAAGCCGAACCGGCGGTTTTGCCCGGCATGGCGGTGTCGATCGCGCATGTCGATCACAGCTTCGATCTTGACGGTCAGGTGCTGCCGGTTCTGTCCGATGTCACTCTCGACATCCAGCCGGGCGAGTTCGTTGCCCTGCTGGGGCCCAGCGGATGCGGCAAATCGACCCTGCTGCGCCTCGTTGCCGGGTTGGACACGCCGAAATCAGGCAGTATCGAGGCTGACGGCCTCCCGATTGCCGGGCCGGACCCGTCGCGGGTGGTGGTGTTCCAGGACCCGACCCTGTATCCCTGGCGTACCGTCCATGACAATGTCGCCCTCGGCCTTCAGGCCCAGGGGCTGCTGAAAAGCCATCGCCACCGCATCGGTGAGGCGATTTCGCTGGTCGGGCTGGATGGCTTCGCCAAGGCGTTTCCCCAGCAATTGTCGGGGGGTATGGCCCAGCGTGCCGCGCTGGCCCGCGCCCTGGTCAACGATCCCCGCCTGCTGATCCTCGACGAGCCGCTGGGTAAGCTCGATTCGATCACCCGGATTTCGATGCAGTCGGAATTGGTGGCGCTGTGGCAGCGTTCGAACTTCACCACGTTGCTGGTCACCCACGATATCGAGGAAGCCCTGTTCATGGCGACCCGGCTGGTGGTGTTCAGCGGACGTCCGGCGCGGATCAAGGCCGATATCGCGATCGAGCGGCCTTATCCCCGTCATCGCAGCGATCCCTATCTGACCGGATTGCGGCACAAGGCAATGGAGTTGCTGGGATTGGCCGAGACATGGTAACGCACGCACACGACGCCCACAGCGCGGATTTCATTATCGTCGGCGGCGGTTCGGCCGGGTGCGTCCTGGCCGACCGGCTGAGCGCCAACGGTCTGTATCGGGTGGTGCTGATCGAAGCCGGAGGGCCGGGTCGACATCCGTCGTTCCATATTCCGGTCGGCTATGTGTGGAACCGCACCCACCCACGCGGCAATTGGCTGTACCGCACCGATCCCCAGCCCGGCACCCGCTTTCGCCAGATTTCGTGGCCGCGCGGCAAGGTTCTGGGCGGGTCTTCGGCGATCAACGGCTTGCTCTACATCCGAGGGCAGGCCGAGGATTACGATGATTGGCGGGCGCTGGGCAATCCCGGCTGGGGCTGGAGCGATCTGCTCCCTTATTTCATCCGGGCCGAGGATCAGCAGCGCGGCGCCGATCCGTATCATGGCATCGGCGGGCCGTTGGCGGTCAGCGATCCCAGCCTGCGCCATCCGCTTTCGGCGGCTCTGATCGCTGCCGCCGAGCAAGCCGGTCTGCCCCGGACCGACGATTTCAACGGCAGCCGGGCCGATGGAGCCGGGTATTTCCAGCAGACTGTCCGCCATGGCCGCCGCTATAGCACCGCCGTCGCCTATCTGCGGCGGGCGCGGCGGCGCAAGAATCTGCGGGTCATCACCGACGCTCATGTCACCGCTCTGTCGTTCGAAGGACGGCGGGTGGTCGGGCTTCGCTTCCTGCGCCAGGGACGCGAGGAAGAGATCCGGGCCGGGCGTGAGGTGATCTTGAGCGCCGGGGCGATTGGCTCGCCGCAGATTCTTCAGCTTTCGGGACTAGGTCCGGCCGAAATCCTGAGCGGGCAGGGAATCGCGGTCCGCGCCAACCTGCGCGGCGTTGGCGCCAATCTTCAGGATCATTATATCGTCGATCTGAAATACCGGGTGCGGAACGCGGTGACGGTCAACCAGCAATCCCGCTGGCCCCGGCTGGGATGGGAGATTGCCCGTTATCTGTTCGGTGGACGCGGGCTGTTGAGCGCGAGTGCCGCCCAGGTCAATTTGGTTGCCACCAGCGGCATTGACGGAACCCGCCCCGACATTCAGTTCCACTACATGCCCGCGACACTTGATCCACGCACCAACGAACTGGAGCACCAGCCGGGGATTACCCTGGGGCCGTGCCAATTGCGTCCGGACAGCCGGGGGGAGATCACGATCACCTCACCCGATCCGTTGCAGCCCCCTTCGATCCGGCCCAACTATCTTGAGGCCGAGCGCGACCGCGCCACTTTGGTTCGGGCGCTGGGATTGGGCCGGGCCATCGCAGCGCAACCGGCTCTGGCCCCGTTCCTGGTCGATGAGACCTCGCCCGGTCCCGGCGTGGTCAGCGATGAGGATCTGCTCGGTTTCGCGCGGGAAAGCGGGCGGACCCTCTACCATCCCGCCGGAACCTGCAAGATGGGGCGGGGCGCCGATGCGGTGGTCGATGCCCGATTGCGGGTTCATGGCATCGGCGGCTTGCGCGTCGTCGATGCGTCGATCATGCCGACGCTGGTTTCGGGCAACACCAACGCGCCGGTGATCGCGATTGCCGAACGCGCCGCCGATCTGATCCTGGCCGACGCCAGCGCGGCCTGACCACCCAGGCACCGACGGGGAAAGAGGCTCCCCCGTCGGCTTTGGCCTGCGCGCTATTCGCTATGACGCCTTCGGGCGGGTCAGCGCCGCCCCCGGCCAATAGCGGGGGCGGACAGAGATATATTGCGGCGGCGTCGCGGGTTCGATTCCCAGCGCCTCGGCGGCATGCCAGACCCAACGCGGATTGTCGAGGAAGCCACGCCCGATCGCGATCAGATCGGCATCGCCGTTCTGCAATGCCGCTTCGGCCTCAAGGCCATTGGCAATCAGCCCGACAGCACGAGTCACCAGCCCGGTTTCGGCCTTGATCCGCCGGGCGAAGGGAAGCTGATAGCCCGGCCCGACCGGTACCTTGGCATCGGGGACCAGCCCGCCGGTCGAGACGCAGACATAATCGATCCCGGCATCACGGAACGCCTTGGCATAGACCACCGCCTCGTCGATATCCCATCCGCCTTCGACCCAGTCGGTGGCGCTGATGCGGATGCCGAGCGGCTTGTCGGCGGGCCACGCCTTGCGCAGCGCCGCGACAACCTCAAGCGGGAAGCGCATCCGGTTGTCGAGCGAACCGCCATAGCGGTCGGTGCGATGGTTGGTCAGCGGCGACAGGAATTGGTGGAGCAGATAGCCGTGGGCCGAATGCAGTTCGATCGCATCGATCCCGGCCCGCAAGGCGCGCTGGGCCGCCTGGACAAAGCCCTCGGTCACCCGGTCGAGATCGTCCGGCGTCGCCGCCTTGGGCGCTGGCCAGCCGGGGCCGAAGGCAAGGGCGGAGGCCGACAGGGTCGGCCAGCCGTCGGGAGCCGGACCGCCGCCTTCCCATGACCGCACCGCTGCCGCCTTGCGCCCGGCATGGGCCAACTGGATCGCAATCGCGCCGGAGCCGAGCGGTTTCAGGAAGGAAACCAGCCGGGTCAGCGCCGCTTCGCTGGCATCGTCATAAAGGCCCAGGCAATAGGCGGAAATCCGCCCCTCGGGCACCACGCCGGTGGCTTCGAGCGTCACCATCCCCGGTCCCGACGCCGCCAGCGCGCCATAATGCTGAAAGTGCCAGTCCTGAGCCTGACCATCGCGGGCGCTGTACTGGCACATCGGCGCGACCCCGATGCGGTTGGATAGGGTCAGCCCGCGCAGAGAAAGCGGCTGAAACAGGATCGGTTGGCTCATTCTACCCTCGTTCGATCTCGGAAGAGAGAAGAATGATACCGATCTGTCTCATCCGGGGCAAGCCCAGGATCAGCGCCGCACTTTCACTCCCATTGTCAGCAGAGCGAATCCCAGGGCCGCCGACAACAGCGAGCCGCCCAGCACGCCGAGGCGAACCGGGACGTCATAAGCGGGATCGGTAAAGGCCAGGGTACCGATGAACAGGCTCATGGTGAAGCCGATCCCGGTCAGGACCGCCATTGCATAGAGTTGGCGGGGCGACGCTCCGGCAGGGAGGCAGCCGATCTTCAGCAGTAGGCCCAGCCCGATCGCCAGCATGATTCCGACCTGCTTGCCCAGGAACAGCCCCAGCGCCACGCCCAGCGTCACCGGATGCGACAGTACCGCCGGATCGGCATCGGAGAGCGGGATTCCGGCATTGGCAAAGGCGAACAACGGCAGGATCGCGAAAGTCACCCAGGGATGCAGGGCATGTTCGAGCCGCAGCAGCGGCGACCGATCCGGCTGGTGAACGGGCGGGCGCAGCGGGATCGTTAGCCCCAGCGCGACACCGGCCAGGGTAGCGTGAATGCCGGATTCCAGCACGAACAGCCACAGCAGCAATCCCAGCACCAGATAGGGGAGGAGGCGGGTCACGCCCAATCGGTTCAGTGCGATCAGGCCAGCCAGGGCGGCGGCGGCCAGCGCCAGGAAGGTCAGCGAAATCTGGGCGGTATAGAACAGAGCGATGATGATGATCGCGCCGAGATCGTCGATGATCGCGAGCGCCAGCAGGAAAATTCGGAGCGAGGGTGGCGCTCGCCGTCCGGCCAGGGCCAGCACCCCGACGGCAAACGCGATATCGGTCGCCGAAGAAATCGCCCAGCCCCGCATCGTCACCGGATCGCCCCAGGTGAAGCCGAGATAGACCAGTGCCGGAACAATCATGCCGCCCAGCGCGGCGAGGACGGGCAGGGCGGCGCGGCGCAGGCTGGATAACTCGCCCGAAATCGCCTCGCGTTTGATCTCCAGCCCGACCAGCAGGAAAAACACCGCCATCAGGCCGTCATTGATCCAATGATGCAGACTCTTCGACAGATCGATCCCACCGATCGCACCGCCCAGCGGCAGATGCAGTAATGCCTGATATCCCGATTGTGCCGGAGAGTTGGCCAGGGTCATCGCGATGATTGCGGCGACGACCAGCGCGATACCGCCAGCAACTTCAAGACGCAGAAAGGCGCGGATCGTCGAAAGGGGCATCGGGGCTCCAAAAAAGGGGGCAGGGTTGGGCTTTGTGCCCGAGAAATAAGGAAAAAAGATGGCTAGCGGGCGGGGCTGCCCTGGATTTGCGCATCGGCGGCGGAATTGGATTGCTGCACTTCCAGCGCGGCACACACCAAGATGACGGCGATAAGGGCCAGCAGCCAGAACGATTCGTTTTTCATGTGGGTAAATCCTTCTCGGGTGGGGCTGTCGGTCTGAAAGGACGATAGCATCGACCGCCAAAACGACGAAACCATTCGGGGAATGTGTTGCGCGTCGCGGTGGGTTGTCTCGTTATTGATAGGGAGATGTGCAAAGATATTGGTAAGATAAGGATATGAGTTTTTATCGTTATTGGTCAGATAAGAGGCGTTGTTACGGCAAACTTTATGACGAATCGGAAGTTTAGGCTGGTGTTGGCTTTGTTTGCCTTAGTGGGAAGACTTTGTGGCCAGGGTCATATATGCGCGTATCGCGATATATTTGTTGACAAAATTGCATGAAATTTCATAATGAAGCGATCGTTAAACAATTTTATCATCTGATATTCTGATGGAGATGGTTATGAAGCTCAGCGCTCGCAATGCTCTCAACGGTAAAGTCGTTGAAATCGTCAAGGGTCAGATCATGGCCAAGGTGAAGGTCGATGTCGGTGGTCAGACCGTGACGTCTTTGATTTCCAACGAAGCCGTTGACGATCTCGCCCTCACGGTTGGTGACACCGTTCAGGCGATCATTAAATCGTCGGAAGTCATCATCGCCAAGTAAGTCTTCGCAGCCGAAGATTGCTGATGCAGGCCCCGGATTTTCCGGGGCCTTTTTCGTTGGACGCGTGAAAAAAGTCCGATATGCCCAATCTAAAGGCACTTCGAGTCGAAGCTTAAATTTTGTGCTGAAATGTCAAGCGGCCCTGCCGTGCCCTTGCCATACTCGCTGCAATGATGAACTAGGCGAGGGCAGCGATGCCTCGGTATGCGGTGAATGCGGGCGGCGAGCGCCATGTCTTTTCCGACCTGAAGACGGTGATGGCCTGTGCCTCGCCGCGACGGTCGGGGGACGAACTGGCCGGTCTTGCCGCCGACAGCGAATTGCACCGGGTGGCGGCACGGATGGTGCTGGCCGATCTGCCGCTCACGGTCTTTCTGTCCGAGGCGCTGGTCCCCTATGAAGAGGACGAGGTTACCCGTCTGATCGTGGATGGTCACGACCGGGTCGCCTTTGCCCCCGTCTCCCACATGACGGTGGGACAATTCCGCGACTGGCTGCTGTCCTATGCCGCGACGAGCGAGGTCCTGGCGGCGTTGGCGCCCGGCCTGACCCCGGAAATGGTGGCGGCGGTGTCAAAGCTGATGCGCAACGCCGATCTGATCGCGGTCGCGGCGAAATGCCGGGTTGTCACCGCCTTCCGCTCGACCTTGGGGCTGCCCGGTCGGCTGGGCTCCCGGCTCCAGCCCAACCATCCCACCGATGATCCGCTGGGCATCGCCGCCTCGACCCTGGACGGGCTGCTGTTCGGGATCGGCGATGCGGTGATCGGGATCAATCCCGCCACCGACAATGTTTCAGCCTGCGTCACGCTTTTGTCGATGCTGGACGAGGTTCGCACCCGTTTCGACATCCCGACCCAGACCTGTGTGCTGACCCACGTCACCAATTCGATCCAGGCGATCGAGCGCGGCGCCCCGCTCGATCTGGTATTCCAGAGCATCGCCGGGACCGAGGCGGCCAACCGGGGCTTTGGTGTCTCGCTGTCGATGCTGGCCGAGGCCCAGGCGGCGGCGCTGTCGTTAGGGCGCGGCACCGTCGGCACTGACGTGATGTATTTCGAGACGGGACAGGGCAGCGCGCTTTCGGCCGATGCCCATCACGGTCTCGACCAGCAGACCGTTGAGGTCCGCGCCTATGGCGTGGCGCGAGCGTTCTCGCCATTGCTGGTCAACACCGTCGTCGGCTTCATCGGACCGGAATATCTCTACGATTCGAAACAGATCATCCGCGCTGGTCTGGAAGACCATTGCTGCGGCAAGTTGCTCGGCGTGCCGATGGGCGTGGACGTCTGTTACACCAATCATGCCGAGGCCGATCAGGACGACATGGACGTCCTGATGACTCTGCTGGGTACCGCCGGGGTCAATTTCGTGATCGCCGTGCCGGGAGCCGACGACGTGATGCTGAACTATCAAAGTCTTAGCTATCACGACGTGCTGGGCCTGCGCCATCTGCTCGACCTGCGCCCCGCCCCGGAATTCGAGTCCTGGCTGGGGCGGATGGGGATGCTCGATTCCACCGGACGATTGGCCCCGCTTTCGGCGGGGGCGCAGCCGATCGCCCACCTGCTGGGACAGGGAGCCTGATTATGGCCGACAGCCCGATTCCGCTCGATCCCTTCGCCCGCTTCCGCGCCGCCACCCGCGCCCGCATCGGGCTCGGCCGGTCCGGCGACGCGATGCCGTTGCGGCCTTTGCTCGATTTCCAACTCGCCCACGCCCAGGCGCGCGACGCGGTGCATGGGCGGGTCGATTGGGACCGGGTGGCCGAAGCCTTGCCGTCCGGTCCGGTTCTGTCGGTCCATAGCGCCGCGCCGGATCGCCAGACCTATCTGCGCCGCCCCGATCTTGGCCGCAGGCTGGACG
Organism: Magnetospirillum fulvum MGU-K5; assembly: GCF_000442515.1. Lineage (GTDB taxonomy): Bacteria > Pseudomonadota > Alphaproteobacteria > Rhodospirillales > Magnetospirillaceae > Phaeospirillum > Phaeospirillum fulvum_B. The sequence goes on along the minus strand of NZ_AQPH01000022.1, from coordinate 29,689 downwards.
AATCCAGCGCGGCTGGCCTCAGCGACGGTGGGTGGGATCTGGCCCTGGTGGTCGCCGATGGATTGTCCGCGGCGGCGGTGCAGAGCTGGGCGGCACCGACGATTGCCGCGATCCTCGACCGCCTGCCGGATTGGCGGATCGCGCCGGTGGTGTTCGCCAGTCAGGCCCGGGTCGCGATCGGCGATCCGATCGGGGAAAAGCTGGGTGCCCAATTGGTGGCGGTGCTGATCGGCGAACGCCCCGGTCTGTCGGCGGCGGATTCGCTGGGGATTTATCTCACCTACGCGCCCCGCTCCGGTCGGCGGGATTCCGAGCGGAACTGTATCTCCAACATCCATGGTGGCGGCCTGTCGCCGCAGCAAGCCGCCGACAAGCTGGTCTGGCTGGCGCGCCAAGCCCGGCATTTACGGCTGACCGGGGTGGATCTCAAAGAAGACGCACGCAGTGCAGAGAGTATCGAGGCGGGCGCTCCCCGGCTTGATCTCGATGCCGAACCCTTTGCACGGTAAAGGAATAACGTCATGTCCAATCCTCCAAAAACTGAATTGAAGCGAAGCCTGTCCGGGCTGCATCTGTGGGGCATCGCTGTCGGACTGGTGATTTCGGGTGAATATTTCGGCTGGTCCTATGGCTGGGCGGCGGCGGGAACCCTGGGCTTCCTGGTGACGACGATCCTGATCGCGGTGATGTACACCACCTTCATCTTCAGCTTCACCGAATTGACCACCGCGATCCCCCATGCCGGTGGACCGTTCGCTTATTCCTACCGCGCCTTTGGGGCCAAGGGCGGCTTTGTCGCCGGGTTCGCCACCCTGATCGAGTTCGTGTTCGCCCCGCCCGCGATCGCGCTGGCGATCGGGTCCTACCTCAACGTCCAGTTCCCCGGACTCGATCCGAAACTGGCAGCGGTCGGGGCCTATGTCGTGTTCATGGGGCTCAACATCGCCGGGGTGACGATCGCCGCCACCTTCGAACTGTTCATCACCGTGCTGGCGATCATCGAATTGCTGGTGTTCATGGGCGTGGTGTCGCCCGGGTTCAGTTGGGCGAATTTCGCGGCCAATGGCTGGTCTGGTCAGTCCGGCTTTTCCGCCGAGGCGATTTCGGGCGTGTTCGCCGCAATTCCCTTCGCGATCTGGTTCTTCCTCGCGATCGAAGGTGCGGCGATGGCGGCCGAGGAAACCCGTAACCCGACCCGGACCGTTCCGGTTGCCTATATCGCGGGCATCCTGACCCTGGTGACGCTGGCGTTCGGCACGATGATCATGGCCGGCGGCGTCGGCGATTGGAGCAGCCTTGCCAACGTCAACGATCCGCTGCCCCAGGCGATGAAGATCGTCGTCGGCGACAATTCCGGCTGGCTGCACATGCTGGTGTGGATCGGTCTGTTCGGGCTGATTGCCTCGTTCCACGGCATTATCATGGGCTATTCGCGCCAGATCTTCGCCCTGGCTCGCGCTGGCTTCATGCCGCCGACCTTTGCCACCGTCAATCCGGTGACCAAGACCCCGGTCAAGGCGATCCTGGCCGGTGGAATCGTCGGCATCGCCGCGATCTTCTCCGACAGCCTGATCGAGATCGGTGGACAGCCGCTGACCGCCAATATCGTCACGATGTCGGTGTTTGGCGCGATCGTGATGTACATCATGTCGATGGCCGCTCTGTTCAAACTGCGGGCCAGTGAACCCGCCTTGGACCGTCCGTTCCGCGCTCCGTTCTATCCGGTGTTCCCGGCGATCGCGCTGGTCTGCGCCGTGGTGGCGCTGGTGACGATGATCTACTTCAACGTCCTGGTGTTCGCCCTGTTCTGCGGGTTGTTCCTGCTTGGCTTCATCTTCTACCGCTTCACCGCTCATCTGCGGGACGGAGCCGAAGCCGACGATCTGCTCGATCTGGCCCAGAACGAGGCGCGCGCCCTGGTCGATTGATCGGATTCGCTCCTCATCCTGACAGCGGGTCGCCCCCAGCGGGGCGGCCCGTCCTCGTTTGGCGCGATGCTTGCTTGGGAATGGGGTGGAGGTGTCCGATGGCATCGGTGCGCGCGCATCATCAGCAAATTCCCCCGGCAGGGTGCCCGGAAAATAGGCAAAGGAACATCCTGGCTGCCGCAGCTTCAGGCGTGGCCCGGTTTATCGGCAGCCATGGCGGACAAGCCGACGCCGTGTTCAGCCGGGCCGGGGTCAGCGAGGATTGTCTGGGAAATCCGATTCTGGCCCTCGATCTGGGCGCCTATTGCGCGATGATGGAACTGGCGGCGGGGGAAACCCGGCATGACAATTTCGGGCTGTGGTTCGGCCAGCAATTCCAACCGCATGAATTGGGTCTGATCGGCGAGATCGCTCTGGCCTCGCCGACGCTGGGGGCGGCGGTGGAGAATCTGGCGACGCTGTTTCCGTTCCATCAGCAGGCGACCGAGACCCGGTTCGTCCGCGAGGGCGAGATGCTGCGGCTGGAATATCGCATTCTCGATGGGCGCATCCTCGAACGACGGCAGGACGCCGAACTGACGATGGGGATGTTCGCCAACGTCTTTCGTACCTGCCTGGGCCGCGATTGGACTCCCGAAGAGGTCCAGTTCGAGCATCCCCAGCCGCTGGACTGGCGCGAACATCGCACCGCCTTTGACGCGCCGGTTCAGTTCGCCCAGCGGACCAATTGTCTGGTATTCCGTGACCGCGATCTCGGGCGGCGGATGCCGGGCGGCAATCTGGCCCGGCTGACCGGGCTGCGCGCCCACTTGATCGCACTGGCCGGTGGCACCGGGGTAACCCCGTTCCTGGACCGGGTGCGGGCGGAAATCCGCAGCCGTCTGCCCGAGGGAGCGGCGCATATCGAAGATGTCGCCGAAAGGCTTGGGCTGGCTCGTTGGACCCTTCAGCGCCGACTGGCCGAGTACGGGATCGCCTTTTCCGCCCTGGCCGAGGACGTGCGGCGCGATCTGGCCGAGCATTATGTCCGCCAGATGCATATCCCGTTGTCGGATCTGGCGTTTTTCCTGGGCTATTCCGAATTGTCGGCCTTTACCCGGGCGTTTACCCGCTGGTTCGGCCTGTCGCCGTCGCGGGCCCGTGAGGTGTGGCGCTCGGCCCCTCATCGCCCTCAGGCGATGTGAGCGGTCAGGCGGCAAAACCGCAGCAAGTGCCACGATATCGAGATCGATAAGGACTCTATCGCGTCCGTCATCCTGTGGCATAAGGTGCCAACCTCACCACGGGAACCCAGCCGCAGATGATACGTTTCGAAAATATTACCAAGCAGAACAGCCACCGGATTCTCTTTTTCGAGGCGTCCGCCGCGCTCAACCGGGGCGAAAAAGTCGGTCTGGTCGGTCCCAACGGGGCGGGTAAGACCACGCTGTTTCGGATGATCGCAGGCGAAGAGGTGCCCGACGAAGGTCAGGTGGCGATCGAGAAGCAGGTCTCGATCGGCTATTTCAACCAGGATGTCGGCGAAATGTCCGGCCGCAGCGCGGTTGCCGAAGTGATGGACGGGGCCGGGCCGGTCAGCAGTGTGGCGGCGGAACTGGCCGAACTTGAAGCGGCGATGTGCGATCCCGATCGCGACGACATGGACGCGATTATCGAGCGCTATGGCGAGGTCCAGGCCAGGTTCGAGGAACTGGGCGGCTACGAGCTTGAAGGCCGCGCCCGCGAGGTGCTGGCCGGTCTCAGCTTCAGTCAGGAGATGATGGATGCCGATGTCGGCGTGCTGTCGGGCGGCTGGAAGATGCGGGTGGCGCTTGGCCGCATTTTGCTGATGCGTCCCGATGCGATGCTGCTCGACGAACCGAGCAACCACCTCGATATCGAAAGCCTGATCTGGCTGGAAGAATTCCTGAAGGGCTATGACGGCGCGTTGCTGATGACCTCGCACGACCGCGAGTTCCTCAACCGGATCGTGACCAAGATCGTCGAGATCGACGGCGGCTCTCTGACCACCTATTCCGGTGATTACGAATTCTATGAGCGGCAGCGGGCGCTGAACGAAAAGCAGCAGCAGGCGCAGTTCGAGCGGCAGCAGGCGATGCTGGCGAAGGAATTGAAATTCATCGAGCGCTTCAAGGCACGGGCTTCGCATGCGGCCCAGGTGCAAAGCCGGGTCAAGAAGCTCGACAAGATCGAACGGTTCGAGCCGCCGAAACGTCGCCAGATCGTGGCGTTCGACTTCCCGCCCGCGCCCCGATCGGGCGAGGATGTCGCGGTTCTGCGCAATGTGCACAAGGGCTATGGCAGCCGGACGATCTATCGGGCACTGGATTTCAAAATCCGCCGCCGCGAGCGTTGGTGCGTCATGGGAGTCAATGGCGCGGGCAAGTCGACGTTGTTGAAACTGGTGGCAGGCTCAACCCAGCCTGACGAAGGCTCCGTCTCAATCGGCGGCAGCGTCAAGATGGGATATTTCTCCCAGCATGCGATGGATCTGCTCGATGGCGACGCCACCGTGTTCGAATCCCTCGAAAGCTCTTTTCCCCAGGCGAATCAGGGATCGCTTCGCGCGTTGGCGGGCTGTTTCGGCTTTTCCGGTGACGATGTGGAAAAGAAGTGCCGCGTCCTGTCCGGAGGCGAGAAGGCCCGGCTGGTGATGGCGATCATGCTGTTCAATCCGCCCAATTTCCTCGTGCTCGACGAGCCGACCAACCACCTCGATCTCGATACCAAGGAAATGCTGATCAAGGCGTTGGACACGTACGACGGCACCATGTTGTTCGTCTCGCACGACCGCCACTTTCTGGCGACGCTGTCGAACCGGGTGCTGGAACTGACCCCGGATGGGATTCACCAGTACGAAGGCGGCTATACCGAATATGTCGCCCGCACCGGGCACGAAGCGCCCGGCCTGCATAGCTGATTTTATGTCACGGTGAGGGGTCCGCTGTCGTACGAGATCACTCGAACGACAGCGGGCGCAACCGGGTCGCCACCAATTCCCCGCGCTGTTCCAGGATCGGATAGGCCACTGACGCGATGTGGGCGTTGATCCGCTTTAAATCGCGCAGAATGTCCAGGTGAAGGGTGCTGGTCTCGATGCTTTCGCGGCGACCGCTGCTGATCCGGGACAGATGCGATTCGGTGGCATTCCTTTCCAGGGCGCGGACCTCGGCTTTGTCGGCAACCAATTTGCGCGCCAGCCTGACATCGCAGGTGACAAACACCGTCATCGCCACCTTCAGGTTTTCCAGCGTCTGATTGAACATCGCTGTCAGTTCCTCGAGCCCTTCGGTGGAGAAGGTCAGGCGCTGCTTGATCTTCTTTTCCGCCAGTTCACGCAGGTTGCGATCGACGATATCGCCGATATGTTCCAGATTAATCACAAAGGTCATGATGTCGCTGGCACGGCTGCGTTCGTCGTCTTCCATGTCTTCGTTCGACAGGCGGGCGAGATATAGCTTCACCGCATGATGTAAGGCATCGACGACATTATCCATCTTGGCGATATCGTTCGCCGCATGAAGGTCGTTGCTGCGCAGCGCTTCCATGCTCCGGTGCAGCATCTCCTCAATCAGATCGCCGATCCGCAAGGTTTCGCGGGTGGCCGCGGCAATGGCGACCCGGGGGGTGCCGAGCGCGGTTTCGTCCAGATATTTCGGCCGTCCCGGTTGATCAGGCACGGTCTCGTCGGGGCGCAGGCGCCGCACCAGCTTGGCCATCGGTCCGACCAGGGGAAGGAAGAGCAGGGCCAGCACGATGTTGAAGGCGACGTGAAAATCGACCAGATGCATCGCGCCATCACCCGTGATCCTGGTCATCAGGGCGGCGATTTGGTCCAGAAATACAAAAGCGAGGGCACACCCGGCCAATCGCACGATTGCGTTGCCCAAGGGGACCCGGCGGACGGCGGCCTTTTCCTGGCTGGTTTCCAATATCGGCGGAATGGCGCTGCCGAGATTGGCCCCGAGAATCAGCGCCAGCCCGAACGCCACGCTGAACGCGCCTTGGGTCGCCAGCGGTAAAATGAGCAGGATCGAAGCAATACTGGAATGGGCCACCATCGCGATGAGAGCCGCCAGAACCAGACCGACCAGGGGCATCCCGTCCAGGTCATGCAGCACTTGCCGCATCTGCGCCGAGTCCCGCAGCGGGATCGAGGACTGGCCGAGAAGATGAAGCGAGAGCAGCATCAGCCCCAGGCCGATGAAAATGCGGGCGAAATGCCGCCGCCGTCCATTGCCGGAGCGAAACAGCGCGACACCGATAAAGACCAGAAGGGCGGACAGGGGGCCGACATCGAAGGTCAGCACTTTGACGACGGCGCTGGTGCCGATATTGGCTCCCAGCATGATCGATTGGGCCATTGCGGCATCGACCAAGCCCCGACCGGCAAACGAAGCCGCCATCAAGCAGGTTGCTGTGCTGCTCTGAAGGGCGATGGTGACAAGGAAGCCGGTTCCCAGTGCCTTAAGCCGATTTTCTGCCCCGAAATTAATCCATTGGCGGAGATTGGCGCCGAACGTTCGGGTAACCCCGGTGCTGACCATCCTCAATCCCCACAGGAGAAGAGACGCCGCGCCAAGGATGTTCACCAGAACGCCGATCTCGCTCATCCATTATCCCTCCCATGGGGTGGTTGCGTGGGGCTTGTTTAGGCCAGCTTTTGGACATCCCCTTTGTTTGGTTTTTTCGGCAGCTTCTCCGAAACGCCCAGATTGTTGGCGCGTCGGTTCATCTCGGCCCAGACAAGGTCGGGCGTGACGTCGCACGAACGCCACAAGACGATCAGATGATACAGAACGTCGACACTTTCGTTGATCAGGCCCTTTTGGTTGCCCAGAACGGCGTCGAGGCTCACCTCGGCGGCCTCTTCGATCAATTTCTTCGCCTTCTTGGGCAGTTTGGCCGCCATCAGAAGACGGGTCCGCTCCGGCAGGTTCGCTTGCCCCAAATCATGGAACAGCCGTTCGATTTCCCCCGATCCAAGGCAGGGGGGCCGTCTTGCGGCGCAGGGGCATAGCCCGACGGTGCCGGATTGGGCGGCGCGGCCTGGGGAGCTTCTGATTTTGCTGTTTTAAGAACTGTCTTGGTCTTCATCCACCTTGTCCTTCCACGCTGAACGCAAGGACGGTGGATGCGCGACAATCGCTACCGCTACCGCCCGACGGGCATTTTCGTACTTACGTATCGGCCTAGCATGTCAGCCTCGTTCGCCATGAGCGGCAGTGTGTCGGACCTGATGCGAAGTCTCTGTCATAAAAATGTAATAGTCAACCTGCTCAAGCTGGTCGAGTGGTCGTTTGTCTCCGTCCTGGAGCTGACGGGGCGCGTGCGCGCGGGTGAGGTTGTGTCGGCCTGTGTGTCGATCTCCCAATGTGTCATGGACAAAAATTTGGTGGGAAAGTGGGGGGCTGTGCGGAGTTTGGAGATTTGTGACTTGTGAAGGGTGGTGTGATTATGATCGGATCTATGCTAAATCTTTGTTAAAGAATGTTTTTCTTGAAAATCGGCACTGATTTGTGTTTGCGCTTGGTGGAGGGTTCGGTGGGAGCAGAACGGGCTGGGGTGGTGCTGGTGGTCTGCCCGGGTTGGATAAAAATTATTTGTCCTGGACAAAAACGTTGACGGGGGTGGGCGGCGATGCGATGATCTGTCCAACGAAAGAGACGGACGGGCCAAGACGTGATTTGTAAATCTTAATTCGATCATATCTGGTGAAGTCGTTTTTGGGTGTTCCGTGGCTCCAGCATTATAGGGCTGCGAAGACTGGCGTCGTTAAGTTTTGTGCGTCAGTATTTTGGTGTGCTTGTAGTAAAAACCCCTAAGTGCGAACGGGACTTGCTCGGTCCCGTTCGTTTAGCTTGTGCGGCGTGATGCGATCCGCCCACGTGCATCCCCCGTCCTCTGCCCCTTCGATTGTCCATCCCCATTGTAATTTTGTTATAGACAAAATTACGGTGATGCGACGTCCGTTTGACGGACGATGAGTCCGATCGAACCGTGGTCGAGTGGAGAGGGTCGGTCGGCTTGCTTCGTCCCTTTGTGGTTATGAATCAAGCCTTAATTATGAAATTATCGATATATAACAACGTACTAAATCGATCTTCGATTTTGCGATCCTCGCCTCGATCCGTCCCTCGCTCTGGGATGACACGGAGGGAGGGAGCGGTCGGGAGCGGTGGGGAATTGGCGAGTTCGAACAAAGATTCTGTCCAGGACAAATTTAATTGACTCTCGCCTCGGCCAGTGCAACATTACCCAACGTTAATGAGGGCCGGGTACAGCATGAAAGTGCAGCCCAGCCACAACACTGGAGAAGACAACATGGCTGAGAGAACCTTGTCGGGCCTGACCGAAGAAGAAGCTGTTGAGTTTCACGATCAGTTCAAGACCACCTTCAGCGCCTTCCTGATCCTCGCCGCCGTCGCGCACGTGCTGGTTTGGGTTTGGAAGCCCTGGTTCTGATCCGACAGGATCCTGACCTTTAAATTCTGACTTTCTATTCTGGGGGAACTTTTCCATGAGCAATCCGAAAGACGACTACAAGATCTGGCTGGTCATCAATCCGTCGACCTGGCTGCCCGTGATCTGGATCGTCGTGCTCGCCACCGCTCTGGCCGTCCACACCTTCGTCCTCAGCGTTCCGGGCTACAACTTCCTGGCCTCTGCGGCCGCGAAGGTTGCCACGAAGTAAAATCCTCTCTTCTGAGGGATTATACTGATGGAGGCGGGCGGCGTTTGGGGTTTGTTTCTCTGCGCCGCCCGTTTTCATTCAAGTCTGAGTGATTCAGGGGAGCGATTTCGCTCCGTCTAAAATTCGGAGATTGAGACATGGCTGAAAGAAGCTTGTCGGGGCTGACCGAACAGGAAGCTCTGGAATTTCATGGCCAGTTCCAGACCACTTTCCTGACCTTCGTCATTTTCGCTCTCGCCGCCCATGTGCTGGTGTGGGCCTGGAAGCCCTGGTTTTGAGCCCGCTCCAATATTTTAGGGGAATTCAGATGAGCAATCCGAAAGACGATTACAAAATCTGGCTGGTCATCAATCCGTCGACCTGGCTGCCCGTGATCTGGATCGCCGTGCTGGCCACCGCTCTGGCCGTCCACACCTTCGTCCTCGCCGTTCCGGGCTACAACTTCCTGGCCGCCTCGGCCGCGAAGCACGCCACGAAGTAAGTCAACCGTCAGGCTGGAGATCGTTACGCCCTGTTGTGGATGGGGGGCTATTCACAATAAGGGGTGCCAGCTTGCCAGGGCAGATTTCGGACCCGCCATTATGACTGGGATCGGTTTTGCCTTGATCTGCCGCTGTTGGGTTTCTCGTCCGGTCGAGACATCAGTCTTCGGGGGAGGCCCGACAGCGGTGTTGTGCCGTGATGTCCTTTGCGTATCTTTTTCTCGTCAGCACCCGTGATCGGTTGCGTCACGCGAAGTCGCGCCACGGATGCGATCTCTGCTTTGCCTTGGACCAGCTGGTCAGACGCCCGGAAGGGTGGGGCTCAGCGCTCAGGACCAAATCGCCGCCTGCTGATGGTCCATCCGTTTTTCCCCATGCCTGCCAGGCTGAGAATCGCTGGCACGTCGCCCTGGAGCTTGATATCCGTGAGTGATCGGTCTATCTCACCCTCAACGATGTTCCCCTGCCGAGGGCAAAGACTGCTCCGGGCAGCGGTTTGTTCGCGTCTTTGTTGTAATTCTAAGCGCCGGATCCCCCCATCGGCTTTGTGCCTTGACGAGAGGCTTTATCGTCTTTGTCCGAATTCCCCCCCAAGATCGCCGCCGATCCGACCAGTCCGCACCAGCCGGACTCCTCGGGTGCTGCTGTTTCTATCGCCGCTATCGAGAAAGAAACCGGACTGACCAAAGAGGTCGTTCGCAAATGGGAAACCCGCTATGGCTTTCCATGCCCGGATCGTGACGAAAATGGCGATAGAATCTACCCGGCCGAACAAGTCGACCGGCTGCGGCTGATTCGTCGATTGATCGGCGCGGGTCTGCGCCCCGGCAAGGTCGTCGGTCTGGACATGGAAACGCTGGAGCGGATGGTTTGGGAAAGCTCGCCGTCCATGTCCTCTCAACCGACCGACTTTTCGTTGCAAGTCCTCGATACCGTCTTGCAACACGATATTCCTCGCCTCAAAGAACTGTTCAAGCAGCAATGGGGCCGCGACGGTCTGGCCGATTTCATTGGGAAGACCTTATCCGAATTAACCCTCTTCATCGGTGAAGCCTGGCTGCGGGGCGATATCCGGATGTTCGAGGAACACATCTATACCGAGGCGGTGCTGGACGTTCTGCACGATGCGATCCGGACGGTTTCGGGTTCGTCCGGATGGCCCCGCGTTCTGATGTCGACGGCCCCGGGCGAGGTTCACACGATCGGTCTGTTGATGGCCGAAGCGATGTTGTCGATGGAAGGGGCCTCGTGCATCCGCCTCGGCTCGCAGATTCCGATGGCCGAATTGGTTGCCGCCATCACCGCCTGCGAGGTCGATATCGTCGGCTTGTCGTTCAGCATCGCCTATCCCGCCCGCAACGCCACCCAGTTTCTCAACAGCTTGCGCAGTCGGCTCGACCCCTCCGTCGAGATTTGGGTGGGCGGACTGGGGGTAACTCGTCTAAAGCCGATGGCCGGGGTGCGTTTCCTCGACGAGCTTGACGAAATTGGCCCGGCCTTGGCCGGCTGGCGAAGCGAGCACAAAGCTCAGGCTCCGGTTTCGTATGCCGAGACGAGACCTTCGCGCATCGCGTAACGCGTCAGCTCCGCCGTGGTGTGAAGGCCAAGCTTCCGCTTAATGTTGCGGCGGTGAACTTCGACCGTCGAGACGGTGATTCCCATCCTGGCGGCGATTTCGGCGGCTCGGAACCCGTTGGCCAGTCGGCAGAGAACTTCGCGTTCACGCGGGCTGATCACGCTGGGAGGGGGAGTCAGCGCCTTGGCGTCGTCCTGAATGCGCTGGATCATCACCTGGGTCGCCTCTTGCGACAAAAAGCTATGCCCGGCGGCGACGGCGCGAATGGCAGAGATCAGTTCATCGGCTCCGGCCGATTTGACGACATAGCCCCGCGCCCCGGCCTTCAGCATTTCCTCGATATACAGCCGGTCTGCATAGCCGGAGAGGGCGATAACGCGGACGGCGGGATATAATTTGGCGACCTTGCGGGCGACATCGATGCCATTGATATCGTGAAGGCCGATATCGAGCAGAAGAACATCGGGACAGATTCGGGTCAGGATCGACAGAGTCTCTTCGCCCGTGCTGGATTCGCCGATGATGGCGATATCGGTTTCGGCCTCTAGCGGCACCCGCAAGGCCTCGCGGAACATTCGATGATCGTCGGCGAGAATCACGCGAATCGGTGTCATGCTCCCTCCGAGGCCGCGGCGGGAGCAGACTCAAGCTGCATGTGCAGGGTCACCACGGTTCCTCCCCCCGGATTGCTGTCGATCGTTACCGCCCCTTTCAGGAAGGCAATGCGTTCGCGCAGGCTGCTCAGTCCAAACCCTTTGGGCGAATGAGTCGCCCCGCGAGGGTCCGTCATGCCGATGCCTTTGTCTGCGACCGTGATAACGATCTGACTATCGTCGCGCTGCACCCTGACCTCGGCGCGGTCGGTCCGGGCGTGTTTCGAAACATTGATCAACAACTCGCGCACCGCACGAAACAAGATCGCCGATTGTGCCCCGCTAAGAGGTTTCGGCGCCCCGTCATCTTCGACCGTGACGTTCAGGCTGTAGATCCGCCGCATCTCGTCGGCCAACCAGCCCAGCGCGGGAACCAGCCCGAGATCCTTCAGCACCGGCGGGCTGAGTTGAGAGGTCAGCGACCGAACCATCCCGCTTGCCTCGGACAGGATTGCGTTCATGTCCGCGATCAGGCTTTCGGAAAAGCAGCCGTCGCGCAGGGATTTTGACAGCGTGCCCAGCTTGATCTTGGCGACATGTAGCATCTGGCCGAGATCGTCATGGAGATCGGCGGCGATGGCTTGACGCTCTCGTTCCTCGGCCAGGGTGGTTTTGACCGCCAATTGGCGCAATTGCTCGGTGCGTTCGATCACGCGCTGTTCCAGCTTGCGCCCTTGCTCGGCCAGTTGAAGATTGATCGTCTTGATCCTGGCCTCGGCTTCCATCCGTTCGGTGATATCGCGGGCAATGCCGAGCACGCCGATCAAAGCTCCCGAATGATCGAGCATCGGGGTCCGGATTGTCGCCATGAAGGCCCGGTGTCCATCATGGGCAAAGGTCATGGTTTCGTCGCTGATACAGGGTCGACCGGCGGCAATGGCGGCGCGATCTTTGTCGCGGAAAAGCGCCGCCTGCTCTTCGTCGAGAAAGTCGCGATCGGACTTGCCGACGATCTCGGCGGCCGTCGCCCCGAGAAACAGGGCGAATGCGGTGTTGCAGGTGAGATAGACCCCTTCGGGAGTCTTCAGCCACACCAGATCGGGAATCGTCTCCAGCAAAGTGCGCAATTGAGTGCGCTCGTTATCAAGGCTGATTTCCATCAGCTTGCGTTCGGTGATGTTCTCGTGCGCGACCACCGCTCCTTCGCACGGCGCGATCATCGGATAGACGTTCATTCGGAACCAGCGGGGGGTGTCGGGGGAGTCGCACAAATAATCGAGAACGAAATGATCGGAGGTCTTTTTCAGAATCGATTCAATCCCGGCCCAGGCATCAATCGCAATTCTGCTATCGGCCTGATCGGTCGAGGCAATACAGATGTCGCGGTAGCTGAACGACGTCGAATTCTCGGCCAGCCACGCCGCCTCATTGTTTTCGGCGAATTGGCACCAAGCCTTGTTGACCGAAACGATGCGGCCTTGCGGATCAAGAACACAGATATGTTCCGGAATCGAATCAAGGATGGTCTTGGTGAAAGCCTCGCTTGCCCTTAAGGCTCTTTCCGCGTTCTTTCTTTCGGTGATGTCGAGATTGACCGCGACATAGTGGGTGACGATTCCGTCCGGATTTTTAACCGGAGCGATGTGGCTTTCCTCCCAATACAGCTCGCCGTTCTTGCGCCGGTTCAGCAGTTCGCCGCTCCAGATGTCGCCGTTCATCAACGTGTTCCACAGCGCCAGGAATGTTTCCCGCGACGTTTCCTGCGACTGGATAATGCGGGGATTCTTGCCGATCACCTCGGCGGCGCTATATCCGGTAACCTCGGTGAAGCGCGGATTGACGTACTCGATCTTGGCGTCGAGATCGGTGATCACCACCGAAGCGGGACTTTGCTCGATCGCGGTCGAGAGTTTCCGGAGCGATTCCTCCATCTGGCGGCGCGCGGTGATGTCCCGTTCGATCGAAATCAATTGCGCGACCTGGCCGGTGCGGTCGAGTACGGGAAGGATATCCATATCGACCCAGAACGGCTTGCCGTCCTTGGTTTGTCGCAACACCTCGACCCGAACCGCTTCGCGCCTGGCGAATTGCTCGCCGATGCGGGCAAGGTCGGCGGCCCCGGTCTTGGGGCCGAACATGATGTCAGCCCGCATTTCCGTCAGTTCTTCGGCGTTAAAGCCGCTTAATCGCTCGAAGGTTTCGCTGACCCACAGGATTTTCTGGCTCTGGCCCGGCTCGAAATTCGGCTCGGTCACCAAGATCGCCTCGTTGACGCGGGACAGAACGGTCTGAAGGATATTCAATTCGGCTTTATAGCGGTGCTGGACTTCGATTTCGATCAACGAGCCCAGTTCGCCCGCAGAATCCAGTTCCGCCTGACTCCAGGCCTGACATTGGCCGCGAATGTTCTGAAGAAACTGCGCGAATGATTTCCGGGGCGAGATGCGCCCGCTTTCATCGACAAAATGGGCGTGCTCGGGATCACCGGCCCAGCGTATTGAGTGATAGCGCTCGTTGCGAAACCAGATCATCGTGATATCGGGACGATCTCGCAGCGAGACGAAGATCGCTCCCGCCACCCCGTCATTGCATTCGGGCGCGCCCAGATCGTGGGTCAGGGCACTGGAAGCGAAGAAGGTCGGGTCGGTCTGCAATGCCCGGCGCCGTGTCTGTAAGTCCCGGATGCGGTCCGCGTCGGGGGTTACTCCCATCGTCTGGATCGAGTCATCAACCAGCAGGGCGAAGCCGTCGGCACCCACCACTTCAAGCAGGTCAGCCCGGCTTTCGTGCTGCATCAGGGATTTGAAATCATGCACCCCCATCGCATCGACCAGCCGACGGCGGTGCAGGGCCAAGCCATATTCCCGCTCGCGCCGTTGCCGGATCTGGGTCGCCTCGATCAAGGCGGCGATGTCTTCGAACATCCAGCCCAGCGTGTCGCGCTCGGCCGGACCGAAGAACCGGGTCTCTCGCGTGTTCTGGCACGAGACCAGCCCCCACCAATCCCCCTTCGACCACCAAGGCCCCGACCATCGTCGAACGGACCGCCATGTTGGTGAGGTACTCGATATGGATCGGCGAAACACTTCTCAGGCACGACCGTCCCAGATCGATCGAGCGAGCTTCACGCCGGGCGATCAGGCCCGAGGGGGTGTAGCAGACGTCGGGGATCATCCGCACTTTGCTTAATTGGAACAATTCCCTGGCCTGACGAGGAATGTCGCTGGCCGGGAAATTGAGCCCCAGATAGGGTTCGATGTCGTCGGCGCGGGCTTCGGCGATCACCGCGCCGTTCCACGCTTCGTCGAAGCGATACAGCATCACCCGATCGAATCCGGTGATGTCGCGGATCATCTCGGTCGCGCTCTGCGTGATCTCGGGAATGTCGTTCAGCCGACGCAGATGGGCCAGATCGCGGCGGCAATTATAGATCAAACGCCGGATCGTCGCCGCGTCCTGGTGAGCGGCTTCGATATCGACGACGATCAGACCGGCATCGTTCATGCTGGAGCGGGCATAGAACGCTGTTCCGTTGATCTCGAGGGGAACCAGTGGCTCCAATCCCTCGGTCTGAGGGGCGAGCAGGGCGGTTTCGGCCTCCCACCCGACGACCAGACCGATCCGACGGCCAAGCAAGCTTTCGGCCGACAGGCCCAGCATCGTCTGACATGAATCGCTGGCGGCCTCGATGGTTCGCTGGTCGCTGTCCAGGACCAACAAGGCACCGTGCGGTTGAACCGCCCCGGGATAGCGGATCGGCTCGGTCTCGCACGAGGACGTATCAAGGGGACTCATCGCGCCTTCTCACTGGTCGCTTGAACCGAGACGGAAGAAGCCTATCACGCGGCTCCCGCCGAAACCTCAAGGTTCGCCGACGGGCTGCCATTTCGTGCGGCCATGGCGCGGGCGTTGTCCAAGGTCTGATTCAAAGCGGCACACCATTGCGCCGAAAAGCGAGTGGGATCGCCCAGCCACACCACCAGACTGGGGACTGCTTTGGTGATGCCGCAACACTCGTCACAAACGGCGCTGACCAGCATTTCTCCGCCATGTGCCAGTCCGCCGCCCGAATTGGCCGCGAACGTCGCGGCCAGCGTTTCAAAATCGGTTTGGGAAACCCAGTCGTGCCGGGCTTCGCGCAGAACCTCCGCCGCCTTGAGCAGCTTACGATATTTGATACGGCGCTTAGGGATCGCGGCCGATAATTCTTCGTAGAGCAGGTCGAGATGGCTCTCCAGCAGCCAGCGGGGCATCCCGCGCGACGCGAGCAGAACACCAAGCCATTTAATCTGCTGGATCACGTAAGCCAGGGGATGAGAGGCCAGCGTCACCATATAGCCGCCATCCGAGCGCGAAAACGCTTCCCCGCGCTCGGCATAGCGCGCCATGAAATACGGGTTGGCCTCGTAGCACCGAGCCGCCGCTCTTAACGCCGCGTCGATTTCCCGACCATCACACGGCAGAGGGGTAATTCCCGCATTTTCGTTGTAAAGAGGATTGGTCTTATTCGGCACAACAAAGTCACCAAATAATTCGGGATCCTCTTGAAATTAGACCTCCGTTCCGATCCTATCAATTCCCAGATATTGCTAAAAACAATACCTACTTCTTGGTAGAGGCTGATCCGGTGCCGTGGCTTTCCTGCCAACGCCGATCGGCCAGGGATTCGATCTCGCCGAAAAAGCGCGTTGCCGCATGGATGGTCGCATCGGCATCAAGCGGCCCCAAGCGTTCGGCCAAGGCCCAGAAGTTTAGCCAGTCGCGTTCCTCCTGCTGACCATCGAAAAAGCGGGTGACGGACTTACATTCGGACGGAAGACGCTCGATCAAGGGAGCGAGAATCGCCCGGGCGCCGAGCGATCCACCCTCGATCACATAACGCATGCCGATATATTCGGACGGGGAGGCGGGGGGCTGTCCGGACCAGACCGACCCAATTGCGGACTGGGTGATTTCCGTCCGGCCCAGGCGGTCGAGATCGGCGGCGAGCCAAGCGCTGCGCGGCGGGGGCACCGCATCGGGATCGTTCAGAAACGCCGCGAACGCCCGCTCGCTTGGGGCATGGAAGCTATACAGCGCCAGCAGGGCATCGCCATAAAGGCGGGCGGTCAAATCGCCCCGGACCAGCGGAGCCATCAAAGGGCGGTGGTCAATGCGGTGGTGTGGCGCCTTGGTTGCATCGCGCAATCTTGGGCGCAAATCATTATAGAGGGAATCCCCTGTCGTCATTCGTCGCGTCCCATCCTCGGGTCAGTGTCAAAGACGTCGATCCGAATGCGGGGGATACCCCACGCATTCGTTTCAGTCTGTCTTAGACATCTTCGGCGTCCCTTGACGGGAAATCCATCGGACAATTGGAGGGAGTTACTTGCCGCCGCTGACCGTCGCCATCAGGCTTTCCTGGTTCGAACGTTCGATCTGAGCCACCAGTTTGGCGGGCAGGCCGTTTTGGGTGGCGGCTGCGGCGCTGGACTGGGCCATTTCAACCGCGCGCGAGGTCAGTTTGCCGTTCGACAGGGTCAGGTCGTTGCCCGCCGCTTCCAGCGCGCTGAACGTCCCCTGATAACGCTGCCACACCGCACTGCGGGCGGCGTCGCTGCCCGCCGCCTGATAATCGGCGGCATAGGGGGTATATTCGGTGCCAAGCGCCTGCATCAACTCGGTGCTCGCAATCTTGCGATATTGGTTGGCGAGCTTGTAGTCGTTGGCGAACAGGGCGTCGATCTTCTCCTTATCGGGGGTGCCGTCCTTGGCCACCACCGCGCCGGAACTGTTGGTGGTTAAGGCAATCGGGTTCGACGTGTCGATTCCGGCCGCCTGCAACCGTTGGGTCAAGTCCCTGGCGTAATCCTGCTTTTCCTGGGGCGTCGCCAACAAGGCGGCGCTTCCCCGCGCCAGGGTGTCGGCGAACGATTCTTCGGGCTCGGTGGTTTTGCTGGTGCGGTTGGTCTGGGGAAACGCGGAATACCCGCGGGCGGAATCAACGGACAGATTAACGCTCACGGGTGTTCTCCCCTCGTGCTGCGGCTCGGCAAAATCTGCCTTTTGGGCAAAATTTGCTGGTCAATGGTGTGGCGGGAAAGGCGGCTTTGCGGCCCCTTTCCCTGCATTGACGGAGGACAAAGCAATCCGCGTGCCTGTTACGGGGGGCGGACGAAGCGAAAAGAGGGGGTCAGGCCAGGCCGATCTGTCGGAGCAGCGATGCGTTTTCCGTTTCCCACTCATGGCGGGCCTGACGGACGGCCCGATAAACCGCTTTGGTGAGGTGACGGCCGATTGCGGTGTGCAGACCTGCATAATCTTGACCTCTGGCGGCAGGCGGGCAGGCGACCAGGATGCAATCGGTGCCGGTGCCGACGATCCGTCCCCCTTCCGCGAGCAGGGCGGCGGTTCGCGCGGTTGCCGCCAGCGCCAGCGCCTCGAGCAACGCTCCGTCGCCAAGCGGCTCCGACAGCGCCACCAGCAGATTGATGGTGCCAACCGGAAACGCTCCGACCGGACCGGACGGCTGGCCCTGTTCGTCCAGGATCGACCCGTTGGTCAGCCCCAGCGTGACCAGGGACTCGGCCCGTATCGACTCGTCGGCCGAAGCCGCGACGCAAAAGCGACGAACATCGCGGGCCGTCATCAGACCGGCTGCGTTGTCCAATCCCTGTTCGGCCAGCCTGCGGTTAAGCAGATCGAGCGGATCGACGCCGAGCGGCAGGTCGGCATCGCGCACCTCAAGCCACGCCACCGTGTCCGCTATCGTCAGGCCGGGACGATTGAGTGACCAGCCCGCGATCCGGAACAGGCCCGGCAGGCGGGCGATCAGCCAGGGCGGAGACAAGGTGATGTTGAGCAATCGGGTCATGGCCGACCGCTTTGTCATGGGGCCGGGGCGGGCGCAAGCCTGCCTGAACGGTATAGTCCAACCTTCCACCTTGACCCCTCAACCGCAAGTGACGGATTGTGGGAGCGTGTTGGTTCCTCGGTTTGCCCCGAGGAGGAAAGAGGGAACGAGGTGACGCCCGGTTTGGGCCGATGCCTCGGCTGCCCCCGCAACTGTAAGCGGCGAGTCCGCGTCCATCATGGTCACTGGGAAACTGGGAAGGCCGGACGCCAAGGGCATTGACCCGCAAGCCAGGAGACCTGCCGACACAGTCACCCAACCGGTGGGCGGGGCGTACCACACGGAGCGGTCTTTCGCAGCGGTGACGTCGTTTCCGATGCGAAAGCCGGGTGGGACCTCCCCGCGTGACTTTCGGCTGTTTGAACAGCATGGCGACGGGCTTTGTCCGTGCCTGTTTGTCTGGTCGGTTGTCTTGCTCCAAGGGCAGGCCGCCCCCAGCGCGTTCGCATCGGTTCTTGCCACTGTGCCCCACCCGTCGCCGACGGCGGGGGCGAGACCGATGGATTGCGTCTTGATGAAAACGACCCTTGTTCCCTGTCGCGACGGCCTGACGATCATGGCGGGGATGCTTGCCGTGCTGGGCGGCCAGCCCGCCCTTGCCGACGACGATACCCCTGTCACCTTGCCCGACACCCTGGTCACCGCCAGCCGATTGGGCGAGGGCGTCACCGGGGCCTCGACCACGGTGATTACCGCCGCCGAAATCGAACGCTCGCCCGGCCAGACGATCCCCGAGATTCTCGCCCGCGTGCCCGGTGTTCAAATCCGAAGCAATTTCGGCGGGGTCAACAGCGCCCAGACCACGATCGACATGCGCGGCTTTGGTGCCGCCGCGACGTCCAACACCCTGATCCTGGTCAATGGTCGCCGCCTTAACGACGTTGATATGTCGGCGGTCGATCTGAGCGCGATTCCGCGCGATTCGATCGAGCGGATCGAGGTGATCCACGGTAATGCCGGTGCGGTGCTGTATGGTGACGGCGCGGTCGGTGGTGTCGTCAACATCATCACCAAGAATGCGATCAACACCCCCAATCAGGTCCGGGCCGAAGGTGCGATCGGCTCGCTTGGTCATCGCGAGGCCAGCGGTGGAATCACCCGGCGAATCGGCGATACCGCGCTGTCGCTGAACGGGTCGCAGATCACCTCGGACGGCTATCGCGACAACAACAACCTGAAGCAGCGCAGCGTGGCGGGGGAAATCCGCCAAGGGCTGGATAGCGGCGAACTGTACCTCAACCTGTCGGCCGACGATCAGAAACTCGGTTATCCCGGTGTCGTGTCACAGGCACAGCGGGTTGTCGGCAACCGCCGCGGCACCGCTACTCCTGAGGATTACGGCGACAAGCAGGGCGTCAACGCGACATTCGGCGGCCGCTTTGACCTCAGCCCCGGTCTGGAACTGGTTGCCGACGCCGGTATCCGTCACAAGGACCAGCAATCGGGCCTGTTCTGGCAAGGTTTCGGTTATTCCTACACCGACACCGCACTGACCACCGTCTCGCTCACGCCGCGTCTCAATGGCGAGGGTACCTTGGGCGGTCTTGGTAACCGCTTCACTGCCGGTCTCGATTATTATCATTCGCTCTACGATTCGGACCGGTCGGCAACCAAGACTTCCACCCCCACCGACCGTTACCGCCTCCAGCAGCGCTCGCTTGCGCTGTACGGCCAGGACACCCTGGCGGTGCGGTCCGACACTGACCTGTCGCTGGGTGCCCGTGTCGTCCGGGTCGATGTCAGCGGGGTCGATCGTTCGCTTCCGGGCAGTGCCGGGGCCAATCCGCTTTCCGACATCGAATACAATTATGCTGCCCATCTTGGGATCGAGCATCGCCTGACTGACGCCGTCACTGTGTTCGGCCGGATCGGGCGCAGCCTGCGCCTGCCCAACGTCGATGACCGGGTCGGCACGGCCCCCAATGGGATGGGGATCACGGCGCCGATGCAGTTGAAGACCCAGACCTCGCGCGATATCGAAGCCGGATTGCGCGGTCAGGTCGGGCGGCTCGATTGGCGGGCCAGTGCCTATGCGATGGATCTGAACGACGAAATTCACTTCGACCTTGTGCGTGGGGTTAATCTCAACCTCGACCCCACCCGCCGCTATGGGATCGAGACCAGTCTGGGCTATCGCCTGACCGACACGGTGCGGCTCAAGGCGGGCGGGGCCTATACCCAGGCCAAGTTCCGCGATGGGCGTTACGAGGGTAACGACGTGCCGCTGGTGGCGCCCTGGACCGCGACCGGCGGGGTGTCGTGGGACGCCTGGGACAAGTATGTCGTGCTTGATCTCGATGCCCGATATGTCGGCCGCAGTCGGATGGATAACGATCAGGCCAATTTCCAGCCGCTGGCTGCCGATTACACCCTGGTCGATCTGCGGATCGGTGGCACGATCGAGCCGGTCGATTGGTCGTTCACGGTCCAGAACCTGGGCGATGTCGAATATGCCGACCTCCATTACGCCAGCACCAGCACCTATGGCGCTTACAGCACCTATACGATGCCGGGGCGGACGATGATGGGCCGCCTGGGAGTCCGGTTCTGATCGCCAAGCCCCTTTTTCTGGCCGGACTTCTGTCCCTGGCGGCGGTCTCCGCCGCCGGGGCGGACCTGCCGCCGCCGCAACGGATCGTCAGCGCCAATCTGTGCACCGACCGTCTGGTGCTGGCCCTGGTCGGGCGTGACCGGGTCGCGGCGGTCAGCCGCTTTGCCGCCGATCCCGTCGCCTCGACGGTGGCGGCGCAGGCGGCGGGGCTGGCGGTGACGACGGGCGAGGTTGAAGACATCCTGGCCCGCGCTCCCGATCTGGTGGTGCTGGGAGCCTACAACGCCACCACCACCGCCCCAATGCTGCGTCAACTCGGGATTCAGGTTCATGTCCTCGCCCCAGGCAACGGGATCGCGGAAACGCTGGCAGCGATCCGGGATCTAGCCCGCGACCTTGGCTCCGAGGCGGCGGGAGAGGCGCTGGTCGCGACAATCGAAACCGGGCTCGCCACCCAGCCTCATCCTGAGCACAGGCTGAAGGCCGCGATCTATCAAGCCGGGGGGTGGAGTGCTGGGCGCGGCACCACCGCCGACGATCTGCTCCGCGCCGTGGGGATGGACAATATTGCCGCCGAGGCCGGACTGGTGGGCTTCGCCTCCTTGCCGCTGGAAACCCTGGCAGCCGCCGGTCCCGATCTGATCGTTGTCGAATCGATGGGAGAAGAGGCTCCCTCGATCGCGGGCGAAGTGCTGCGCCATCCGGCTCTTGCCGCAGGAGGCGCACGACGGGTCACTGTGCCGATGCGGTTGTGGGCCTGTCCCGATGTCGCCCTGATCGAGGCGGCGGCGTTGATTGCTGGAGCAGGCCGATGAAACGTTATTGGACCGAAATCGCCCTGGTCTTCTTGCTGCTGCTGCTGATCGTGGCCTCGGCGGCGGTCGGTCCCACCGCGCTGATGCCGTGGGACAGTTTCTCCGCCGACCCGGTTCGGGCGACGCTGGCGCGCACCGTTACGATCGATATCCGCCTGCCGCGTACGGTGCTCGCCGTGCTGGCCGGGGCCTCGCTGGGGCTGTCGGGTGCGGTGCTGCAAGGGTTGATGCGCAACCCGCTGGCCGATCCCGGCGTGATCGGGGTGTCGTCGATGGCGGCGCTGGGGTCGGTGCTGGCCTTTTATTTCGGGCTGTGGTCGGTGGCGGGCGGCGGCATCGTTGGCGCTTTGTGCGCCGCCCTTTTGCTGATGATCCTGGCCGGACGTGCTCCGGGGATCCTGACCTTGATGCTGGCCGGGGTGGCGCTGTCCAGTCTGGCCGTCGCTTTGACTGCGCTGGCCCTTAACCTTGCTCCGTCGCCGCTGGCAGCCTACGAGATCATGGTCTGGCTGATGGGATCGGTCGCCGACCGTTCGTGGACCCATGTCGAGACGGCGGCTCCGTTCATTCTGGTCGGCTGGGGCTTGCTGTTCGCCACCGGGCGGGGGCTGGCCGCGCTGGCGCTGGGCGAGGACGTCGCCCGTTCGCTCGGTATCAACCTGGGGCGGCTGCGGATGATGGCGATTGTCGGCACCGCCGGCTGTGTCGGCGCGTCGGTCGCGGTGACCGGCAGCATCGGCTTTGTCGGGCTGGTGGTGCCGCATCTTCTGCGCCCGCTGGTCGGTCACGATTCCCGCCGCTTGCTGCCGGTCAGCGCCCTGGGCGGCGCAATCCTGCTGCTGGCCGCCGACATTGTGATCCGGCTGGTTGCGGTTGGTCCCGAATTGAAATTGGGGGTCGCGACCGCCCTGGTCGGAGCCCCCTTCTTCCTGACACTGGTACTGCGGATGCGGGGGCGGTCATGAGCGCCCTGGTCTGGGAGACGGTCAGCCTGCGCCGAGGCAATGCCCTGGTTCTCGACGAGATCGCGCTGCGGCTGGAACCGGGCGAGGTTCTCGGTCTGGTCGGACCGAACGGAGCCGGAAAAAGCACGGCGCTACGCTGTGCCGGCGGGTTGGAACGGCCCACGGCCGGGCGCATTACCGTCGGCGGAGTTCCGCTTGATCGTCTGGGAGCCTCGGCCCGGGCGCGGGCGGTGGCCTTTCTTCCGCAACAGACCGAGGCGGTGTGGCCGATCCCGGTCGAGGCGGCGGTGGCCTTGGGGCGGCTCCCCCATGGTGGCGGGGCGACGCCGCAGGATCGCGACGCGGTGGACAAGGCGCTGGAGGCGGTTGGGATCGCATCGCTGCGCCACCGCTCGATCACCGCTCTGTCAGGGGGAGAGCGGGCGCTGGCCCTGTTCGCCCGGACCCTGGCGGTGGAGTCCGATCTGCTGCTGCTCGACGAGCCCTGCGCCGCGCTCGACCCGCAACACCGGCTGGCGGTGATGGATCTGCTGGGGCGGCTAGCGGCCGAAGGACGCGGTATCGCGGTGGTTCTGCACGATCTGGCGCTGGCGGCGCGGTTCTGTCACCGCGTCGCCGTGCTGTGTCAGGGGCGGTTGCTGGCGGTGGGACCGACCGAGGCAACCTTGTCGGATGAGGTGCTGGCTCAGGCATTCGGTATCCGTGCCCATCGCGGTCGGATCGGGGCCGAATCTCTGCTGATCCCGTGGGAGCAGGTTTCTGGGCCAAATCCAACGGGGGCAGGGCGATGAATCTCAGCCAGCAGCCTTATCCACCCTGGCGTGGACTGGCCGCGTCGCTGATCCTGCACGCCGGGTTGTTTGGCGGCTTTGGTCCCTGGTCCGTTTCGTCGGGGGACGAGGCTCCTGCCCCGGTAATGGTCGAACTTGTATCGTTTCCCGAGGCACCGGTCGCCGCCGCGTCTCCTACGGTGGCTGCCGCTCCCGTGGCTGTTCCCCCCGCTGCGACCCAATCCACTCGCCCGGTGCGTGCCACCCGTCCGGCCTCGGTACCGGCTCGGACACCGCCGCCGATCCGGCACGAGGTCGCAGCGTCAGAGGAGCCACCGCAGGGAGGAGACCCCGCATCGTCCGCGACCGGAACGACGGGGGCGGGAGGCGGCGAGGGAGCCGCCGTCGTCGCTACGGCAAACGGCCTTTCTTCCGCGCCGCCGGGCTCATCCGATCCCGTCGCGATGGCAGGAAATCCGCCGCCGCTTTATCCCATGAGCGCGCGGCGGATGGGGCGCGAGGGGCGCACCGTCCTGTTGGTCACTCTGTCGGCGTCTGGCGAGTGTGTCGAGGTCAGTGTGGCGGACAGCAGCGGCACCCCCTCCCTTGACGAGGCCGCGATCACAGCGGTCAAGACGTGGCGATTTCATCCGGCAACTCGCAACTCTGCGCCGGTTCCAGCGACGTTGCGGGTGCCGGTCCAGTTTAGCCTCAACAGCGGATTATCGGGCTTGCCGGTCGTCGGACAGCGGTGAGGCGGTCATTAGAGACGGGAAAGGAACATGATGAAGACCATTCTTCTGATCGGTATTGGCCCGGGCGATCCCGACGCCTTGACCCTGGCTGCGATCAAGGCGATCAGTCGCGCCGACGTGTTCTTCTTTCTGGAAAAGGAAGGGGAGGGCAAAGACCAACTGATCCGCTTTCGCCAGCAAATTTTGCAAACCCACCGGGGCGACCGTCCCTATCGCACTGCCTCTGCGGCTCTGCCCCAGCGCGACCGGGACGCCAACGGCTATGTCGGTGCGGTCCAAGAGTGGCACCGCCGTCGCACCGAAATCATCGGAACGCTGATCGACACCGAGATGTCCGACGGCGAAACCGCCGGGCTGCTGATCTGGGGCGATCCAGCGCTGTATGACGGGACGATCCAGCATCTGCGCGATCTGATCGAGTCGGGTCGGAACGATCTTTGTTTCGAGGTCATTCCCGGCATCACCTCGGTCCAGATGCTGGTTGCCCGTCACAAAATCCCGCTCAACCGGATTGGCGAAAGCATCACCATCACCACCGGCCGCCAGATCGAACAGGCCGATCCCGCCTCGATCACCAATGCAGTGGTGATGCTGGATTCGCGTTCGGCCTTCCGTCGGTTGGAAGGCTCGGGCGAGGTCGATATCTATTGGGGCGGCGATGTCGGCGGCCCTGACGAACGCTTGATCTCCGGTCCGCTCGACGCGGTTGCCGATCAAATTGACGCCGCTATCGCTTTGCAGCGTGCCCGCAAGGGCTGGATCATGGACAATTATCTGCTGCGCCGCCGGACTGTATCATCGGAGACAGATCGGTGACACTCCCCGCCCTGGGCACGATCACGGCATGGGAGGGCAAATTCGTCCGGCCGGGTTATACCCCCAGAATCCGGCGTTCCAGCTCGATCAGCGTAAGCAAGGCGTCACTCATGACGGGGGCGATAGCAGTACCTTGCCGCTCATCCCGGCAGAGAGTTCGGGAAACCGCCCGCCGATGGCTCCGGTGATCCGTACCGATTGGCTGACCGGATCGATACGCGCCCCCACGTGGGTCAGCTTGACCGGATAGCTTTTCCCGGTCTCGTCGATGGCGACCTGAAAGCTATGGCCTGGCTTCAACCAGACCAGCCATTTGCTGGGGACCACGAAATCGAGTTCCAGCACCGAATCGTCAAGAATGTCCAGCAAGGCTTGACCGGGCTGAGCAAATTTTTGGTTGCGCACCTTCTGCTCGACCACCCGGCCGTCGAACGGAGCTGGGATCGATCGGACACCTCGAAGAACCGATTTTTGGGACGGTTTGGACGGGAAAATGGGGTGACCGCGCTGAACTCTGGGGCGATTTCGGTCTAAAGCCGAGGTGTTTGGGCCGTTACGGCCCCCTCTTCTCGGCCCCGGGGCCGTCATGCGGGCGAAGTTCTCCCGTCCCACCAGACCAGGCGGCGCATGTTGTAGACGAGATTGTCCATGCCGATCTTGGTCTTGGCCCTGGCGATGCCGATGGTGCGGACGAAGAGGGCAATCGGCGCCTTGTCCGCCAGCCCCAGGCCGAGAAAGCGTTTGAACGTCAGGCGGTCATTGATCATGAACTCCGCTTGGTCGTCGGAGAGGTTGTACAGCGCCTGAAGCACCAGGATCTTAAACATCAAACCGCGTCATGCGGCGGACGGCCGCCACGGGCTCTGTCGCTGCGGTTCAGCGCCTTGTCCAGCCGGTAGCGAAACGCCTCGAAGCTCACCACCCTCAGCAGCTTCTCCTGCGGGTCGCCCGCCTTCGACAATTCCGCATACCGATCCTCAAGATCGAAGAGCCCAGGCTGCCGACTCATTGCCTCCTCCAACACAACCATAGGCTGATTGAATCAGCAGACCCCGCTCAGGGCAAGGGTTTTTCGAGGTGTCCAGGCGACCGGAATCTGAGTAAGGTGTGTCTACGGCTGTCAGGGCAGGTAAAATGTTTCTTTATTTGTACGATTATTTGGTGCGTTTTTGTCTTGTTCTGTTTTGTGTTCCAATTATTTCTCTGGTCACATTAAGAATGGCGAGTGCCGAAAGTTTTAAAACCAATGAATACTTGAGCGGCACTGGGTTAAATTTTATTCGCGCCGCCGATGCATACGCCCTGGGATATACCGGTGCAGGCATCACGCTGGGCATGATTGACACTTCCGTACGCGGCGACCACCCGGAGCTGGCTGGCAAAGTCGTGATGATGGCCTTGCCGTTCGATACGACCACGGGTCAGACATACGTGCCAAACTGGGCATATGATACGCATGGCAGCCATGTGGCGGGCATTATGGCAGCCCTGCGCAATGGTGTTGGTATGCACGGTGTGGCTTTTGACGCCAACCTCGTTTCGGCGGTCATACTTGGGACAGCATCGGGGAGTAACGAGAACCTTGTTCCGCCTGATTTGTTGAGCCTCTTTGCTGCGCATCCGGAGATTCGCGTCATCAACAACAGTTGGGGCTCGGATTTTTACCCATCGCTTGACCCTCTCAAAGACATTCCCGCAGATGTCATATCTGGCCAGGATGGTGAGATCAGAGCACTTCGCAAACTCAGTGACGATTACGGCAAGGTCATTGTGTTTGCCGCCGGCAACAACAGCATGATAGCCCCCAATGTTGAGGGCATGATGCCGCGTTATGCGCCGGATCTGACAGGCTGGATCAGCGTAGTTTCTCTTAATACAGCCGGGATCACCACAGCGACGGACGGAACACGTACCATTGGTCCGTCTGGGGTCAGTTATTTCAGCAATCTTGGGAGCAAAGCCTATCTTTGGACCGTTGCGGCACCCGGCAGCAACATCATTTCGCTCAATGCCACCACGAACGGCTATATGCAGAAAAGTGGCACCAGCATGGCGGCGCCCTATGTGAGCGGCACTGTGGGCCTGGTGGCGCAGGCTTTTCCCTGGATGACCGGCAAGCAGTTGGCTGATGCTGTATTGACCACAGCGGATAGTACTTTTATAGCGCCAACGCACCTTGTTCAATATACATCTGATGATGGCCGTAATCCAAATAAGGTTATTATTACCGTTATAGATCACAGTGTTCCCACTCCGAATGATGTGACAATCAAACAGTGGATTGAACAAGTTTATCAAGGCACGACGGCAGATGCTTTGAAAGCGTTGGTTGATCAGGGCAAGAAGGCAGTGAATGACCTGACCAAGGAAGACGTGTTTGGTCAGGGTCTGCTGGACGCGGGCAAGGCCGTGCGCGGCATCGCCCGGCTGGATGCCAACCGAATGTCAGCTTCGGATGTGGTGGCGTTGCCTGAATTGGCCCCGGGTAATTATGCGCTTGAAACGTTTAACACCAAGGGCTACGTCGCCGAATTCAGCAATGATATCACCCAGCGCCAGTGGAATGACGCCTACCATCACGCCAGTTTTCTGGCTGGTGCGGACGCCACGGCCTTGCGTGGTAAGGATGTGGGCTTGCGAAAAACGGGTGCTGGCCTGCTGGTTCTTAGCGGCGTCAATAGCTATTCCGGGGCAACAGTGGTTGATGGCGGAAGCCTGGCCGTAAGCAAACGGGCAGACGGAAGTGGCGGCGTGCTGCAAAACAGCGATGTGCTCGTGCGCCAGGGCGGTGTATTGCTGGGTGATGGCGCAATACAGAAGAGAGCAGTCAATTCAGGTACTGTTGCTCCAGGCTATCGCGGCCTGACGCTCACAGTAAATGACTACACCCAGACAGGGCAGGGAACGCTGCAAATCGGTTT
Source organism: Magnetospirillum fulvum MGU-K5 (assembly GCF_000442515.1). GTDB lineage: Bacteria > Pseudomonadota > Alphaproteobacteria > Rhodospirillales > Magnetospirillaceae > Phaeospirillum > Phaeospirillum fulvum_B. The sequence continues at coordinate 1,931 of NZ_AQPH01000022.1, read as the reverse complement.
CAATTCCAGAGACCAATATTCAGTGCTCAGTGCAAATTCTGCAAATCTTGACGGAGCCTTGCGGTTTTCTCCTTCGCCGGGATTTTATGCGGAAAAATATTCAATAAATATCAACAGTGTGCAGGCAACAAGCTCCACGGGCGCATTTAACAGCGTTGGAGTTAATTCCTCTTCACCAACATTGAATTTCAGCGTTGCATCAAGCAATGGCCTCGGGGCGGCCTCATTGGGTCAGCAGCGGGTATCAAGCGCTTACAGCCGCTATGCCGACAGTACCACCACAAGCCGTGTTGGACGCGCTCTTTACCAGATGGCAGGGCAAGCAACAGGCGACATGCAAAACCTGTTTCAGGCTCTGGACTGGAGCGATGCCTCCGGCAGCGACATTGCTCCGGCAATGGAGCAGTTGAGTCCCAACAGTTATGATGCAGTGGCGCGGGCCGGGCTTGAAGCGCAGCGGCAGCTTAATCTGCTTATGGTGCGGCGCTTCTTGGGAGCCAACGGCCAGCAAGGCGCGAGCGGTACTGGCGTGTCCAGCAGTGCTGCTGCTGACAGGCAGGCATGGGCACTGCCTTTTAGCAGCTACAGCAACATGAACGCCAATGGCGGCTCAGCGGGCTTCTCGGCGTCAGGTGCAGGGTCGGCCCTTGGCGTTGACCGCCTGTGGGAGAGCGGATTGACTGCGGGATTTGATCTGGTACTCGCAGGCCGCCGCACGGATATCCATAGTGCGGCTGAAGCAAGGGCAGAAACTCAAGCCGCCTCTGTTGGCGGCCATGCACGCTTTAAGCCCCGCTGGTGGGATGGAGCCTATGCAGTGGGTATGGCACGCGTGGGTTTTGAGGATGTGCAAATGCAGCGGGCCGTGAACTTCAATGGCTACGCGCGCAACCACAACAGCAAATGGACGGGCCTTACCGCAGATACGCTTGTGGGCGGCGGCAAGAACTGGGACTGGGCAACCGCCTGGGGCGGCGTGGAAGCTGGCCCTCTGGCATGGCTGGAGTATAGCCTGAGTTCCAGACCGGGATTTACCGAGGGCGGCTCAGGGGCGTCAGCACTCAGGGTTGATGCCGCCACTTACAACAATCTCTCGTCAGTCTTGGGCGCCCATGCAAATCTTGCCCGCACGCTGGATAATGGCACAACCCTCACATGGGATACTCTGGCTGGCTGGCGGCATGACAGGCTTGACGGAACGTTCAGCAGCAGTGCCAGTTTCAAGGGATACAGTCCAGATTTTGAAAGTCGGTCAGATATGCAGGGCCGGGACGCCATGCTGGTTCATAGCAGCGTGCGCGCGAGCCATATCAGTGGTTTTTTTGCGCAGGTTGATCTTGGATCGGAGTTTTTTCGCCCTCAAAGTTCTTCCTGCTTCGGCAGTTTCAGTTTTGGCCTGGAATTTTAGCGGCTGCTTGCATGGTAATCCCCCCTGGAAATAACGGAATTGTCCTGGACACCCTGCAGGAGGTTACACTCGTCCAGTAACGGAGACGTGGATCATGGAACAGTTTGATTTCTCTGTGCTCGACATCATGACCGAAGCGGACGAATGCCGCTTCATGGACGCCTTCACTCAAGCTCTTAGGAACGATTCCGGCGATGTCGCCAGGGAGCATTTGGCGGCGGGTCGGCCGGTGTATTTTTGGTGACGATCAATTCCCCGATGCCGTCGCCGGTCCCTACGGTGAGGCTGTTCCGATGATCCGACGGGTGCGACGCGCCACGTCACACCTGGTTATCTGTGCCCCGAACAAATTCGGCGATTATGGCCGTTCGCCTCATGCCGCGTTCTGGCGAGGGGCGATGGCGGCAAGATCGGCTTCAATCTGCCGTCGCCGCTCCATCAGTTCGTAGTCGGCTTGTACGCCCATCCAAAACCCGTCAGACAGGCCAAAATAGCGGGCGAGGCGCAGGTCGGTGTCGGCGGT
>NZ_AQPH01000021.1 GCF_000442515.1 Magnetospirillum fulvum MGU-K5 | reverse complement strand
ATCCCGTCCGACCCGTTTGACCGGGGTTCCGACGAACAGGGTGCGAAACCCCGCCTCGTCCAATTGGGCAAGATCGCCCAGCCGAGGCACCATCGTCTCGATCCGGGGCAGAAAATCGGGATCGGACGGCGCGGAAAACCGCACCCACGGGCACGCGGCCTGACAGGCATCGCAACCGTAAATCCGGTTCCCCATCCGAGGCCGCAACGCCTCGGGCATCGGGGCCTTGGCCTCGATGGTGTGATAGGACAGGCACAGGCGCGGATCGATCCGCCCTTCGCCGTCCAAGGCTCCGGTCGGGCAGGCCTCGACGCAGGCCCGGCAACTCCCGCAATGATTGCTTTCGGGCAAATCGGGCGGCAGATCGAGATCGGTCAGCAGTTCGGACAGGAACATCCAGCCGCCGTTACGCTTGGAGACCAGCAGGGTATGCCGCCCCTGCCAGCCCAGCCCGGCTTGCTGCGCCAGCGGCTTTTCCATCACCGGGGCGGTATCGACGCAGGCGCGCACCTCGGCACCGAACCGCTCGGTCAGCCAGCGCGCCAACACTTTCAGCCGCTTTTTTATGACATCGTGATAATCGCGGCTGCGGGCATAGGCGCAGATCGCGCCGCGATCGGGCAGACGGGTCGCCGTTTGGGGATCGTCGGGCGGCGCGTGGCTGGTCGCCAACACGATTGCCGTCCGCGCCTGGGGCCACAAGGCCCGGGGACGGACGCGGCGGTCGGCGGTGTCGGCCAACCAGTTCATCTCGCCCTGGCGGCCTTCAGCCAGGAAACCGAACAGATCCTCGGCCCAGCGCGGCTCCCCATCGACCGGAGCAAAGCCGACATCGCAAAAGCCGAGACGAAGCGCCTGGGCGCGGATCTCGGCTTTCACCACGATGACGCTATCCCCGACCGCGATAAGACGGCACGCCGGGATCGGGCAACCACAATCCGGCCGGGGCCGGGCCGGTCTGCCAGAACACATCGATCGGAATGCCGCCGCGCGGATACCAATAGCCCGCGATCCGCAGCCAGGTCGGGGCGGTGGCCGCGACCACCCGCTTGGCGATCGCCAGGGTGCAATCCTCGTGGAACGAGCCGTGATTGCGGAAGCTGCCCAAGAACAGCTTCAACGATTTGCTTTCGACCAACGCCGCGTCGGGGGCGTAATCGATCACCAGATGGGCGAAATCGGGCTGGCCGGTGATCGGGCACAGCGAGGTGAATTCCGGCGCGGTGAAGCGAACCAGATAAAGACTGCCGGGGTGGGGATTGGGCACCACCTCCAACACCGCTTCGGCCGGATCGGACGGCAGCGCCGTCGCCTGGCCAAGCTGGGTCAGTCCGGGACTCGTGCCGCTCATGACGCGCCTCCATTCATCCGACGAATCGTGTTGGTGGTGCTCTGTCCTTCGATGAGGTCGGCCAGAACGACCTTGCCGCCCCAGCCCTGAACCAGATCGGCACCGACCACCGTCGCGACGGTGTAATCGGCCCCCTTGACCAGCACGTCGGGACGCAACGTCTCGATCAGCGCCAGCGGGGTGTCTTCGCCGAAGATCACCACCAGATCGACCGAGGCCAGCGACGACAGCACGGTGGCCCGCGCCGCCTCGGACTGGACCGGACGAGTCGGACCTTTCAGCCGCTGGACCGAGGCATCGCTGTTCAACCCGACCACCAGCCGGTCACAGGCCGCCCGCGCCTGGGCCAGGATCGAGACATGGCCGGGATGGAGCAGGTCGAAACAGCCGTTGGTGAAACCGACCTTCAGCCCCTTGCGCCGCCACAGATCAGCCAGATCGGCGGCAGCAGCGGCGGTGACGATCTTCGACCCGCCGGCGGTGAGGTCGCCGTGATGCAACACCGCGATCAGTTCATCGGCATAGGCGACGGCGGTGCCGACTTTGGCCACGACGATTCCGGCAGCGACATTGGCGAGCACCGCGCCTTCGAGCAGGCTGGCACCCGAGGCCAACGCGGCGGCCAGGGTCGCCACCACGGTATCACCCGCGCCGGAAACGTCGAACACCTCGCGCGCCTCGGCGGGCAGGTGATGCACCGCCCCGTCGCCCTGGACCAGAGTCATCCCGTCCTGGCTGCGGGTCACCAGCACCGAATTGATGCCGCAGGTGGCGATCAGATGGCGGGCGGCGGCAACCACCTCGTCGTCATTATCGACCGCCATTCCGGTCGCTTCGTGCAATTCCTTGCGATTGGGGGTGACGATGGTGGCCCCGGCATAGATCGAATAATCGGTGCCCTTGGGATCGACCACCACCACCTTGCCCGCCGCGCGGGCGATCAGGGCGGCAACGATGTCGGGAGCCAGCACGCCCTTGCCGTAATCGGACAGCACCACCACCCCGGCTTTGGCCATCAGGGCCTCGGCGCGGGCCAGCACCTCGGCGCGGACCGGCTCGGTTACCGCAGAGCGGGTTTCGCGGTCGGCGCGCAGAAGCTGTTGATTCGACGCGAAGAAGCGGGTTTTGATCGTGGTCTGGCGGCCGGGCTCGACCAGCAGCGCGGGTTCGATCGTCTTGTGCTCGTCAACCAGCCGGGCAATCTCTTGCCCCGGCGCGTCGTCACCGACCACCGCGATGAACGCCGGATGAGCCCCCAGCGCAACCAGATTGCGCACGACATTACCCGCGCCGCCCAGCATCGCGCTTTCGCGCTGGACCGCCAGCACCGGGATCGGCGCTTCGGGACTGATCCGGTCGACCGAGCCATAAACGAAGCGGTCCAGCATCACATCCCCGACGCACAGAACGGAAGTGGCCCGCAACCGCTCGACGCGGTCAGCCAAAGCGGAAAGTTCGGTCATGCTACCCCTTCGGACTGATAGATGACATCGCCCTATCCCAACCGTCCCTCTGGCGCAAGACAAAAGCCCCGAGACACCGGCAATTCCTCATTTGGGCTTTGACTTCTCTTGATTGCGGACGGGCGGACGGGCGATAAACAGAGCCATGGATACCTTCGTCATCGTCGTCTTCGTCCTCACCTATCTCGGCATGGCTTTCGGCAGCGTGCCCGGATTGAAAATCGACCGCACCGGCATCGCGCTGGTCGCCGTGGTGGCCCTGTTGCTGTCGGGTAAGGTCGGCGTCCGCGCCATGGGGAGCTCGATCGACGTCCCCACCCTGCTGCTGCTGTTCGCCTTGATGATCGTGTCGGCCCAGTTCCAACTGGCCGGGGTCTATGACGCGGTGGCGGCGCGGGTGGCGGGGGGCACCGGCTCGCCCCGACGCCTGCTGGCTCTGGTGATCGTCGCGGCGGGCGGGCTGTCGGCAGTGCTGGCCAACGATGTCGTCTGCTTTGCGATGACTCCGATTGTCGCCGAAGGAATCCGCCGCCGTGGGCTTGATCCCCGCCCCTATCTGCTCGGTCTGGTCGGTGCCGCCAATGCGGGCAGCGCCGCCACCCTGATCGGCAATCCGCAAAACATTCTGATCGGTCAGGTCGGTGGGCTGGATTTCTGGGACTTCCTCGCCGCCTGCGCCGTCCCTGCGCTGGCCTCGCTGGTGGTGGTCCATGTCGCCATCGCCTGGATCTGGCGAGCCGAACTCAACACCACCCCGACCCCGCCGCCGCCGCTGACGTCGGGTCCGCACCTGCACCGCTGGCAGGCGATGAAGGGGGCCTGCGCTCTGCTTGGCCTCGCCCTGCTGTTCGCCGCCCCGCTGCCGCGCGAAGTCGGCGCGATGGTGATCGCCGGTCTGTTGCTGGCCAGCCGCCGGATGTCGTCGCGGGAAATGATCGGCTCGGTCGATTGGCACCTGCTGCTGCTGTTCGCCTGCCTGTTCGTCGTCACCGGAGCCTTTGCCGACACCGATCTGGCCCGGCAATGGGTCGAGAGTCTGGCCGACAACGGGCTGTTCCCCGAAACGTTGGGGGCGATGCTGCCGCTGTCGCTGGTCGCCTCGAACTCGATCGGCAACGTACCTGCGGTGATGCTGATCCTCGCGGTCTGGCACACGCCCGATCCGGGGGCGCTGACCGGGCTGGCGCTGCTGTCCACCCTGGCGGGCAATTTCCTGCTGGTCGGCAGCATGGCCAACATCATCGTCGCCGAGCGTGCCGCCTCGGTCGGAGCGAAACTGTCGTTCGGCGATTTCGCCCGCGCCGGTATCCCCCTGACCCTGGTAACGATGGCGATCGCGGTGGCTTGGCTGTGGTTGGGCGGCTGGATGACCTGGTAGGAATGCCGGTCTGTCCGGATATCCCCCGTGGGAACACTCAATCGGCAACAATTCAATCGAAGCGTTGTAGCGGTCGCGAGGCGGGACGGGCATACTTGAGTCCGTCGCCCTTCGTCGGGGTGAGTTTAGACCCACGGAACAATATGCGGATCGTCGCCCTTTTCCTTTTTGTCCTGCTCGGCTTCGCCGCTCCGACCTTGGCCGCCGATTGCAACGCGCCCGCGGCGGCGGGGGTCGATTGGCAACGCTGTTACATGGACGGGCGTGGTTTTATCGGCGACACCCTGACCGGATCGCGGCTGCGCGAGACCAGCTTCCAGCGCTCGGACCTGTCGGGGGCCAATCTGGTCCGGGTCGACGGCTATCGCGTCCGCTTCGTCTCGGCCCGGATGCGCGGCGCAAAGCTGGATGACGGCCAGTTCAGCGATGCCGATTTCACCAAGGCCGATCTGGCCGGCGCATCGCTGGTGCGCAGCGATCTGCGGCGCGCCCGATTCTTCAACGCTTCATTGCGCGGAGCCGACCTGACCGGAGCCAGAACGCAAGGCGCGGAAATGCTGGGGGCCGATCTGTCGGGAGCGCTGTGGACCGACGGGGTGCGCCGCTGCGCCGAGGGATCGCTGGGGCAGTGCAATTGAGCGGAACGATGGACATCATTGGGAGCAGAATAGGTCTTGGCTGATAACAGGAACTCCGACCCGATCGACGTTGCCCTGCATTGCGCACGGGCTGCTCTCGGCATGATGGAGCGGCATCGGATTCCGCCCTATCCCGAGAATTTTTCGATCTGGTACGCCTACGTCAACGGACGCAATCCCGAACTGACGGCGGCGATCGAGGAGATTTTGCGGGCGGGGAAGCGCTTTTCCCCCGAGATCAACGACACCCTGTACGAACGGTTTGCCGCCTTCACCCCCGACAAGGCCGAATTGCGCGAGGTCGGCCAGCGGGTCGAGGAAGCGGTCGGGCGGATGCTCGATTACCTGTCCCACGCGTCGCAGGGCACGTCGAATTATGGCGCGGCCCTGGAAAACTTTTCGGGCTGCCTCAGCACCAACGACCCGACGCCGGGCCAGATCAACGAAGCGGTCGCGGCGATCCTGACCGAAACGCGGACGATGACCGATCTCAACCGCCAGCTCGAACGGCGACTGGCCTCGTCGGGACGGGAAATCCGCCAGCTTCGCGATGCGCTCGACAGCCTCCAACGCGAGGCATCGACCGATGCCCTCACCCAGCTCGCCAATCGCAAGACCTTCGATTCGGTCATCACCCAGGCGATCCGCGACGCCGACTATACCGGCCGCCCGCTCTGTCTGGTGATGGTCGATGTCGATCACTTCAAAAGCTTCAACGACACTTACGGCCACCCGCTGGGCGACCAGATTCTGAAGCTGATCGGCCGCTCGCTGGTCGAGACGATCCAGTCCAAGGACACCGCCGCCCGCTATGGTGGCGAGGAATTCGCGCTGATCCTGCCCGAAACCGATCTGGAGGCCGCGATTGTGATCGCCGACGATATCCGTCTGCGCGTCGCCGGACGTCGGGTCACCAACCGCCGCACCGGCGAAACCCTGGGACAGGTGACCCTGTCGGCGGGCGTCGCCCAATTCGTCGCCGGGGAAACGATCACCTCGCTGGTTCACCGCGCCGACGAGGCGCTGTATCTGGCCAAGCGCGAGGGCCGCAATCAGGTGAGAAGCGAGCGCGAGCTCGCTCCGGACCGGATTTAACCGTCGTTCCGAGGATTGGTCTCATACCGGCCAACCCTCGATTTGGCCGGTTGGTATCAAGCCAGCGCCGCCGCCAGACGGTCGGGGGCGTCGTCGTCGATCGCGCCGGTGACCGAGAGCAGCAGCAGCGGCCGCAATTCCGGCCATCCCGGATACAGCCGGGCGGCCGGAACGGCCTCGATCCCGGACAGTCGGGGCAGACACGGCACCATTGCCTCGGCATCCTTGTCTTCGCCGAGATAGAGCGCGACGGTGGCGAACCGCTGCCCCGACACCAGCGACAGCCCCCTCACCCGCCGCAGCCGCGCCGCGATCCGCTCGGCCGCATCGTTAGCCGCCCGCGCCCGCGCCGCCAATCCGTCGTTGGCCAGGGCGGCCCCAAGCGTCTCGACCGCCGCACCGGACACAGGCGTTTCGCCCGATCCTTCCGCCAGCGCGGCCCGTCCATAGACCAGCCCCAGCGGCAGCGAGACCCCAAGCAACGGCGAGTGCCCCCCAACCACCACCAGATCGGCGTCGGGCGGGCCGCCTAAGGCAAGCAAAGCAGGATCGGCGATCACGGCCACCGGCACCGTTCCATCCTCGCGGCACAGGCTGGCGGCAAGACCGAACCCGCGCAGAGTCCCGAACGGATCGGGGCTCTGGACCACCAGGGCGGCAAGATCCCAGCCCGTCCGCCCGGCCAAATCCTCGATCCCAAGCGGATCGGGGGCCAGACACTCGATCTCGATGGCCAGGGGAGCAAGCGCCGCCTCGATCGCAGCGGCGGTGACGGGATGCAGACTGCCGGACAGAATCACCCGCCGCCGCCCGGTCGCGTCACAGGCTCGCCGCACCGCCAGAACACAGGCCCCGACCACGTCGCTCTGCGCCGCCGCGACCGACACGCCCCCGGTCAATACTGCCAGGGCGTCATCGCCCGGCGCAGACCTCACCGTTTGGTCCTGCGGTTCTGTTCCAGTTCATCAGCGGTGGTCTGGAAGCCGAGATAAATGACGTATTGGTCAATCAGTTCCCGATTCTTAAGCGGAATCTGCATCCGCACCCCCTCGTCGGTGATGCGGAACGAATCGACGCCTTCGGGGAAGACAACCGGAACCGCGATCACCGCCTTGGCCTCGTCGGCGGGATAGAATTTGGGGATCGCGACGAAATAGCTGAGAGTGGCTTCGCGACTGACGGCGGCGGGGCCGCGCTTGAGGTCCAGGCTGACCGACAGATCGACATTGGCGCCCTTGGCGTCATAGCCGCATTCGCCCTTAAAACCGACGATTTCGGCCTCGACCTCGACGTCGGTCAGATCGCGCCCGGCCCCCGGACGGAATTTGGTGATATGCGAAGCGTCCGACAGGATGTAAACGGGGGGGCACGGTGGCGGCTCGGACTTCGTCAACGAGGAACAGCCGGCCAGGGCCACCGCCATCGCCAGAACCGAAAGGGCTGGGCCAAAGGCTCGGCCACGGGGGGCGGCAAATTCACGCATGCCATTCTTCCTTCGACGGACCATGATCTGGTAAACCTTCGAACCGACTTTAGTGAAGGCGGCAGCCAGGCACAAGCTGGCATCAAGTCCGCGAAAGGATGCTCCAGTGACGACAGATTCCTCCGTTGCGAAAAAACCGCCCCTGACCCTGCTGCTGGCGAGCCCGCGCGGCTTTTGCGCCGGGGTTGACCGCGCCATTCATATCGTCGAACGGGCGCTGGAGAAATTCGGCGCGCCGGTCTATGTGCGCCATGAAATCGTCCATAACCGCTTTGTCGTCGAGGAACTCGCCCGCAAAGGCGCGGTGTTCGTCGAGGAACTGAACGAAGTCCCCGATGGGGCGGCGGTGGTGTTCTCTGCCCACGGCGTGCCCAAGACGGTGCCGCTGGAGGCAAAGCGGCGCGCCCTGACCTCGCTCGACGCCACCTGTCCGCTGGTGACCAAGGTCCATCGCGAGGCCGAGCAGCACCACGATCTCGGTCGCCAGATCATCATGATCGGCCATGCTGGACACCCCGAAGTGATCGGCACGATCGGTCAGGTGCCCGAAGGCACCGTCCTGCTGGTCGGCACCCCCGAGGAAGCGGCGACGGTGATGCCGCGCGATCCCGACAAGCTGGCTTATATCACCCAGACGACGTTGTCGGTCGATGATGCCGCCGAAGTGATCAAGGTGCTGCAAGCCCGCTTCCCCAAGATCGTGTCGCCCAAGCGCGAAGACATCTGTTATGCCACCACCAACCGTCAGGCGGCGGTGCGGACGATCGCGCCGCGCTGCGATGCCCTGATGGTGATCGGCTCGCCCAATTCGTCCAATTCCAGCCGTCTCGTCGAAGTCGCCACCCGCGCCGGATGCTCGCGCTCGGTGCTGGTGCAGCGCGCCACCGAAGTCGATTGGGCCGAATTGGAGGGGATCGAGCGTCTGGGGATCACCGCCGGTGCCTCGGCTCCCGAAATCCTGGTCGAGGAAGTGGTCGCGGCCGTGCGGCAACGCTTCGACGTCACGATTGAGGAAGTCCGGGTCACCACCGAAATGGTGACCTTCAAGCTGCCGCAATCCCTGTCGGAATAAGTCCACGATGGCGGTCTATACCGAGGTCTCCGACGACGCGCTCGACGCCTTCGTCGGCCAGTACGATATTGGGGAGGTGGTGTCGTGCAAGGGCATCGCCGAAGGCGTTGAGAACAGCAACTATCTGCTGCAAACGGAACGGGGTGCCTACATCCTGACCCTCTATGAAAAGAGGGTCGATCCCGGCGATCTCCCGTTCTTTCTCGGCCTGATGGACCATCTCGCCGCGCGCGGGCTGGCCTGTCCGACCCCGATTGCCGGACGGGACGGAAAGACCTTGCGCTCGCTATGCGATCGCCCGGCCGCCATCGTCAGCTTCCTGTCCGGGGTGTGGCATGGCCGCCCCCGGGCCGACCATTGCTCTGCCCTGGGCGAAGCGATGGCGGAAATGCATCTGAAGGGGGCCGATTTCGCCATCCGGCGGCCCAACAGCCTGTCGGTGGCGGGATGGCGGCCGCTGTTCGACACGATCCGCGACCGCGCCGACGAGATTACCCCCGGCCTCGCCCCGCTGGTCGAGGCGGAACTGGCCTATCTCGAGACGCACTGGCCGACCGATCTGCCGGTTGGGCTGATCCATGCCGACCTGTTCCCCGACAACGTCTTCTTCCTGGGCGGACGTAACCATGACACCCCGGAACGGGTGTCGGGGCTGATCGATTTCTATTTCGCCTGCACCGATCTGCTGGCCTACGACATCGCGATCTGTCTCAACGCGTGGTGCTTCGAGCCGGACGGGTCGTTCAACGCCACCAAGGCGCGCTATCTGCTGAGTGGCTATCGCCGCCTTCGCCCGCTGTCGGATGCCGAGATGGCGGCTCTGCCGCTGCTGGCGCGGGGCGCGGCGCTCCGCTTCCTGCTGACCCGCAGCTATGATTGGCTGAACACGCCCGCCGGAGCGCTGGTCAAGCGCAAGGACCCGATGGAATATCTGCACAAGCTGCGCTTTCACCAGAACATCGCCGGTCCCGGCGGATACGGCATCGAATGAGCGACACCGAACGGGTCCAGATTTTCACCGACGGGGCGTGCAGCGGCAATCCCGGTCCCGGCGGCTGGGGGGCGATTCTGCGCTTTCGCGGCACCGAGAAGGAATTGAAGGGCGGCGAGGCGCTGACCACCAACAACCGCATGGAAATGATGGCGGTTCTGGTGGCCTTCAACACGCTGACCCGCCCCTGCGCCGTCGATCTTTATACCGACAGCCAGTACGTCAAAAAGGGCATGACCGAGTGGCTGCGCGGCTGGAAAGCACGCGGGTGGAAGACCGCCGACAAGAAGCCGGTCAAGAACGACGATTTGTGGAAAGCGCTGGATGCGGCGGCGGCCCGGCACGATGTCGCCTGGCACTGGGTGCGCGGCCATGACGGCCACCCCGAGAACGAGCGGGCCGACGCCCTGGCCCGCGAAGGCGTCGCGATGGCGCGGGAGGGCGCGACAACAGAGGTTCTCTGACGGGGCCTGTTGCGCCCAAGACGCGGGAACCCTATGTTCCGCCCATGACTGCGACCGAAACCAAACCCAATCTGATCGGCCTATCGCGTGCGGACCTGATCGCCGCGATGGAAACGATCGGCGAAAAGCCCTTCCGCGCCAAACAGCTTTGGCACTGGATGTATCATCGTGGCGAAAGCGATTTCGCCCAGATGAGTTCGATTTCAAAGACGATGCAGGCCCGTCTGGCCGAGCATTTCGTCGTCCGCCGCCCGGTGGTCGAGCGCGAACTGATCTCGACCGATACCACCCGCAAATGGCTGTTGCGCTTCAATGACGGCAACGAGGCGGAAACCGTCTATATCCCCGACGGGGACGAGGATCGCGGTGCCGCCTGCGTCTCGACCCAGGTCGGCTGTACCCTCACCTGCCGCTTCTGTCATACCGGCACCCAGACGCTGGTGCGCAACCTCTCCGCCGCCGAGATCGTCGGTCAGGTGATGGTCGCCCGCGATTCGCTGGGCGAGTGGCCTACCCCCGACGATAGCGGCCGCCGCCTGTCGAACGTGGTGGTGATGGGGATGGGCGAGCCGCTTTACAATTTCGACAACGTCGCCACCGCGCTGGAAATCGTGATGGATGGCGAGGGGATCGGCATCTCGCGCCGTCGCATCACCCTGTCGACCTCGGGCGTGGTGCCGATGATGAAGCTGTGCGGCGAGCGGCTGGGGGTCAATCTGGCGGTCAGCTTGCACGCCGTCACCGACGAATTGCGCGACCGGATCATGCCGATCAATCGGAAATATCCGCTGAAAGAGCTGATCCAGGCCTGCCACGACTATCCCGGCGCGTCGAACGCACGGCGGATCACCTTCGAATACATCATGCTGAAGGGGGTCAACGATTCCCCCGCCGACGCCCGCGCGTTGCTGAAGCTGATCCGGGGCCTGCCCGCCAAGTTCAACCTGATCCCGTTCAATCCCTGGCCGGGGTCAGAGTTCGAAACGCCGGAGCCGCGTTCGGTCAAGGCGTTCTCGGACATCTTGCAAGATGCGGGCTATTCCGCCCCGATCCGGATGCCGCGCGGGCGCGACATCCTGGCCGCCTGCGGCCAGTTGCGGTCGGACAGTCTGCGGGAAAAGGCCAGCCTGGCCAAGGCGCGCGCCGCCGCCGGGATTATCGACGACGACCATCCGCAGCGGGACTGATACCGGCGGCTCAATGAATTGACCCGCCGTATTGCCCTTCGCCGGGCGCGGGCATCCGCGCCCTTGGCCGCCGCCGCAATGGCGGCCAGATACCGGCCAACAGGTCAAAACAAAGGTTGGCCGGTATGGTACCAAAGTCCACGCATGGGAATACCCCCGGCAAAGCCATGCTTCGCCGGGGCGTGTGCCGTTAACAACACCTATTCGTCGCGGTGAGTGCGTTCCTGGCGCTCGTGCCGTTCCTGCGCCTCGATCGACAGCGTCGCGATCGGACGGGCTTCCAGGCGGCGGATGCTGATCGGCTCGCCGGTATCCTCGCAATAGCCGTAGGTCCCATCCTCGACCCGCTGCAACGCGGCGTCGATTTTGGCGATCAGCTTACGCTCGCGGTCACGCGTGCGCAGTTCCAAGGCGCGGTCGGTTTCGGCGGAGGCACGATCGGCGATATCCGGCTCCTGCAAGCCCCCTTCTTGGAGGTGTTGCAGGGTTTCGTCCGATTCGCGCAACAGCTCGGAGCGCCACCGCAAAAGTTTCAGGCGGAAGTACTCCTTCATGACATCGCTCATGAAGAGTTCATCCTCGGACGGATGATAATCCGGCGGCAGCGTGACGGTCATTCAAACCCTCGAAGTCGCGGGCGGTCCCAAATCGATGCGCAATATATGGTCCGAAGCCCACCCCCGCAAGCACCGTCTTTCATCCAAGAAGTTTGAAGCAAGCGAACACCCTGCCGAAGCAGTAGCGGCGAAAGCGAAAAAACGGGCAAGATCATCACCCCCGCCGTGAAAGCTTGGCCAGTTCCACCTCGACTCTCAGTTCGATCTCGTCCAGCAACGCGCTGAGTCGGGGGTCGGTCGAAGATTCACGGCGGACCCGGATCGTCTGGGCCAGGGTCGCCATTTTGTCCACCGGAATTTCGCCCATCAACAGGCCGTGGCGCAGATCTTCAAGCCCGTCGAGCAGGCTTTCGCCACGACGGACCAGACGGCGGCGGGTCTCGCGCTCCAACGCATCGTCGGCCTGCTGAACCATCAGCAACGCGTCGACGCTGCCGATCCCGACCGACGCCTCGACGGCGTGAGATTCCTCCGCCTGATCCATGGAATCGACCAGCGCCCGACGAAACTCGCCGGGTTTGCTGTTCTTATCGGTCCGGCGGGGGCCGCTCGCGGCACCCTTGGACCCAACTCCAGAAATCTTCATGTCTCCCCGGTGCGGCTGCGGATGGTGGGGGCCCGGCATAGGGCCGACATCGATCCTACCACAATTCACCCCGCACATATTTCGCCTGACTCGTCCATCCGGGTCAACCGGGCAGGAATTGCCGGGCAAAAGGGACGGAACTGCCGGTCACTCCCCTTCGACAGCCCGTCAAATGGGGCTTCGGCTCGCCCTGGCGGTTGGCATGGCTTTCGCATAGGTACGGACCGAGAGACCAAGCACCGCCTGCCGGGGACAAAACCGCCATGACCCGCATTCCAGCCACCCACCCCACCTTCGCCGCTCCCCTGCGCGCCTTGCTGCTGTCCACCCTGCTGCTGGCGGCGGCGCTGGGGATGGCTCCGGCCAATGCCTTCGGAGCCTCGCGCATCAAGGACATCGCTGATTTCGAAGGCGTGCGCGACAACATGCTGATCGGCTATGGCCTGGTGGTCGGGCTGAACGGCACCGGCGACAAGCTGACCAACGCTCCGTTCACCAAGGAAAGTCTGGCCGGCATGTTGGAACGGCTGGGGGTCAACATCCGCGACAAGACTGGCGCGATCACCTCGCTTGATCCCAAGAACGTCGCGGCGGTGATGGTCACCGCCGTCCTGCCGCCGTTTTCGCGCCAGGGCACCCATATCGACGCTTCGATCTCGGCGATGGGCGATGCCAAGGATCTGCGCGGCGGCACCTTGCTGGTCACCCCGCTGATCGGCGCCGATGGCGAAGTCTATGCCGTCGGCCAGGGGCAGGTCGCCACCGGCGGCTTTACCGCCTCGGGCGCGTCTGGAAGTTCGGTGACCAAGGGCGTCCCCACCGCCGGCCGCATCGCCAACGGGGCGATCGTCGAACGCGAATTGCCGTTCGAGATGGCCCATATGGAAGCGGTCAAGGTGTCGTTGCGCAATCCCGACTTCACCACCTCGCGCCGGATCGCCCAGGCGGTTAATTCCTATCTTGGCGGCGACATGGCCCGCCCGGTCGATCCCGGCACGGTCCAGATCATGGTTCCGCCCAATTATCGCGGCAATGTCGTCGGCCTGCTGACCGATATCGAGCAATTGCGGGTCGAGCCCGACCAGATGGCCCGCGTCGTCATTGACGAAACCTCGGGGACCATCGTGATGGGCGAGAACGTCCGCATCAGCACCGTGGCGATTGCCCAGGGCCAGTTGACGATCCGCATCACCGAGACGCCGCAGGTGTCGCAGCCCTCGCCCTTCTCGGAAGGCGGCACCACCACCACGGTTCCGCGCACCGATATCGATGTCGAGGAAGGCGGCGGCAAGAAGCTGGCTGTCGTCCCCCACAAGGTCACGCTTCAGGAACTGGTCGAGGGCCTGAACAGCCTGGGGATCGGCCCGCGCGATCTGATCTCGATCCTCCAGGCGATCAAGGCCGCCGGAGCCCTCCAAGCCGACCTTGAGGTGCTGTGATGACCGCCCTGGCCACCACGCCGTCCTATGACCCGTCGCTGGCGGCCCCGCGTGCGCCGACGATGACCGCCACCACCCGCGAAAAGGCCGCCAAGACCGCCAAGGCGTTCGAAAGCCAGTTCGTGTCGCAGATGTATCAGCACATGTTCGACGGCATCGAAACCGACGGTCTGTTCGGCGGCGGCAGCGGCGAGAAGATGTTCCGCTCCCTGCTGATCGACGAATACGCCAAAATAACGACCAACCGCCCCGGCGGCAGTGGCTTCGGCATCGCCCCCGCGATCGAGAAGATGCTGCTGAAGCAGCAGGAGGTTTAGTGATGACGACCCAATCCCTCGCCGAAGACGATTTCGTCCAGGACGACACCACCGACGACACCCTCAAAGACAGCGCCATCCCGGCGTTCGACGATCTGATGTTCGCCTGCACCAACCTGTGCGAATTGCTGGAAGTCGAGAACGACGCGCTGGCCAATCACGATGCCGAGACCATCGCCGCATTGGGCGATCGCAAGATCGCGCTGACACGGCTGTATGCGTCCTACACCAGGGGGCTGGCCGATCTGCCGGAATCGGGTCGCGGTTTCAATCCGGAACAAAGAGACGAATTGCTGGCGGTCGGCCGCCAGTTGGAAGAACTGGTCGAGCGCAATGCGATGCTGCTGCGCGCCGCGATCGACGCCACCAAGACGGTGGTCGACATCATCGCCCAGTCGGTGCGGTCAAGCCAGGAGCCCGGCATCGTCTATAACCGCAGCGGAGCGATGCGCGGCAACGACGACAAGGCGACCAGTTACAGCCTCAACAATCTCCTCTGAAGGAAGCGGGCGATGGCCATCACCCTCGGACTGGACACCGCGCTCTCGGGTCTGCTGACCAATCAGCAGGCGCTGAACACGATTTCCCAGAACATCGTCAACGTCAACACGCCCGGCTATACCCGCAAGGTGCTGATGCCGGAATCCCGCGCCGTCAACGGCCTGGGGGCCGGGGTGCAGGTTACCGCGCTCCAGCGCAACGTTGACGAGGGATTGCTGTCCTATGTCCGCTCCGACAACGCCACGCTGAGCAACCTTCAGGCCCTGTCCGGTACCTATCAGCAGGTCCAGAATCTGTTCGGCAAGGTCGGCGATAAAAGCTCGATCAGCCACAACGTCCAGACTGTCCTTAACAATCTGATCACCCTGGCCGCGACCCCGGACAAGTCCGACGTCCAGTCAGCGACGGTCCAGGCGGCCAAGACCGCGACCGACCAGATGGCGATGGTTACCGACCAGCTTCAGTCGCTGCGGGCGACGGCGGACCAGAAGATCGCCAGCGATTGCGATCAGATCAACTCGCTGCTGAGCAATATCCACGACCTCAACATCAAGATCACCCGCTCGCTGGCCCTGAAGATCGACGCCACCGACCTGCAAGATCAGCGCGACCAGTCGCTGACCAGCCTGTCGAAGCTGATCGACATCAGTTACTACAACCTCCAGGACGGGTCGGTCACGGTTGGCACCAGTGGCGGCGACGTGCTGGTCAATAGCAGCCAGGCCTTTTCCCTGACCCATTCCGGCCTGTCCGGCGCAGCGCCGTGGATGAGCCGCGCCGGGGGGCAGTTCGGCCCGATCACGCTGAACAACGGCAGCAGCCCGGCCAAGGACATGACCAGCCTGATCCGTGGTGGCGACATGAAGGCCAACATTGATCTGCGCGATACGATCCTGCCCAACCTGCAAAGCCAGCTCGACCAATTGGCGACCCAGTTGAAGGACACGCTCAATCTGGTCAACAATCGCGGCGTCCAGTTGCCGACCCCGGCCAGCACGATCACCGGCACCCGGACCTTCGCCGATCAGACCAACCTCAATCAGTCGATCAGCCTGTCCGGCACCGAGGACACCGCCCTGGTGCTCTACGATGCCCAGGGCAACCAGAAGGCCACCACCACCCTGCGCAGCCTGATGGATGGTTCGTCCTTCTCGCTGGCCAAGGAACTGATCAACCAGCCGTGGACGCTCTCGTCGATCGCCGACCGGATGCAGACCTGGATGCGCGGCCAGTCCACCTATGCCAACGCCTCGACCGCCAAGGTCGGGCTTGATGCCAACGGCCATTTCTCGATCTCGACCGGCAACAGCGATATCGGGCTGGCGTTCCGCGATCAGGTCGATAGCACCCCCGGTGCCAAGACCACCGATATCAGCGTCACCTTCCACGCCACCCAGCCGCCGGGAGTCAGCACCAACACCACGTCGATCCCCAAGGCGACCACCCTGGTCGGCACCAGCCTGACCGGCGCCTCTCCGGCCGTCGCCGCCACCGACACGTTCAAGCTGACGATGGGCGGCAACACCTATACCTACACGGTCGGGGCCGCCGCCTCGCCACCGCAAAGCGCCCCGGCCGCCAGCCTCACCGGCAACGACCTGCTGAACTGGGTCCGCTCGATCCCCGGTCTGGAAGGGTCGGAATTCGCCACAATCGCCGGTGTGACCAAGCTTCAGATCGCCAATACCACCGGTCTTTCGATCTCCACCACCGGCACCAGCGCCTCGCTGGCCGCGCTGACCCCCGGCGTTCCGGCGGCGGCAACCCCGGATCAGGTGGTTAAGGGCTTTTCAAACTTCCTGGGCCTGAACGACCTGTTCGTGTCGAACCAGCCCCGCGCCCTGCTCGATTCGCAGATCCTGCCGCCCTATTCCACCCTGGGGACGACGCGCGATCTGACTCTGTATGACAGTCTGGGCGCGGCCGGGCCGTCGATGACCTTCAATGCCGGGACCTCGATCCAGGAAATCGCCGCCAAGATCAACAGCAACAGCACCATCCTTCAGTCCGGATTGGTGGGGCAAAGCTCGGTGACCCTGGCCACGGGCAACACCTCGCTCAACATCCTCGATGTCAACGGCAACACCGTTTCCAGCGTGACCGTGCCGGCCGGGACCACCAGCCTTCAGGCGATCGCCGACGCGCTGACCGCCTCGAACTCGACGCTGACCGCCCAGGTGGAAAAAGATAGCGGCGGATATCGGCTGCGGGTCTGGGACAATAGCGGCAGCCCGCTCACGGTCAGCTATGACGGCCCCGACAGCACCGATCTGCGCAACAAACTCAGCCTGTCGAGCAGTCAGATTTTTGTCGCCAGCGTCGTCGACGAAGGGTCAGGTCAGCGCCTGCGCATCCGCCAGAGCAGCAACATGGATGCTTACGCCCAGTCCAGCACGGATGCCGCCAACACCAGCCTGCTGACCGATCTCGGGCTTGATACCGCCGCCAGCGGATTGGCCGGGAGCATCTCGGTGCGCAAGGACATCGTGTCCGCACCGTCGAAAATCTCGCGGGCGACAACCCAGTGGAACGCCGACACCAAGGTCTATTACATGAGCTCGGGCGATGCCAACATCGCCAGCCAGATGGTCACCGCGTTCAATCAGCCCCAGGCCATCAACGGCGCGGGCAAGCTGGCGACGTCGAAATACTCGCTGACCGACTATGCCACCCAGCTCGTGTCGATGACCGCACAGGACATCAGCAGCACCGCCTCGGACCTCAGCTACCACACCACCCTGAATCAGAACATCAACACCCAGATTCAGGCCAAAAGCGGGGTCAACCTCGACGAGGAGGTCTCGAACATGATTAACTTCCAACAGGCCTATTCCGCCTCGGCCAAGGTCATCAGCACCTTGAAAGACATGCTGGACGTCCTGATGGGAATCATCCGATAGGAGTGAACCATGGATCGCATTTCGACCTACGGGGCCTCCCAGCTCTACATCTCCCGGATCATGCAGACCCAGGTGCGGATGCAGAAGGAGCAGCTGCAATCGACCACCGGCTATGTGACCGAGGATTATTCTGGCATTGCGCAGGATGCCCGCACCGCGATCAACCTGGAAAACTCGACCTCGCTGGCCGATGCCTTCATGGCCGCCAACGCCTCGGTCCAGGTCCGGCAGAACACCGCCAACACCGCGCTGACCGCCGCCCAGACCTCGATCAACACGCTGAAGAACCGGCTGATCTCGTTCGCGTCGGGGCAGATGAAGGACCAGACCGCCGTCCGCGACGTTCAGGATGTCGCGATGCGGACCCTGACCGAACTGCAATCGACGCTCAACACCTCGGTCGATGGCGAGTATCTGTTTTCCGGCGGGCGCAAGGACACGATGCCGGTCAATTTCCCCGTCTCCAAGCTGGCCGACTTCCAGAAGATGTTCGACGGGCTCATCACCACCTTTCCGACCCTGCGCGGGGCCGATCTGCTCGACACCCATCTGACCAATCGCGACACCGGAGCGGTCAGTTTCGACGCCAGCAGCGGCCTGATCATCCCCACCAATGCCGGAGCCTATGCCAAGGTCCCGTCAAGCTCCTATGTCACGATCACCGGCACCACCCAGGTCGTCGGCTCGTCTACCCTGACCAATGACGGCAACGTCACCATCAAGGGACACGCCCCCAGCAATTCCGGCCGCACCCCGCTGGTCGAGACCTCGAACGCCGGGTCGGGCGCCTTCATCACCCTCTCGAACGGCACCGTCGTCACCAATGCCACCACTGGCGCCTTGTCCTTCTCGTATGACAAAGACGGCCAGATGGTGGTCAGCCCCGCCACCGGCAATTCGCTGACGTCGATGGTGCCCGGCACCCGCTTTACCATCAGCGGCTCGAACGCGACGATCGCCTCCACCTCGGCCACCGACACCACCAAGCTGGTCGGCACCAATTTCTACACCTATAACAACAACGCGACCTCGGCCACCGGCCTCCAGATCAACCCCGGCGACGATCTGGTCCTGGTCAACAACGGCGCAACCTTTTCCTTCATCGCCACATCCACCTCGACGATGGCCGATGTGGTCAATTGGGTAAACGCCCAGGTCGATCCGAACGTCCCCGCCCCCTCTCCGTCGATCGCCAAGGCGACGGTCGATAATCAGGGACGGCTGACGATCAGCAATCTCAACGGCGCGGCCGGTTCACCGATCACCGTCCGGGGAGCCTTGTCGGGCGTGTTCGGGGTCAGCGGCACCGTCAATGTCGGGGCCGGGGCGGTGGGCACGGCGGGAACTCCGGTGGTGGGAACGCCGTTGATGACCGGCGTCGTCGCCCAGACGGCCACCTCGCTCGGCACCCCTCCGATCGCGGTGGGCGACACCCTGTCCGTTCAGGTTGGCGCAGGCGCGCCCGCGACACTGACCGTCACCGCCAACACGACCCTGACCGACATCGCCCAGTTCATCCAGCAGCAGGACCCCAGCACCCTCAACGCGAATGGCAGCCTGAACACTCTGGGAGCCCAGGTCAGCGTTTCCGGCAGCGCGATGACGGTGAAGAACAACAACGGCACCAGCAGCTATACGCTGGGCGGCAATGTCGCCGCCGCGCTGGGCCTGACCGGAACCATCGCCAATGGGGCGACCTCCACCGGCTCGGTCCAACCGGCGCTGAAGGGCAATTACGACGGGTCGTTCGTCGTCACCAACTTTGACACCGTCACCGGCAAGATGACGATTGCCAACGACACCACGCCCAGCCAGGCGGAAACCCTGAACGCCACCGCGGTCACGCTGAAGCGCGACACCGGGGCCGACGGCATCCCCGACACCCTGGTATCGACTGGGATGACCGGCGGTTCGGCAACCTTTACCCTGTCGGGCGACACCGTGACGATGACGCTGCCAACCGGCGGCACCGACCTCTCCACCGTTTACAGCGTCGGCCAGCCGGTCACCATCGGCGGCACCGACAATCACAACGGCACCTATGAGGTCAGCGGGGTCACCGCCAACACGATCAGCTACAAGATCAACACCGACATGCTGCGGGTCGGTCCGTTCCTGGCCCAAAGCGGCCGGACCGACATGACGATGAGCTTCCCCACCAAGGTCAAGCCGCAGGACGGCAAGGACACCTCGCCCGACGTCCCGGGCAAGATCGTCTCGGGCACCGCGACCCTGGACCGGACGGCGTTCGGCGGCCTCAGCTTCACCTCGTCGGGCAACATCGTCTCGTCGGTCAAGGGAGCGCTGCTCGATTCGAAGAGCATGCCCTATCCGCCGGTCGGCACTCTGATCACGCTGAAGGGCAGCTCGGAGGTCAATGCCGGGGTCTACGAGATCACCGGCAACGATGGCACCACCCTCAGTATCCGCTGCAAGACGCTGACCACCGAAACCGCGATGCCGCAGACGGAAATGTCGGCGCAATCCTGGTACAAGGGCGACACCCTGTCGCTGAACACCAGCATCAACCAGACCACGACGATCGACACCTCGCTGACGGCGTCGGATTCGGCGTTCGAGAAGGTGGTCCGCGCCTGCGGCATCATCGCCCAGGGAGCGTATGGCACCGCGGGCGGGCTCGACCAGCATCCCGAGCGGGTGGCTCAGGCGATCACCCTGCTGAGCGACGCGCTGTTACATTCGTCAACGACGACGATGCCGTTCGGCAAGGAAGAATCGAGCGACCTGGACGGCCTCCAGAAACGGGTCGGACTGAACCTTGCCGCGATTAAAAACAGCAACGCGGCGTTGACTCAGATGAAGTCGTTCTTCGTCAACCGGGTCTCGGATATCGAGCAGATCAGCTCGACCGAGGCCATCACCGCGTTGCTGGCCGACAGTCAGGCGCTTCAGACCTCGTATCAGGCCCTGGCCAAGATGCAGCAGATGTCGCTGATCAATTTCCTGAAGTAGGAGAGGCGTTGGCGATATTGTTGGCGTCGATCTTACGCTGGAGCGCCTCCATCAGCGGCTCGATCTTGCCGCCGGAGGCGCGCAGCACCGACCCGAAATCCTCGCGCATTGCCCGGATCAGGCTGACCCCGTCAGCGGAGAGATCGACGATCCCCGGCCGACCGTCCGGGGTGAAGGCGACTTCCCAGCCGACCGGCGTCGGCACCGAACCGGGAAGAGAACGGGTCACTTCGGCCGGAATCCGGACCCGGTTGCCCAAATCCTCGCCCGCACCGACCTGGAAGGTGATGCCGGATTCGGCATCGGTCAGCATGCCGACATAGCTCGACACCAGGAATTGCAGCAGACGTTCGGAAAACGCCGATTGTTCCTCGGGGGTCAGCTTGCCCCAGAAGCGGCCCAGAACCGCCGCCGACAGCAGGGACGGCTCGGTATGGCGGCGCAGCAATCCGTCAAGCAAACGGGTCCGCTCTTCCAGCGGATAAGTCCGACCGGACGCGAATGTGCCCACGCCTTCATTCAACGCAGATTGAACCAACGCCTGCGCCGCCGCGACGTCGGCGGCCCGGGCGCTTCCCGCGCCGACGGCCAGCATGGCCACAACAATCAGCGTGCGTAAGATTTTCATCGTTCATTCCCCGAACAAAATGATCCCCGTCGGCGGCGGGTCTACGGCAAAGGAGATACTCCACAAGGTGGCAATACGGCAAGCAGAGGTCGCGCCTTGGATCCGCATGAGAGGGCTGCATCGAGTCCGTCGCGATGCGTCCCCCTGTGGGACTGGCGCGGCCACGCCCGGACGGAGCGGGTTAGGCGGACAGACCAGAGCCAGATGACCCTCTTGCGAGAAGACGCATCTGCCTACATATTAATCTTTGTCAAATTATGATCAATTTGCAGGCGGATGGTGCAGCGATGTCGGACCATGACCCCACGATTGATCTGGTCGCGCCCGGTCACGGTGCCGACATCACTCCCCTTGCTCCACCGTCCGATCACCATGGCCACACCCAGACACTCGATGAACGTCTGCTGGGAATGCGCCTGTCCGGACTGGCGCTTGATATGGTTGATCTGCTTGATCGCACCCTGCACGACCGCAGCGGCGATATCCGGCGCTGGGCAGCCGAACCAGCCGTCCGCGCCTGCCTTAGCGGTCGCCCCACCTCCGCCACCGCCATCCGGGAGGTGGCGCGGATCATTGCCGACCGCGCGTTCTATCTCGATTTGTGGATCATCGACGCCCAGGGCCGGGTCGTCGCCACCGGGCGACCCGCTCGCTCTTCGACACGGATCGGTGTCGATGCCTCAGGCGAGCCCTGGTTTCGCGACGCACTCGGCCTTGGTCCCGGCGGATCGGTCATCTCCGACATCGCCGCCATCCCCGGCTGCGGAAACGCGGCGACACTGGCCTTTGCCGCTGCGATTGGCGGCTCCGACCCCACCGAACCGGCTCACGGGGTGATCGCCCTGTTCTTCGACTGGCATGGCCAGACCACCCCCTTGTTACACCACGCCCGTCAGCGCGGCGGCGGAGCGGGAGTCCGGTGCTTGTTGCTCAACCCCCGCCAGCAGGTGATGGCTGATACCGACGCAACAGGCCGCTGCGCTCATCCCGGTCCTGTTACCCCCGGCCTCGCCGCTTGCGGGTGGTACAAAGACGCCAATGACATCGTGATCGGTTATGCGCGATGTCCGAACCACCAGAACGGCGCAGGACAGGGCTGGATTGGCATCGTTGCGCGTCGTGCCACCAGAAACAGCCACATCCATTAATTCCAGGCGCGTGGACTTATCCTTTGGGTTGGGCTCAAAGCATATTATGCTGAACTGACAGTCAACCTGCGGGGCCGCACCGATATGAATCGCCTTGCCACCCTTCTTGTCGCCAATGCGGACCGGACCGCCCTGGCCCCGGTCCTGAGCAGACTGGAAGCGGCAGGGTATTTCCTGGCGGAAGGGGGGAACACCCCGTCGACCAGGCCCGGCGGCTTAACCCCGACCTGATTCTGGTCGGCGAAGCCGATGGTGACCCGGTGACCCTGGGCGCCGCTTTTCGCGCCAATCCCGAATGCGCCGACATCCCGGTCGTGCTGCTCGCTCAGTCGGCGACGACCGAACTGGCGTTGCGGGCGCTGGCGGCGGACCTGGACGAAGTGATCGATCCGAACGCCGACGATGCTGAATTGCTCGCCCGCCTAAGGCCGCTGATCCGGCTGGCGACGATGCATGCCGAACTGCGCCTGCGCGCCGCCGCCGCCGCAACGCAGAGCCTGATCGCCCCCGAGCGCTTTGTCGCCCCGTCCGATCCGGGCCGTCCCAGCGTGCTGGCGATCGGGGCCGAGTCCGCCACCGTCGCATCCTTGCTGTCCGACAACACCGAGATCACCGCCATTCCCGACCTGTACGAGGCGGAGCGGTTGTTGGAGCAGCGCAATTTCGACGCGGCGGTCCTGACCGCCTCGGGCGAGGCCGAACTGGCCTTCGCCTCCCAGGTCCGCCACAACCCCCGCCTGTTCAATCTGCCGATCGTGATGATCGCCGCCGATGAAACGGTGGCCGCCCGCGCCTATCGCCGGGGGGCAAGCCGGGTGCTGGACCGGCCGCTCGATCCCGGCCATCTCCGCGCCGCAGTCCTGACCCTGGTCCGCCGCCAGAAGGTGCGGTGGGGCATCCGCGGTATCCTGGGCCAAAGCCTGGGCGAGGCGACCGCCGACCCGCTGACCGGAACCTATGGCCGGGCTTTTCTCGAATCCTATCTGGGGGCGAGGCTGGACGTCGCCCGCGCCCAGGACCGCCCGCTGGCGGTGGTGTTCTTCTCGATCCCCAATATCGAGGGGGTGCGCAAGCATTTCGGCGAGGAGGCGGCCACCCACCTGACCCGCCAACTTGGCCAATGGATCACCCGTCTGGTCCGGGCCGAGGACCCGACGGCCCTGTTCGGGTCCAACCGCTTCTGCGTGGTGCTGCCCGACACCCCCCTGGCCGAGGCCGAAGTGGTGATGCACCGGATCGCCGGGGTCCTGTCGAACACCGATTTTGCCGTTCCCGACGTCTATCAGCCGGTGCGGATCTGGGTTCAGGTCGGCTGTACCGACGCCCGGCCCGAGGACGATTGCCTCAGCTTGTTTACCCGTGCCGGGGCCGCACTGGACGAGGAACTACAGGTGCCATGAGGATCGAGTACGTTTTCGACACGGTCTGCCCCTGGTGCTATGTCGGGAAACGTCGACTCGAACGCGCCCTGGCCGAACGCGCCGACAGCCGGGTCACGATCCAGTGGCGGCCGTTCCTGCTCAATCCCGACCTGCCGCCCGATGGGGTTGACCGCCGTTCGTATCTCGACCGCAAGTTCGGCGGCCCCGCCCGGGCGCAGCGGGTTCATGCCGCCGTCGCCACCGCTGGCGAGGTCGAAGGGATCGTCTTTGCCTTCGACCGGATCGGACGGACTCCCAACACGCTCGATTCGCACCGTCTGATCCGCTATGCCGGGTCGATCGGACGCGAGGCCGAAGCGGTCGAAGCCATCTATGCCGCTTATTTCAGTCAGGGGCTGGATATCGGCGATATCAGAATCCTGGCCGAAATCGGGGCCCGGGTTGGACTGAATCGCAAGATGCTGTTCGAATACCTCGCCTCAGAAGCCGACAAGGCGGCGGTACTGTCCGACAATGCCCGCGCCCACCGCCTGGGGGTCAACGGCGTTCCCTGCCTGATCCTTGATGGGCAATATGCCCTGGCCGGAGCGCAGGAGCCCGACATCCTGCTGCGGCTGATCGACATCGTCCGCGAAGCCGAAGCCGAAGCGGCTTTCAGCTAAATTTTGTTTTTATACCAACCGGCCAAATCGAGGTTTGGCCGGTATTACTCCACTTCGTGGAGATAGTCGCGGTAGCCCAGGTCGATCTCGATGATGTGCTCGACCATCGCCTGGACGAAATGACGCAACGACAGCCCGACGAACGACACGTCACGGGGAATCACCACCGCACCGCGAATATGCCGGGCCATATGGCACAAAACCCGATGTTCGATTTTGTGCGCCGGCGTGTGGGGATAGCTGGTCAGCGCGAAAAATCGTTCTTCGGCGGCGAAATGGCGTTCAAGCATCCCCAGCAGGCGATCGATCGCTTCCAGCACGGCGGGGGCATCCCCCCGATCAACGAAACCGGCAACAAGGATGATCTGATCAAAAATTTCTTCATGTTCACGGTCAATCTGGGCATCACCTACCGAAATTGATCTATTCCATTTAGGATAAAGATGCGCCGTGACAGATGAATCCGCCAACCCTTGCTCCCATTCCGACCGACTAGATTTGTCTACGACAATATAAACACCTCCGACACTGCTGGACTAGCTGCTTTATCCTTTCCAGAAAAATTCCATTTTGGTACCGCCCAATGATGGGAAAACTTTCTGCGGCCCGTGGCGATCGCGGCGAAAGCCGGTTTTATCGTTACCGCTGACGCTTGAACCAACGCGCCACGAAAGCTACAGTGAAGAATGCGTAAAACTCAGGAATTCACATAATCATGACGGAAATTCGTGACGGACTGGCCGGGGCCATCGGCGAGACTCCGCTGATCCGGCTGCGGCGGGCCTCCGAGGCGACCGGCTGCGACATCCTGGCCAAGGCCGAATTCCTCAATCCCGGCGGCTCGATCAAGGACCGCGCCGCGCTTGGCATCATCCGCGATGCCGAAAAGCGCGGCTGGCTGAAGCCGGGCGGCACCATCGTCGAAGGCACCGCCGGCAACACCGGAATCGGGCTGGCTTTGATCGGGCGGGCCTTGGGCTATCGCACCCTGATCGTGATGCCCGAGACCCAGAGCCAGGAAAAGCGCGACATGCTGCGGCTGGCCGGGGCCGAGTTAAAGCTGGTTCCGGCCCTGCCCTACCTCAATCCGGGCAATTACGTCCGGGTGTCGGAGCGGTTGGCCGGGGAACTGGCCGCGACCGAGCCGAACGGCGCGATCTGGGCCAACCAGTTCGACAATACCGCTAACCGCGAGGCGCACCGCACCACCACCGGCCAGGAAATCTGGCGCCAGACCGGCGGGCGGGTCGATGCCTTCACCTGCGCGGTCGGCACCGGCGGCACCCTGGCCGGGGTCGGGCTGGCCTTGAAGGCGCACCGGCCCGAGGTCAAGATCGTGCTGGCAGACCCGATGGGATCGGCGCTGTACGAATATTACGCCCACGGCCATCTTCGTTCCGAAGGCAGCTCGATCACCGAAGGAATCGGCCAGGGCCGTATCACCCGCAATCTCGATAACGCGCCGATCGACGATCAGCTTCAGATCGGCGATGCCGAGGCGCTCGACGCCGTGTTTGATCTGGCCGAACACGAAGGTCTGCTGGTCGGCGGCTCGTCCGGCATCAATGTCGCGGCGGCGATCCGTATTGCCCGCAAGATGGGACCGGGCCACACGATAGTGACAGTGCTGTGCGATCATGGTACCCGTTATCAGAGCAAGCTGTTCAACCCGGCCTTCCTGCGTGAACGCGGTCTGCGTGTCCCCGCCTGGCTGGAGCGAACCCCGATCGAGTGACATGGGGAGACCGTGACGATGAGCATCGCCAACCCGGACGCCCTGGTCAGCACCGACTGGCTGGCCGATCACCTTTCCGCCCCCGATGTTCGGGTTGTCGATGCCAGTTGGTTCCTTCCCAAGCAGAACCGCAACGCACGCGAGGAATACGAGGCCGGGCACATTCCGGGCGCGGTGTTCTTCGATATCGACGACATCGCCGACACCGAGTCCGGCCTGCCCCACATGCTGCCCCCGCCGGAAAAGTTTTCGAGCAAGGTGCGCAAGCTTGGCCTGGGCAACGGCAACCGGATCGTTGTGTACGATTCGAACAACTACGCCGCCTCGGCGCGGGTGTGGTGGATGTTCCGCACCTTTGGCCACACCGATATCTCGGTGCTGGATGGCGGCCTGCCGAAATGGCTGCGCGAGGGACGGCCGGTCGAGGATTTGCCGCCGGTGCCGCGCACCCGCCACTTCGTCGCCCGCTTCAACCGGCTGCTGTTGCGCGATTACGACCATGTTCTGGCCAATGTCGAAAGCCAGCACGAGCAATTGATCGACGCCCGCCCCGCCCCCCGCTTCCGGGGCGAGGTGCCCGAACCGCGCCCCTGTCCGCTTCAGGGCCATATCCCCGGCGCTGTCAACATCCCGTCGTCCGAATTGATTGACGAGGCGGCGCACACCCTGCTGGCGCCCGACGCCCTGCGCGCCCGTTTCGACGCTGCCGGGATCGATCCCAAACGGCCGACCGTCGTCGGCTGTGGCTCGGGCGTCACCGCCTGTATCGTCGCCCTGGGGCTGCACCTGATCGGGGCGAACGAAGTCGCCGTCTATGACGGATCATGGGCGGAATGGGGCAATCGCGAGGGATCGCCGGTGGTAAAGGGATAGGGGGCTCCTCGTCCCCCTATGCCCCCTCGCCCAGGGCCTGCATCAGAGCCTCCAGGGATCGCGGCCACAGCCCGGACACCGCCGTGATCCGCTCGGCCGCAAGGGTGTGATTCTGCGCCCGGGCCGCCGATTCGATCTCGCGGCACAGCGCCGACAGCGGGTGGAGATGCAGGCTGGCGGCGGCTCCGGCCATCCGGTGCGCCACCGCCCCGGCTTCGGCCAACTTTCCCTGCCCCAGCAGAACCGGCAACTGGGCCAGATCGCCGCCGGACGAGCGGCGGAACAACTCGGCCAGCCCGACCATCCGCTCTCGCCCTAACGCCGCCAGATCGAGCGCCAGATCGGACGCCGCCACCAGCGCCGGGCCGGACTCGGCGGCGGGAACAGCGGCGGGCTTGGTCAGAAAAGCGGCGAGGTGATCGGGACGAAATGGCTTGACCAGACAGCCAAGAATTCCGGCGCGACGCCAGCGCGGTTCGTCTTCGGCGACCAGGGTCGCGGTCAACAGAATGATCGGCACCGCCCCGGCCGGACCGGGAAGCGCGCGGATCGCCTCGGCGGCCTCGATCCCGTCCATTCCCGGCATGCACATGTCGAGCAGAACCAGATCGAAGGGACCGCCATCGCGGACGGCGATAATCGCGGCGAGACCGTCCTCGGCCGTCGCGACGCGGTGACCGCTGTGTTGCAACAGATCGGCGGCGACGGTCCGGTTGACCTCGTTGTCGTCAACGACAAGGATGCGAGATCGCGCGGTCATCGTGACGGGCCCGTACCGGTCCCGATCAGAACAGCATCACGACAAGCGGTCTGCCTCAACGCCGCCTCCCCCGCACGCTTCACGTCAGAAGAGGGTCGCGCAAAACCCGTATTGCTGCAAGCGGAACCGGACGATCAGCGTGACGTCGGCAGCGGCCCCAGGCTCTGCATCCAGCGCTCGGCCGCCACTGCGGGCGGATCGCGGAATCCGGCGGCGGCGAGTCTGGACAATCCCGGCGAGGCAAGGAATTGTTCAACCGGACGCTTCAGGCATTGGGCATAGGCCGGTGCCAGCGTGCTTTGGTAATCGCCGCTGCCGACATCATAGCGATTGCCGAAGGTGCCGATGGGAAAGCCATCAGCGGTAAACACGTCGAGGCCGCAGCCGACCTGAAGCCGCGAATTCGGCTTCGACCACAGCCCCTGACCATAGAGGCGGACGACGATCTGGGGCCGGATCGAAGGATCGTTGATCTCGACCCGGGCAAACGCCTTCGACAGCATCACCCGCGCCGCCTCTGCCAGCGCGGTACCGTCCTTGATCGTTCCTTCCTCGGTCTGAAGCCGGGTGGCCTGGACCATCAGCTTGCGGTCGAGATCGGCCTGACCGGCGAACACCATCACCCGCGCCGCCAACGGGGGCGACACCCCCGGCACCGGGTCAAGCCGGACCGCTTCGGGCGGCGGCAGGGTGGCCCCGCAACCGGACAGCAGCAGGACCAAGGCGACGAGGCCAGCATATCGGGACATCGTTCCCCCCTAATTCATCGAGGACAGGCCCTCGGCCTTCACCCGGTTTTTCCAATCGCCCATGAAGGTCTGGAATTCCTCGACCTGCTTCACCTTGTCGCCGATACGGCGGTAATCGGCAATACCGCGTTCGGGCTCGCTGGTCAGCAGGTCGAACGCCTCGCGCAGGTCGGTCTTGGACATCAGGTCGCCATAGGTCCGGCGCAATCGGGCCAGACCCCGTTCGTCATGGCCCAGCGTCATCGCAGTGGCAGTATCCAGCACCCGGCGCGCCATCTTAGGATCGAGCGGACGATTGCCCAGCGGCTTTTCGATCGTGCTTTCCATCGCCGCGACCGCCTCGGGCCATTTCTTCAGACGCCAATTGATCTCGCCGCGCAGACGGCGGGCCTCTTCGCTCTGATCGTTGATGATGAGGGCCAGCGCCTCGGCCGAGCGGCCCAGATCGTCCAGGGCCTGAACCCGCAGATAGCGACGCTGCGCGGCCAAATCGGTGGGGATATCGGGCATCTCGCTGAGATCGAGCGCCTCAAGCGCCAGACCGGGCTTGCGGTCGGATAGGGTGAGGAAGGCCAGCCGCGTCCCCACCCGGGCCTTGTCCAGCCCGGACAGGCGGAATTCGACCTGATGGCGCAACAGATCGCTCGCCCGCTCCAGCAAATCGACCGAAGCCAGACGGTCGGCCAGACGGCGGATCATCTCGTCGCCCTTGGCACCGGGCGGAGTCAGTTCCTGGAACTCGTCATACAGCCCGATCGCGGTGACAGGAGGCAGCTTGTCGGCCTCGCCGTCGAGGAACAAGCGGGCGAACGCCTCGCTCATCATCTCCATCACCTTGGGAATGTCGGGGTGATCGGGATAATTGGCGGCAAGCAGATGCATACTGCGCAGCCCCTCGCCATAGCGCTTGGCATCGACCTGAAGCTGGCTGATCCGCTTCATCAACTGGAATTCGAAATCCTCGCCGCGCCAGGCAAAGCGCATCTTTTCCAGTTCGCCGATCGCCTCAAGCGGGGTGATCTTACCCAGCTTCAGCATCAGCTCGACCCGGTCGCGGGTGGCATAGGCGCGGTCGGGGCGACTGTCGCTGGCCTCGGCATCGCGGAACCGAGAGATCGCCTGTTCATATTGCTTGCCCGCGATCGAGGCCAAACCGCCCAGATAGGACAGCCGCCCGACATCGCGACGCTGCAAGCCCGGCCCCATCATCGCATCGATGATCCGGTTGGCACCGCGCCCATCGCCCGCCCCGGCGACGGTACGGGCCGCAACCTCGCCCAGTTCCATCCGCAGCGTGCGCGGCCAGCCCTTGATCTCCTCAGGCGCAAGCCGCAACGTCAACGCCTGACGCGCCGGGTCGGGCTGAGAGCGGGCATTCGCCGCCGCCAGGAACAACTGGACCCGGGGATCATCCTTCAACGCGGGCATCGACAGATCGGCAATCGCCTCGGCATCGTGACGGGCCAGGAAATTGGCGGCACCGCGCGCGGCCCGGAAGGCCGGGGTTTCGACCATCGCCGGATCGGCGGCGGCGAGCAGACGTAACTCGCCCAACGCTTCGGGAGCAAAGCCGTTGGCGAGGTAATGACGGGCGATCTCCAGCCGCTGAATATTGCGGTCGTTGGGGCGCAGCATCGCCATCCGCTGCAACAGCTTGCGCCGGTCGGCTACGAAGCCGTCATTGCCGCCCCGCATCCATTTGGTGATATCGAGCGGCCCGGTCACCTGAGGCGCGTCGGCATCGACCACCGAAGTCTCGGCCCCCGTGGTCTCGGGCGCAGGCGGCGGCGGGGTCAGATACAGCCCCCCCGGCATTGCCACCTCGACCTGGGACTTCGACGGATCAAGCCGCACCCCATCGGCATGGGGCACCGCCGCGACGCCCTGGGCGGTGGTCAGCAATTCGACGCCGGGATAGTCGCGCCCGGCGCGGACCCCCACCCCGATCGTCGGCACCGTCACCACCTGGATGGTGTCGCCCACCTCGGGATCGCGCAGCAACATCGGTTGCGAGCCGTCGGCGGCGGCGATCACCAGCCGACCGCGATCCTGGAAATCCATCTGTGCCGACACGGCGGCGGCGGATTTGGGCAGCAGCGGCTGTTCATGGATGTCGAGCACCCACAATTGGCCTTCCTTACGGACCGAGGGATTAAAGCCCGGCAGGGTCAGCATCCGGACCGCCGTCCCCTTCCCGCCCGAAATCTGCTCGACATGCAAGACGACGTCGCCGCCGGTGCGCTTCAACAACTTGGTGTCGATCTCGGCCTTCAGGTCGAACACCGCCCACAGCCACCCGGCGCGGCGGAATACGGCGGCCCCGGTCGGCTTGTCGAACGAGAAGCCCAGGCTGACCATCTTGCCCACCGGAGCCGAGGGTGCCGGGGCGGTCGAATCGTCAAGACTGGCCAGCGGGGCCGGTGTCGCCGGACCGGCCGGGGTCAGCGGCTTCAATGCCGGGGGCTGATCGGCGCTGCCCGGCGCGGGAGCCAGCGGCGGCGGTGGCGCGCCATTGACACGCGGCGGCGGCGGGGCTCCGGCGGCGCGGACGAGATCGAGCGCGACGCGGGGACCGCTGGCGAAATGGCGGACCCGCATTCCCGGCGGCAACGACAGCACGACGGCGGTTCCCTTGCCCGCCGGACGGGCTTCGAGAAAACCGACATCGGGCGGCAGCGCGGCCCGGAGCGAGGTGACGTTGAGGTTCGCGGGACGGTCAAAGGCAACCGTCACCTTGTCCCCCGCCTCTTCGACGGTATAGCCAACCGTCTTGGGCCAATCGAACACCAGCCGGTTAAAGCCGGTATGTTCGCCGCCGCGCACCATCAATTCGGTGGCGGGAGCAGCGGGCGCAGCGGGAGCCGTCGAGGCCGCTGGGGTCGGAGCAGCCGGAGCCGGAGCCGGAGTGGACGGCGCGGTGGCGGCAGGCGGTGCCACCGTCGCGGTGGCCGCGACCGGACGGGCGGCTGGCGGCGTTGGCGCAGCAGGCGGAATCGGTGCCGGGGATGGCGGCGACTTGTCCGGGCTGAGGTCGATCACCACCGCATTCCCGCTGCGCAGCGTCTTGATCTGCACCGGCCCGGTCAGGGGGAACGTCGCGGTGGTGCGGTCGGCGCTGAGGGAGGCCCCCTTCAGATAGCGCGACAGCGGCTTGACCACCGCCTTGGGATCGCCGGCAATCGGCTTGTCGAAATGGACCACCAGCTGACCATCGACCTGTTCGGCGGTGAACCCGACCGGACCCTCCCAATCGAACACCATCCGGCCATACCCATCATGGTCGGCGGCGCGGGGTGAGGACGCCCCCCGAGCCTGGGCCAGGGCAAGCGTCGGCAATGCCGCCGCCAACACAAGCGCCAGCACCCCCCACCGCATCCGGAACAACCGCTGGGTCAGGTTCGATCGGGGCGAATCCGCCATGAGCGGTTAGTCGAAACTGGCCAGCAGCGCGTCGATATCGGCCTGATTGGCGGCGGCGGCGGGGAGCTGCGGGCCGTTGAGGAGATCCTGATCGCTGGGCGGCGTCTCGGGCTTGTCCTTGGCGGCACCTTCTTTTTCGTATTCGGCACCGAACATCTTCACCAGCCCCTCGACCCGGTCCTCGATATCCTTCAGCGCCTTGACCACCTTGGTGATCCGCTGGCCGGTAATATCCTGGAACGTGCAGGCCTCGTAAATCCGGGTGGTGATTTCCGCCAATTTATCGGCGGCTTCGGACTCCAGAGAGGATGTCACCGATTCAAGGCTTTCGGCGGCATCCATGATCTCGTTGGTTGCGGCCTCGGTCGCGCCCACGATGGCGTCGAGTTCGTCGGTGGCGGACGCGATGAAGCGGTGCTTGATATCGCCGGGGCGAAGCGCGGCGATTTCCTCGCGCGCGGCATGGATGTACTGGGCCAGAGACTCGACCTCACGATACAGGCGGAGGTCTCCGGCACTGATGTCTCCAGCGATGGAATCGAGCAGAGAGCGAACGACCTCGCCGATCTGATCGACATGGACAGTGTCGCCGTGTTCACGGCGGATCACTTCGAGTCGCAACTCAAGGTCGCGGTCAACGCCCTTGCCTGACATGACGCGACCTCCCACTATCGTCAGAAATCACCCAGAACGCTGGTCATCTTGTTCTTCAACGTCTCAGCGTTGAACGGCTTGACGATGTAGTTGGAGACACCGGCTTCCTTCGCGGCGATAACGTTTTCCGACTTGGATTCAGCGGTAACCATGATGAAGGGGACCGGCTTCAGCTTGGGATCGGCACGGACTTCACGCAAAAGCTGAAGACCGGTCATCGGCTCCATGTTCCAGTCGGAAATGACCAGACCATAAGTCCCAACCCGGAGCATCTGGAGCGCCATGGCGCCATCGGTGGCTTCATCGACATTGTTGAACCCGAGCTGCTTGAGCAGGTTCCGGATGATCCGCAACATCGTCTTGTAATCGTCCACGATCAGGACGTTCATATTCTTATCGACAGCCGTCCATCCGCTCCTTCGAGACACACTCGCCAGAAACCGAGCAATCGGCACATTAACGAATACACTTAGTTAAGATAGGCCTACACACCTGCGCAAGCCATTTTTGCGCACATCCGGTTCACTCACCCGCCCGAAGCGCCCTTCGGTGTCGGCATCTGACGACGTTGCGCCAGTTCCGCCGTCACACCCTTGGCCTTCATCGGATCCATCTCGGCCATGATTGGAGCGACCTTCTGTTCCTTCATCCGCTCGACGACTTCGAGCAGGATGCTCATATCGAGCTGCTCGAAAATCTTGGCGGCTTCCTTGGGCTTCATATTCTCATATATTTTGACCAGAGACCGCATCTTGTTGTCTTCCTGGTCATTATATTGCCGCAACAACCCCTCGATCGTGCTCTGAAGGGTCTTCATTTCGGCAACCTTGCGGTCGATCTGGCTTTCGGCGGCGCGCAACATCTCCTCGCGCCGCTCGACATCGCGTTCGCGCGCGTCGATCACGGCGCGACGTTCGCGCAGCTTTTCCAGCACATCCATCTCGGTCTGGGTCCGCCCCTCGGCGGCGGCATCGCCCCCGGCGGCGGGAGCCGGTGCCGGGGCTGACGCCGGTGCCGAGGCCGGAGTGGCGGCGGGTGCAGCGGGCTTGGCCGGCTGCTGCGCCTGCAATTCAGCCACCGACACCGCGCCCAGCCCCAACCCGGTCAGCCCCATGAACAGATCGGTGACCCGCACCGACAGCATCAGGACGCCAAAGAAGATCAGCACGGGCAGAACCCGAACGATCGGAGCGCGTCCACCACCGGCATCGGCGTAGGGAGCGGAGCGCCGCGCCGTGGCCTTCGAGTTGGGTTTCACTGCCATGGCGCTGTTTTCACCTCATCGCCTGAAGCGCGCGCAACAATTCGCGCTCGGCTTCCGACCGATCATCATCAAGCCCGTATTCCGCCGCGGCCGAAGCCTGGGCCACCGCCGCCTGCTGCGCCGACCGTCCCGGCGCGGGGCGTCCCGACGCCAAAGCCGGACCCGAAGCCGGGGCCACGGGGGCGGACACCGCCTCGGCACCGCCGCGCGCCGGTCCTTCGACCCGCGCCGACCGCACCGCGTTTTCCAACCGATTGGCCATCGTATCGGCCCGTTCGATCATGAAGGCGAGGTCGTCGCGCAGGGATTGCGCCTTTTCCACCCGCTCCTGCAGCGAATGGCCTGCTTCGTCAGCTGCTTTGCGCAACTTGGGGATTGAGGATTCCGCGCGCAAGGTGGCTTCGTTGAAGCCGACAATGGTTCGGGCCAGATCGTCGCGATTTTTCCGCAACGCCGCCAGCCGGGCATTCAGCCGGGTGGCATAGGCGATGGTGGCGACCATCAGCACCGAGACGACGATATCGAGAAGTACTTTCCAGTCCACGTCCCGTTACCCCTTGTCACGCCGGCTGGTTTCATCGACCCGGATCGCGATGTGCTGGCCCTTGCGTCCCATCCGTCCCCGGAACATCCCGACCTGGCCGCACCGCATCTCGACCTGCGAGTCCGGCGTGGCGTTCAGCATGTGCTTCGAGCCGGGCTTCCAGGCCAGGACGTCGCGC
Organism: Magnetospirillum fulvum MGU-K5; assembly: GCF_000442515.1. Lineage (GTDB taxonomy): Bacteria > Pseudomonadota > Alphaproteobacteria > Rhodospirillales > Magnetospirillaceae > Phaeospirillum > Phaeospirillum fulvum_B. The sequence goes on along the minus strand of NZ_AQPH01000021.1, from coordinate 15,431 downwards.
AAATTCATCACCTGCTGGTCCAGCACCGCCTCCAGCTCGACCTCGGTCATCCACAATTCTTCGGCCAAGTGGGTTTCCCAGATCGAGTCACGGCCGAACTTTTCGCCCATGAACATCTGGAGCAGCAGCTCTCGGACCGGCTCCAGCGTCGCATAGGGCAGCAGCAATTCGAGACGGCCGCCACGATCTTCCATGTCGATGCGCAGCTTGGCGACGATCGCTGCGTTGCTGGGCCGCGAGATGGTGGCAAAGCGGGGGTTGGTCTCCAGCCGGTCGAAGCGGAACGTCACCGGGGACAGCGGATCGAACGCCGCCGACAAGTCCGACAGCACGACATGGACCATCCGTTCGACCAGATTGCGTTCGATCGTGGTGTAGGGGCGGCCTTCAATACGCATCGCGGCGGTGCCGCGTCGTCCGCCCAGCAACACGTCGACGATCGAGTAGATCAGCGAGGAATCGACGGTCAGCAGGCCAAAATTGTCCCATTCCTCGGCCTTGAACACCGCCAGCATCGCCGGCAGCGGGATCGAGTTCAGATAATCGCCAAAGCGCAGCGACAAGATGTTGTCGAGTGAGACTTCGACGTTATCCGAAGTGAAATTACGCATCGAGGTCGACATCATACGGACCAGCCGGTCGAAGACGACTTCGAGCATCGGCAGGCGTTCGTAGGAGACCAGGGCGCTGTTCAGGATCGCCTGGATGCCCGACTTGTCGCCGCCCCCGGCGCCATCCTCGTCAAAGCCCAGCAGCGAGTCGATTTCGTCCTGGTTCAGCACGCGGGTGGCGTCGCGGGCCACGGCGGCGGTGGCTTCGCCCTCACCCGCCCCGGCGCCAAGCATCGCCTCCCACTCGTCGGCCATCGCGTCGCCGCCGCCACCACCGCCTTCGGACGTGGCGGAACCGCCCGCATCCTCCTCGGCCATGGCGGCCCATTCCTTCATCAGGGCCTCTTCTTCTTCGGCGCTGCGGCCCTGGCCGCCTTCATCCTGATTTGTCATGTGAGGAATATCCCGCCGACCGCTCGTGGACCCGATTTCCGCCGGATGCCCGGCAGCCGATTACTGAACCAGCATTTCCTTGAACAGGACATCGCTGACCTTGACCGGCTTGACCGCGGCATTGACCCGGGTCAGCAATTCCTCGCGCAGCAGGTTCATCCCCGACGCGCCCTGAAGGTCCTCGATCCGCAATTCCCGCAGGTAGACCTGAAAATAATCGACGATGCGCGGCATCATCTGCTCAACCCTGGGTTGATCGGCGACAGATTCCAGTTCCAGCGCGACCCGCAGCTTCAAGAACGCCTGCTTGCGGCCCGAAGTCTGGAGATTGACCAGCATCTCGGGCAGATCCATGAAGGCGGCGGCCTGCACCGCCTTGGCGACCGGCGGCGGTGGCGCGGAGGATTCGGCCACCGGCTCCTCCTTGTGGCCGCCCAGCAGCTTGTCGAGAAGACCCGAGAAATAGACCCCGGCCCCGCCGCCAACCAGCAGCAGGATCGGCAGGACGATCAGCAGGATCTTCTTGAGCCCGCCCTTGCTTTGAGATGAGTCCGCACCACCTTCGGCGCCGTCATTGTCGTCGAAATCTTCTTCCAGATCTTCGGTCATAGCTCTCTTCCGACGCCGGCAGAACGGGGCTTGCGGGAAATCGCCTTCGCGTGCTCGTGACGAAAGGCTAGCCCCACGGCGGTTAAGATAAGGTTGCGGACCCCGCGTAAAGACGCGAGCGGTGCCACGATAGCAATCGTCGGGGTGGCCCGGCAATAACTGCCCGGCAAGCCCTGCCCCGATCCTGGTGATTTTATAGAGTTTTCCGCCTTTTTCCTCTGATCCGGCATGTGGCACGCCTCCTGCATGGAAGTCTGCGTCGCGTTCCGCCACCGGGTATCAAGCCATGCAGAACACATCGTACATCGCCCTGTCCCGCCAAGCCGCCTTGTGGCGTCAGCTCGACGTCGTGGCCAACAACATGGCCAACACCAACACCCCCGGCTACAAGGGCCAGGAGATGATGTTCCGCGAATATCTGGTCCCGACCCGGTCGACCGAGCGGGCGCTGGGCGGCAAGTTGTCGTTCGTTCAGGATGTGTCGCTGCTGCGCGACACCCGCGAAGGCCCGCTGACCAAGACCGACAATCCGCTCGATTTCGCGCTCCACGGCGATGGTTATTTCGAGATCGAGACCGAAGCCGGGATGCGCTATGCCCGCAACGGCCATTTCCGCCTCGACCAGACCGGCATGCTGGTCAATTCCCAGGGCTTCGCGGTGATGGACGAACGCGACCAGCCGATCATCTTCGCCCCCAACGAGACCCGGATCGAGGTTGCCAGCGACGGCACCATCTCCACCGAGAACGGGCGGGTCTCCAAACTGAAGGTGGTCAAGTTCGCCAACGACCAGGAACTGCGCAACGCGGGCGACTCGCTGTACGACACCACCCAGACCGCCGAAACGGTGGAACGCCCGGTGATCGTCCAGGGGATGATGGAGGAATCCAACGTCCAGCCGGTGGTCGAGATGACCAAGATGACTCAAATTCTGCGCGACTACGAAGGTGTGCAGAAGATGTTGGACAATGAACACGAGCGCCAGTTGAAGGCGATCTCGACCCTGTCAAACGCCAAGTCGGCTTGACCGGACCGAACCGAGGGGAAGGGTATCCATCATGCGCTCTCTGAACATCGCCGCCACCGGAATGCTGGCCCAGCAGACCAACGTCGAAGTGATCTCGAACAACATCGCCAACATGAACACGACCGCCTATACCCGTCGGCGGCCGGAATTCTCGGACCTGCTCTATCAGAACCTGCGCCGGGTCGGCTCGCAATCGTCGGATACCGGCACCATCGTACCGACCGGCGTCCAGCTTGGCCTCGGCGTCAAGACCACCGCCGTCTACCGCATCACCGAGCATGGCAGCGTCCAGAGCACCGACAACAGCCTCGACATCGCCATTCAGGGCAAGGGCTATTTCCAGATCAAATTGCCGTCGGGCGAAACCGCTTATACCCGCGACGGCTCGTTCCAGCTTTCCCCCGATGGCATCATCGTCACCCACGAAGGCTATACCGTTCAGCCCCAGATCACCGTGCCCCCCGATGCGGTCAGCGTCACCGTTGACTCGACCGGCCAGGTCATCATCAAGCAGGACGGTCAGGTCTCCAGTTCGGTCAAGGGCCAGCTGACCCTGGCCAATTTCGCCAACGATGCCGGTCTGGAAGCGCGCGGCGACAATCTGTTCATGGAAACCCCCGCCTCGGGCCAGCCGATCGTCCAGACCCCGGGCAAGCCCGGCTTTGGCAGCGTGCTTCAGGGCTATCTCGAAACCTCGAACGTCAACGTCGTCTCCGAGGTTACCAACCTGATCGGGGCCCAGCGCGCCTACGAAATGAACTCCAAGGTGATCCAGGCATCCGACCAGATGCTGAGCACCATCAACCAGATGAAATAGCGAGGCACGTCATGACCAGCCTTCGCCCCTTGCGCCTTTTTGCCGCCCTGGCCCTGTTCGCCGCCCTCGCCTGCGGCTTGCCCGCAATCGCCGCCGAACCGAACGCCCCGGCGCTGCCGCCGCAACTCCGCCACTCGGTCACCCTGGACGGCGATGTGATCCGCCTCGGCGACCTGTGGGAGAATGCCGGGGAAAAGGCCGAGGTGCCGCTGGCCAAGGCTCCGGAACCCGGCAAGCACATCACCCTCGAGGCCCGCTGGCTCGCCGCCGTCGCCAATGTCTATGGCCTCGACTGGCGCCCCGCCACCCCGTTCGACCGCACCACGATCGAACGCGCCGGACGCTCGATCGACATCCGCGCCGTCGAAACCGAACTGCGCGAGGCGCTGACCCTCGAAGGCGCCCCCAGCGGCGCGACGATCGAACTGGCCAATCGCAGTTCGCTGCGCATTCTCGTTCCGGTTGGGACCGATCAGACGATCGGTGTCCGCGACCTCAGCTACGACCCGCGGATGAACCGCTTCTCGGCGGTGGTCGAAGTCCCGGCCGGTGCCGCCAACGCCAGCCGTTTCAAGGTCAACGGCTCGGTGTTCGCCTCGACCCGGATCCCGGTTCTGTCCCATGCGATGGGACGCGGCGAAGTGATCTCGGAAAACGACATCGAATGGCTCGATGTCCGCGAGGAAACCGTCCGCCGCGACATCGCCACCAATCTGCGCCAGGTGGTCGGGCAAGAGCCGCGCTATCCCTTGCGCGCCGGGGCTCCGATCCGCACCGCCGAAATCCAGAAGCCCGTCTCCGTCGCCCGCAACAGCGCCGTTACCATCATCGTCCGCACCCCCTTCATGGTGCTGAGCGCACAAGGCCGCGCCATCGAGGACGGCAGCGTCGGCGACGTGATCCGGGTGACCAATGTTCAAAGCAAGCAGGTTGTGGACGCCCGGGTCGTCGGACCGGGGCAGGTGTCGGTGATCCCGGCGGGCCAGCGCGCCCAGGCCTATTGATCCGACCGATCCGCTGCGGAGGTAAACGATCATGACCCGCTCTTCATCCCTGTCCCGCCTGCTCCGCGTCGGCCTCAGCCTCGCGACGATTGGCAGCATGTCGGCCTGCAACACCCTGACCCGGATGTCCGAGGTCGGCTCGGGGCCGGAAATCTCGCGGATCGAGAACCCGAACCAGAAGCAGGGCTATCAGCCGATCAGCATGCCGATGCCCCAGCCGGTCGCCCCGCCCCAGAACGCCAATTCGCTGTGGCGGCCCGGCGCGCGCGCCTTCTTCAAGGATCAGCGGGCCAAGGATGTCGGCGATATCCTCACCGTCGCGGTCACGATTGCCGACAACGCCTCTCTCACCAGCGTGCTCAACAACAACCGCACCAGTTCGGAAAAGGCGCAGATGGCCAATCTGGCCGGGTTCGAGACCAGTCTGGCCAGCCTGCTCCCCAGCGGAGCCAACCTGTCCAGCCTGGCCAATCTGGGGGCCACCTCGGTTGCCCTCAACAACGGCAAGACCGAACGGTCGGAAACGATCAACGTCACGATGGCGGCGGTGATTACCCAGGTGCTGCCCAACGGTAATCTGGTGATCTCGGGACGCCAGGAATTCCGGGTTAATTACGAAATGCGCGAATTGTCGATCCAGGGGATCATCCGTCCCGAGGATATCAGTTCGTCGAACAGCATCTCCTCGGAAAAAATTGCCGAGGCCCGGGTCTATTACGGCGGGCGCGGCATGGTCAGCGACGTCACCCAGCCGCGCTGGGGCCAGGAAATCTTCGACATCGTCTTCCCGTTCTGAGGCTGCTCCAGAGCAAAACGCCGCCGGACAATCGTCTGGCGGCGTTTCTCGTTGCCAAAGTCTAACGCTCGCCCGCCTGCCGCAGCAGGTTCAGCGCCGACAGGGTCATCAGGATCGCGGCGATTACCAACACCCAGCCCCCGGTCCCCAGGGCGACGGAGAATTCGGCCCCCCCGCCGAACACTTTCGACATTTCGCGCAGAACCGGGATCGATTCGATCATCGCCTTTGAGGCGAGATAGGGAACAAAGACCGGCACCGCGACCCAGATCGCCGCGGCCAGCGCCTGAAGCCCCCGCCCCGGCCGCCCGCGCAGGGTCTGGACGATCACCGCGAGCGCGGCCAGCGGGACCAGATAGACCAGCCGGGCGATCCACACCGGCAGCGCCGACTCTCCGGTTGAATCGCCAAAGCTCATCATCCCGGTGAATTTGCTGGCCTGGGCATAGGCGTCGGGCAAGGCAAGCAGGTTGGCGTAATCATGGCCCGAAGAGGCATCGCCGAACGGCAACAGGCAGCCGACCAGCCCGACACCGGCGATCAGTGCCGGAAGATAGCGCACCGGATTTGACATCCCCGTTCTCCCTGTTGACCGCGGCCATCGACGGGCGCGAGACGCCGAGTTTACCCCAAGTGCAGTTCGGGCAGCGAGACCCGGCTGATTCCGGCTTCGTCCAGCGCCGCCACGACGGCCCGGGCAATCGCCGGGGCGGCGGGAGAATCGCCATGCAGACACAGGGTATCGATCCGGGTCGGCAGCACCTTGCCCTGGCGCGTCACCACCGCCTGATCGCGCACCATGGCGACGGCACGGGCGGCCGCCTCGGCCGGATCGTCGATCACCGCCCCGGCCACGCCGCGCGGGGTCAGGCTGCCGTCGGCCTCGTAGCCCCGGTCGCAAAAGGCTTCGGCGGCCAGTCGCAGCCCATAGCGTCCCGCCGCCGCCGCCAACGCCGTCCCGGCCGGAGCGACCAGGATCAAAGCCCGGTTCAGCCCGGCGATTGCCCCCGCCACCGCCCCAGCCAGAACGGGATCGGCACAGGCCATCGTATAGAGCGCCCCGTGCGGCTTGACGTGGGTGACGCGGTGACGGGCCAGGGCACAGACCGCGCTGAGCGCGCCGACCTGATAGGCCAGCAATGCCGGAATTTCGGCGGGATCGATCTCGATCCGCCGACGGCCAAAGCCGCGCAGATCGTCGAAGCCGGGATGGGCACCAACGCTCACCCCGGCGGCCAGCGCCAGCTTCGCCACCCGCAACATCGTCCCCGGATCGCCAGCATGGAAGCCGCAAGCCAGACTGGCCGAGCCGATCAGCGGCAACAGCGCGGCATCGTCGCCCATCGTCCACGGCCCAAAGCCTTCGCCCAGGTCGGCATTCAGCGTGACCTTCATTCCCCCTCCCCTTCGTTGCGCTGGCGCAGCCGGTCCCAATAGGCCAGCCGCTTGACGATCTCCCGCTCGAAGCCCCGTTCGACCGGACGATAGAACCGCCGCCGCGCCATCCCCTCGGGGAAGTAATTCTGGCCGGAAAAGCCCTCGGCGGTATCATGGTCGTACTGATAACCGCGCCCATAGCCCAGCTCTTTCATCAGCCGGGTCGGCGCGTTCAGGATATGCGGCGGCGGCATCAGCGAGCCGGTCTCGCCCGCCGCCTTCACCGCCCCCTTATAGGCCATGTAGGCGGCATTCGATTTCGGCGCGGTGCCGAGATAGATCACCAATTGCGCCAGGGCCAGTTCGCCTTCCGGGCTGCCCAGCCGTTCATAGACATCCCAGGCCGCCAGCGCCTGGACCACCGCATTGGGATCGGCCAGCCCGATATCCTCGACGGCGAAGCGGGTCAGGCGGCGGGCGATGAACAACGGGTCCTCGCCCCCCGCCAGCATCCGCGCCATCCAATATAGCGCCGCATCGGTGTCCGAGCCGCGCAGGCTTTTATGCAGCGCGCTGATCAGGTTGTAATGGCCTTCGCGGTCCTTGTCATAGGCGGGAGCGCGGCGGCTGATCGCACGGGCCAGCGCCGCCGGGTCGAGCGGCGGCTCGGGCGGCAGCATCGCCAATTCCTCGGCGAGATTGAGCAGGAAGCGGCCGTCGCCGTCGGCGGTCGCCTTCAACGCGGCGCGGGCGTCGGGATCAAGCGGCAAGGCATGGCCCAGCACGGTTTCAGCACGAACCAGCAAGCCTTCCAGCGCCGCCTCGTCCAGCCGATGCAGCACCAGCACCTGCATTCGCGACAACAGCGCCCCGTTCAGCTCGAACGAGGGATTTTCGGTGGTGGCTCCGACCAGGACCACCGTGCCATCTTCGACATAGGGCAGAAAGCCGTCCTGCTGCGCCCGGTTGAAGCGATGGATTTCATCGACGAACAGCAAGGTGCCGCGCCCGGCCTCGCGCCGCTTGCGCGCCGCCTCGAACACTTTGCGCAGATCGGCGACTCCGGAAAACACCGCTGACAGCGGCTCGAACTCCAGCCCGACCCGTTCCGCCAGCAGCCGGGCGATCGTGGTCTTGCCGCATCCGGGCGGGCCCCACAAAATCACCGAAGCCATCCGCCCCGCCGCCAGCATCCGCCCCAGCGGCGCGTCGGGGGCCAGCAGATGCTCCTGCCCCACCACCTCCCCCAGCGTGGACGGCCGCAACCGCTCGGCCAACGGGCGGTCGTTGCCGTTGTCAAATAAGGAGGTCATTGGTTGCCCCTCAATCGCCGGGCGCTGTTGGCTTCGCCAATCCCTCGCACCGCTCGGGACCGCCCTTCGGGCGTCGTTCGCCCCGTCTGGGGCTTCACCAATCCCCTCGCTTGGCTCTCGCGCCATGGGGCGCGGGCGCTCAATGCGCCAGTCGCTTCGCTCTCGATCATAGCCTCAGGCACCGGCGCTCGGTCCCCTCGCTTGGCTTTCGCTCGCACGCGCTCGCGGGCGCTCAATGCGCCAGTCGCTACGCTCTCGATCATAGCCTCAAACGCCGGCGCTCGGTCCCCTCGCTTGGCTTTCGCTCGCACGCGCTCGCGGGCGCTCAACGCGCCAGTCGCTACGCTCCAGGGGTTGCCCCTCAATCGCCGGGGGACGGGTCTCATCATCCCTCGATCACCTGGGTCAGGGTCTGGCCGTTGCGGCTGATCGTCAGGCTCCAGCGCGGCAACTCGCCCGACAGCAACCGCCGGGCCTCGGCGACGCTGACAACCGGACGGTCGTTGATCCGCAACAGCCGGTCGCCGGGCTGAAGTCCCAGACGTTGCGCCACCGAGCCGCCGCGAATTTCCAGGATCATCACCCCGGTCAGGGTCGAATCGAGGCCCAGTTCGTCGGTCAAAGCCGGATTGAGATTGACCAGCACCGCACCCGAAAACGGGTTGCGCCCGGCAATCTCGCTGCGGTCGCGCGGTGGGTCTTCGGGCGGGGCGACCAACCGGACGGAAAAGCTCCGCTCGGACCCGCTGCGCAGCGCCGTCAGCTTGGCTTCGCCGCCCAGATCAAGCGTGGCGAGACGGAAGCGCAGCCCCTCGGGATCGTCCACCTCGCGGCCATTGACCGCGGTGATGACGTCGCCATCCTTCAGACCGGAGCGGGCGGCGGGCGAGTCCTTGCTGACGCTGCTGACCAATACCCCGACCGGACGGGGCAGGCCCAGCGCCTGGGCCAGATCGGCGGTCACCGCCTGGGTTGCCGCCCCCAGCCACGGCCGGACCACCTTGCCCCCCTTCGACAGACCGGCGACGACGGTACGGACCAACGCGGTGGGAATGGCGAAACCGATCCCGTTCGACCCGCCGTCACGGGAATAGATCGCCGAATTGATCCCGACCAGACGGCCGTCCATATCGACCAGCGCACCACCGGAATTGCCCGGATTGATCGAGGCGTCGGTCTGGATGAAGGAGCGGAAGTCAGAAACACCGACATTGGTGCGGGCCAGCGCCGAGACGATGCCCTGAGTCACCGTCTGGCCCACCCCGAACGGATTGCCGATCGCCAGCACCAGATCGCCGACTTCGAGCCGGTCGGAATCCCCCAGCGGAAGGGTGGGGAAGCTTTCGCCCTTCGCGGCGATCTTCAGCACGGCCAGGTCGGTGTGCTCGTCGCTGCCGACGATACGGGCTTCGAACTCGCGACGGTCGGACAGCACCACCGTCACCTCGTCGGCGTCCTTGATGACGTGGTGATTGGTTACCACCGTTCCATCGGCCCCGATCAGCACCCCCGACCCCAGCGAGCGCTGCACCCGGTCCTGGGTCAGGCCGGGCACGTCGCCAAAGAAGCGGCGAAAGAACGGGTCGGCAAACATCGGCGAAGCCGAGGCACGGACCACCCGGCGGGTATAGATGTTGACCACCGCCGGAGCCACCTGCCGCACCACCGGAGCGAAGCTCAGACGAATCTGTTCCCGCGATTGCGGCACGCTCTCGACCGCCGGAGCCGGAGCGGCAACCGCGAGAAGGAGGAGGAGAAAGACGGCGAAGGATCGGCTCATGCGTTGGCGTTCCCTTTGATATGGCCCGTTATTTGCACCTTTCGCGGCATAGGGCATTCCCTTGGGGGTAAGATAATGATCGATCCAACATCGCAAACAACGCAAGGTGCAAGCGCGTCGTTGACGACGTCGGGCACAACCACATCCGGGCTATCGACCGGCAGCGGGTTCGATGCGGCGGTGAACGCGGCCAACCGCGCCGCCGCCAAAAAGCAGGCACAGGACAACGAACTGGCTCAAATCCGAGAAAAAGGCTTCACCGCCTGGGTTCGTGACACCCAGATCGAGAAGCTTAAGGAACAGCTTCGCAAGAAGATCATGTCGGAAATGGGCCTGACCGAAGACGATCTCGGCAAGATGGGAGCCGCGTTGCGCCAAACCCTGGAGGCGCAGATCAAAAATCAGGTTGAAAAACGTCTCGCCGCGACCCTGGCCAGCGGAGATAGCGCCTCGTCGTCCGATCAGAGCGCCTCGAACGCCAACGACAATCAGGCCAAGGGCAGCACGGTCACCAAGATCGCCAAAGCGACCACGACCGTCCTGGCCGCGCAGGAACAGGCATCCGCCACCAGTTCCCCCACCCAAACGGAGGAGGAAAAAAGGACCGGCAGGGCAGTTTCGGCATGGTCATTCCTGCCCTGGCGATGCCGGGCGGGGGATCGCTGTTCTAGGCACCGTAACCCCACCGCCCTCTCTCCGGGCAAGAGAGAGGCCGTACGGAAAGCCCTCCCCCTCTCCCTGATGGCGAGAGGGGGGAAGCCCGAGCACCGGGTGAGGCGGTGCGTTAAGGAGCCGGAGCGGGCTGCGCCGGAGCCGCCGGAGCGACCGCAGCAGCAGCGGGGGCCGGGGTGGGCGGCTGGTTTTCGGCGGTGGCGAGGAAGATCAACTGGCCGACCATCTCCTCAATCGATTTAAAGCTGCGCGTCGGCCCCAACCGACCGCCGGTGGCGATGGTGACCGACGATTTGCCCGGGGTCAGCTTAACGAACTTGCCGCCCAGCAATCCTTCGCTGGAAATGCTGGCGACGGTATCGTCAGGCAGGCGGATGCCGTGGGCGATCGACATCTTCACCACCGCGTCAAAGGTCTGCGGATCGAGCGACTGGCCCAGCACGGTGCCCACCTTGATCCCGTTGATCTTGACGTCGGCCCCGGCATCAAGACCGCCGACGCTGGTGAAGGTCGCGCTGACCTCATAGCCTTCGACCTTGCTGAAACTGGCGTGCGACCAGGCAAAGGCCATGAATACCGCCGCCACGGCCAGAACCACCGCGCCCATGATGGTTTCGATAACAGTCCGTCCCATGGGTCACCCGTTTCAGTTGCTGGTCGTCGGCAGCGGTTTGTCGAGATAGCCGCGCTTGGCCCGCGCCTGCTGAATAATCATGTCGAGCAGGTCCTCGATCACCACCGCGTCCTGGGTATATTCGATTTCCTGACCGGACTTGAGCAAAGCGTCGTCGCCACCCGGCCGCAGCTCGATATATTTCGCGCCCAGCAACCCGTCGGTATAAATCAGCGCGGTGCTGTCGGCGGGCAATTGGACGTCGCTGCGCAGATTGAGGGTCAGCAGCGCCCGATATTTGTCGTCCAGGGCCTGGGCCGTGACGGTGCCGATCGGCGCGCCGGAGAGGCGGACCGGGCTGCCGACAACGATTCCATCAGCCCGGTTAAACCGGGCGGTAACGGAAAGGCTGTTTTCGTCCTTCCTGGCGTGATCGCCCACGAAAAAGGCCAGCATCATCGACAGCGTCCCGGCCAGCAGGACACCGCCACCAATGATGGCGTCGCGATCCGAGCGGTTGGACATCCCTCCCCCTTCCTAAAATTCCAGCAAAGCCCTTGGTTCCCCCGTCCCCAGGCAATGGGATCAGGGAGTCCAGGCTTCGTAATCGCCGGTGGCGTGGTCGCGCTTGCCCCCGGCCAGATCGTGCCCCGGCGGAAAATAAGCCTGGCCCGTGCCGGTCATGTTCGGCTGGTGCGGCTTTTGCCACGGCCAGCGCCCGACGGCGTTCAGCGGAGCCGGGGCGGTATGGTGCAACCAGGCATGCCATTCCGGCGGCACCCGCGACGCCTCGGGCTTCCCTTTATAGATCACCCAGCGCCGCTGGCGGGGACGCGTTTGCGTCCGCTCGGTATAATAGCGGTTGCCATCGGGATCGGTCCCGACCAGCTTGCCTTTGACCCAGGTGAACAGCAGGGTGCCGAAGGTCGCCATCTTCGTCCTCGATCCATCTTGCTTTGCGGTGGGGACTATAGGCAAAACCCCCCGCCCCGTCCAGTGGGGTGACAGGCCGGAAAATCCGGGCTAGAGTCGATTAACCATGTCCTCCCAGCTTCCCAAACCGCCGCCCGTCCCGACCGAATCGTCGGCGATACGGATACCGCCGCACAATTTCGAGGCGGAACAGGCTCTGCTTGGCGCGATCCTGCTGTCGAACCGCGCTTACGAGCGCGTCTCGGAATTCCTGCGGCCCGAGCATTTCGCCGACCCGGTGCACGGCCGGATTTTCGCCACCTGCGGCAAGCTGATCGAGCGCGGTCAGATGGCCAACCCGGTGACGCTGAAGACCTATTTCGAAAGCGACGGCGGGCTGGCCGAAATCGGCGGCATCTCCTATCTGGCCCAATTAGCCAATGCGGTCGTGTCGGTGATCAATGCCGAGGATTACGGCAAGCTGATTTTCGACCTGCATCTGCGCCGCGAGTTGATCGGGCTGGGCGAAGACATGGTCAACAACGCCTTCGCCGCCGATCTCGACAGTTCGGCCAACGACCAGATCGGCGCGGCCGAGGCCAAGCTGTATGACCTTGCCACCACAGGCCAGACCGAAGGCGGGTTCGAATCCTTTAATGCCGTCCTGGTCGGTGCCGTCGCCGCCGCCGAGGCGGCGCACAAGCGCCAGGGCAAGCTGTCGGGGGTGCCGACCGGGCTGGTCGATATCGATTCGAAGCTGGGCGGCCTGCATGAATCCGATCTGTTGATTCTGGCCGGACGCCCCTCGATGGGTAAGACCGCGCTGGCCACCAACATCGCCTTCAACGCCGCCAGCGCCTATCGCGAGGAACTGGACACGCTGGGCCGCAAAAAGGCGGTCGATGGGGCGATCACCGCCTTTTTCTCGCTGGAAATGTCGGCGGAACAGCTTGCCACCCGTATCCTGGCCGAGCAGGCCGAGATCGCCAGCCACAAGATCCGTCAGGGCGAATTGTCGAACGACGAGTTCGAACGCCTCGTTATCGCCGCCCAGAACCTGCACAAGCTGCCGCTGTTCATCGACGACACCCCGGCGCTGTCGATCTCGGCGGTGCGCACCCGGGCCCGGCGACTGAAGCGCCAGCACGGTCTGGGGCTGATCGTGATCGATTACCTGCAATTGCTGCGCGGATCGGGGACATCCAGCGACAACCGCGTTCAGGAAGTGTCCGAAATTACCCGCGGCCTGAAGGCGCTGGCGAAGGAATTGTCGGTGCCGGTGATCGCGCTGTCACAGTTGTCGCGTGCCGTCGAATCGCGCGAAGATAAGCGGCCGCAATTGTCCGATCTGCGTGAGTCCGGCTCGATCGAGCAGGACGCCGACGTCGTGATGTTCGTGTTCCGCGAACAATATTACCTTGAACGGGCCGAGCCCGGCCGCCGTCCCGACGAGGCCGAGGACAAATTCAACGATCGCCATGCCCGCTGGCAGGAGCGATGCGAGGAAGTGTGGAACACCGCCGAAGTGATCGTCGCCAAACAGCGTCACGGCCCGGTCGGCACGGTACGTCTGTCATTCCGCGGCGAATTCACCAAGTTCGGCAATCTCGCCACCGCCGGCCATTACGAAGAGCCGGGATTTTGAGAGGGAAGCCATGACCGATCCTTCCCATTCCGGAAGCCTGCTGACCATCGATGTCGAGGCGATCGTCGCCAATTGGCGGCTGATTTCCCAGGGCGTGGCGCCCGCCGAGGCCGCCGCCGTGGTCAAGGCCGATTCCTATGGATTGGGGGCGGCCCAGATCGCCCCGGCTTTGGCCGCCGCCGGCTGCAACACCTTTGTCGTCGCCACCCTGGACGAGGGCATCGCCCTGCGCCCACTGGTGCCCGCCGCGGTGATCCTGGTTCTGAACGGCCCCCTGCCCGGCTCCGAGGCCGATTTCGCCGCCCATTCCCTGGTGCCGGTGTTGAACAGCCTGGGGCAGATCACCGCCTGGTCGAACTTCGCCAAGGCGGGCAGCGGGGCACCGGCCGCCGCGATTCACATTGATACCGGGATGAACCGTCTCGGACTGGACGAGACGGAGCTGGACCGGCTCGCCGCCCGTCCAGGCGTACTGGCCGGGGTTCGTCCGATCCTGGCGCTGTCGCATCTGGCCTGCGCCGACGAACGCGACCACCCGATGAACGAGGAACAGCGGATGCTGTTCACCCGGCTGACCTCGCGTCTGCCCGCGATGCCGCTCAGCCTGTCGGCGTCGAGCGGATGCTTCCTCGGGCGCAACTTTCACTTCGATCTGGTCCGTCCGGGGGCAGCGCTGTATGGCCTGAACCCCACCCCGGGCCGCCCCAATCCGATGGCCCAAGTCGTTCGATTGCAAGGAAAAATCCTTCAGGTCCGCGACGTTGACAGCCCCCGGACCGTTGGGTATGGTGCCACCTATCGCGTTACCGGACCGGGACGGATCGCAACCGTGTCGATCGGTTATGCCGATGGCTGGTTCCGCGCGCTCGGCAATCGCGGTCATGGCATGATCGGAGGGGTGAAGGTGCCGCTGGTCGGACGGGTGTCGATGGATTTGGCCTGCTTCGACGTCAGCGCGGTGCCGCAGGCTGTGTCGCATCCCGGCGCCCTGATTGATCTGATCGGCCCCGATTACACCGCCGATGACGTTGCCGCCGATGCAGGCACGATCGGGTACGAAATTCTCACCGCTTTGGGACGGCGCCATCATCGCCGCTGGCTGACATCTGCCGAGGAGGCGCAGGCGTGACCAACGTGTTTGCTGCCATCGGTCGCGTCTTCATCGCGTTCCTGGCCCAGATCGGCCGCGTTTCCGCCTTTACCGCCCTGGCGCTGTCGCACACGGTGCGGCCGCCCTTCTATCCCCGCCTGCTGCTGCGGCAGATGGTCGAGATCGGCTATTACTCGCTGCCGGTGGTGGGGCTGACCGCGATCTTCACCGGAATGGTGCTGGCGCTGCAAAGCTATTCCGGCTTCGCCCGGTTCTCGGCCGAAGGCGCGGTGGCGACGGTGGTGGTGCTGTCGGTGACCCGCGAACTCGCCCCGGTTCTGGCCGGACTGATGGTGGCGGGCCGGATCGGCGCTTCGATGGCCGCCGAAATCGGCACGATGCGGGTGACCGAGCAGATCGACGCCCTGACCACCTTGTCGACCAATCCGTTCAAATATCTGGTGGCTCCGCGCCTGCTGGCCGGAACCTTGATGATGCCGCTCCTGGTGCTGATCGCCGATATCATCGGCGTGTTCGGCGGCTATATCGTCGGCGTCTACAAGCTGGGCTTCAACTCGGCCACCTATATCTCGCGCACCTGGGAATATCTCGAACCGCTCGATGTGATCTCGGGCCTGACCAAGGCCGCCGTGTTCGGGTTCATGATCACCCTGCTCGGCTGCTACAACGGCTATTATTCCAAGGGCGGCGCCCAGGGCGTCGGCGCTGCGACCACCAACGCCGTGGTGTCGTCGGCGATCATGATCCTGGT
>NZ_AQPH01000020.1 GCF_000442515.1 Magnetospirillum fulvum MGU-K5 | reverse complement strand
GATGTAGGGGAATATTCCTATTTCTGGGTGTTGTGTCCCGAATTGCTCTTTCAGCGCGGGTGCCGCAATGGCACCCTGGCCGGGTGACGGGGAAGGGGCGCGCCGCTGGTTGGTCTCGCGCGCGCACGCGTAACACGCTTGAAAGTGTGTGCTATTCCCGCCTACCGCCGACCTCGCATCTCGCACCCGTCAGATTGTTTCGGGAAACATTCAGGCCTAGGTGGCTTCAATGTTTCGTGAAACAAACAACGAATCCCGGAGATGCCGGGAGAGCGCCGACGTCACTGCGTTCGCGTCCCCAGCCGCCCCAGGATCGAGCAGGCCACGCTCGACCAGCCGGTTAACAGCTGCCTGTCCGATCAGCATTGTGACCACGGTGTCACCACGATCCCGCCGTTCACGCACGAGGCGCATTCGCTGGGCGGCAGGGCTCGGGGTCTCGTCTCTTTTTCGTCCCATGTTACGCGCAACTCCAAAAGTAGTTGCGAGACCATATCACGCCGGAAATGTTTCGCGCAATCAATGCCTAAGCTGGCCGAGATTGCCGAAAACTTTCACCGCGCCGACCTGACCAAGCCCCAGAAGAAGGCTCATTTCAAGGCGTGGACAAAATTGGTCGCGGAACGGGATGCCGAAGTTTCGTCCCAGACTGGGACGAAACTTCCCCGCAAGGGTGTCGGCCAGGGTGCCGGTGGAGGTCGCCCTAAAAGCGCGATCACCAAAGCGGCTGAGGAAGCTGGTCTGTCCAGATCCGTCGCATATAGAACCGTCGCCGACGACCCCGCGCCGAATCTCCTGACCCCGTCCACCTCTTCCGCCACCCCGCACCCGGTCTCGCCCGACCGCGCCGACCTATTCCAAAGGGCTGCGCGGACCTTGGGCGGCAGTTCGCGGCTGGGTGGTGTCTGTGGCCGGAAACTATCTACCTGCCCCCAGCGGCGCCCGCATGGCTTGGGCGGGCAGTTCGGCGGCATGCCAGCGCCTCAACGCTTCGGCGCGGTCCTCGTCGTCGGCAAACGACCCGCCGGTCACTTGTTCCAATATCTGGTCATAGCTCGGACCAGACGCCGCCGTCTGCATGGCGGGTCGTACCGCGCCGACAACAGCCCTGACGATGCCGGGCTGGGCTGGCGGGCTGTTCGGCTGGGGCGCGATGAGCGGAATGTCGAGATGAACGACCGCTGATGCGGTCGGGTTGTCGGGCGGGACGTTCACCTCGACCACCGGGACGATGCGGGGGCGCGCGGGCCGGGTGCAGGCCCCCGCTTTCGTGCTGTCCCGGAATTGCCGGTCGCCCGGAATGCCGCGCGCGGGATCGTGGGCCTGATGCAGCCGACCAGGACCGACCACCTCACCGCCCCGGCGGTGGTCGATGCGATGCGGACCAGTTGACAGGCGGGCGCCACGGCTGGCGGGCGGCGGGACGATGGTGATGGCGCGGCTTTTTGCGGCGGTTTCGTTGGTAATCGACACAGCGTGGAAAATCCAATGGGTATCGGGAAGCCAGATGATCGCGCCGTCGCGCATTTTGACCTGTCGGAAACGCGGAAGCTTGACCTTCGGCTCGGGGGCTGGCGCGGTCGCGGGATCGCCGCCCATCGAGAGGTGGGCGACAGTGACGCCCAGCAGTGCCTCGAGTCCGGCCTTGATCGCGGTCTCGGTCGGAAAACGCGAAAGATCAACGACACACTTCGACGGGGGGCCGGGTTTTGCGAAGGCGCGATATGCAACACTGCATGCTCTGCCGCTTTCTGTGTCTTGAACACGTCGGGCGCGAGTTCGTGCAACACACGCGGCGACAGGGGCAGCAGGCCGTGCCGATCCAACACCGCCCCCAGCCGGGCGCCCTTCGAGCTGTGGTGCTGGCGCCCGATCAGGTCGGACCATTCGACGACGTGGTCGACGGTCAAATCCAGCGCCAGCGGCGCCATGACGATCAGGCGGCGGCGGTTGAAAACCGGTCGGACGCGGTCCAGGCCCTGCATCGCCTCCCCCTCTCTTGTCTGGTCGACAATCTCCTGAACCCGAAGATCGGGGTGAACCTCGACGGTGACCCACTTCACCGTGCCGTCGCGCAGGCGGATAGCGCGCGACTGTTCGACAAACCGGTTGGCGGCCCGAGATTTTGCTGTGTCGGCCTGATCGTCGTCACCGGCTGTGGTCGGCAGAATCAGAAGCGGTTCAAGGTCGCCCGCGAAAAACGCGCGGGCGGTGTCTTCGTAATCGTGCGGCGCCTGCTGGTTCCTGCCGACAATTATCGCGGTCTTGCACTCTTTCCAACGGTTCAGACCGCGTTGTCCCCCGAAATGCCCAAAGCGAACAAGCTGATCGGCCAACATCGGGGCTGGCAGTTCGGCGGCGAGCAGCTTCGAGGCCTGTAAGTATGTGCAGACGAACACCGGCCCATGCCCGGCCTCGACCTGGGCGACGATGGTCTTGCAGAGCTCGCCGCGCAGCTTCGCGGCCTCGGCGACTTTTGCCGAGCTGATCGCCTCACCCTTGCGGTTGCAGCCCGTCAGGCTTAGCCGAGAGAAACCCTTCCCCACCACCTGGGTGGTCTCGGCATTGCGTTCAACCGAAACCCGCCGCTCGACCAGCTCGTCCCCCCATATCTTGCGATTCAGTGTCAACGAGCCGGTGCCGTCCAAAAGCAGCGCGGGAATGCTGGGGGCGAGATGGGGGTCGCGCAGAAAATGAACGGTGACGCGCTGCTGGCGTTCGTTTTTTCCATTCACCGTGACCATGTAATTCGGATCGAACGTCACACCGACCAGACCTCGCCGCCCGGTCGGCATTTCCACGGCGATGGCGTGCATCAACCGATGGACCAGGATCACTTCCGACTTCTCCAGCCCGTCCAGAATGTTGTCGATCTCGCCGTCCTCCATCCGGGGGTGAATCTCCACCGCAACGCCGTCCTCGACCGCCTTAAGAAATCTCGCGGCGGCCTTGAAGTCGGCAACGTCGAGCCCCCTGTCCCGCAGAGCCAAGAGCTCGGCACCGGGGCAGTTGACCAGCGCGTACTGGACCTTTCGCGCAACCTCCAAGTAATCCGCCGCGCGGGCGGCGGCTTCGGGGGTGCGATGTGCCGCCGTCCACCAGTCGCCCAATGCTGTGATCCGTTCGGGATGGAACGAGACGCATTCCGGCGCCTTCAGTGCCAAGTCCTCGTCACAGATAACGATGTCAGGTGTCCCGATGACCGAGGGCAAGAAGAAGTATTCGTGACTCGCGAACACGACAACACCCTCCATTTCTCTAATTTCTTTGATCTGTAACTGGTAGCTGCACCCATCGATCAAGCTGCAACGCTTCCGCCCCAACTGCGCGCGGTCGTCACAAAGATGGCGCGCGACCTCCAACCCTTGGTCGGCGAGGCGCTTGGCGACCCCGAACCGGGAACACATCGTGTCGCCGCCTTCGCTCTCAGGATCGCGGGCACCCCGCCCGCGAAGCACTCGGCCCGGCAGCGATGAAGGTGGCGCGATGGCCCGATAGTCGCTGGCCATTTGCTCGGCCATCGCGTTTGTCGCTGCGTAAACGACGATCCGCGCGCCCGGAATTCGGATTGCGGCGACCTGCTCCAAGGTGCCGAGAACGGCCAGTTCGTGAAGCGCGGCGGCGGTTTTTCCCAGCCCCTGGGCGCCCGACGCCAGGATGCGCGGGCCGTGGTCAAGGTCGGCAATTCCGAATTCAGCCATTACCTCCAGTCCGACCTTGCGCGTGATCGCACCCCGCAGCCCTCCCCGTTGCCGGGCGTCATCGGGCGTGTCGAGTTCGGGATCGAGACCGGCGCCAGCGGTGGCGTCCGCCTTTCGGGTCTCGAACGTTCTGCGGGCCGCGACGAAGGTGCTGGCAGCGGTGAAGAATTCGCTGATCACGGCTTTCTGCGCCTCGCCCGCCGCCTGGGCGTCTTTGAATTCGGGTGCCGGATAGTGGGGAGGGTGCCGCGCCGCGCGGGCATCGGGCGCGGGCAGGCGGGGAAGGCTGCGCCGAATCTCGCCCTCGGCTTGCCGAGCGGCAACCCAGGTGACGATCCCGTCGAGGTATTCGTCGCTCCCGTAGCGCTCGACCTCGCCACTACTGCGGCTGCCCGGATCGGCGGCGGTGATGGCGGCCCGCAGCCGGGCCTTGATGGTGTCGGGATTGGCGTCGGCGCCATTCGCCGCGAAAAAGGCGCCGACCGCTGCGTTGATCGGGATCCTGAATCCTCGCGGGCCGCCGATCTCTGCGAGGTAGCCATCAACACCCAGACCGCCACCCATGCTGGTGGTGGCGCTGGTGCCCGTGCTGCCGCTGGCGTAATTCCTGACGGCCTTCTCGGGCTTCGAAGGCAGCACCAGCGCCACCTCGTCGTCAAGGCCCTCCCGAAGCCCGGATCGGCGGGGAATCGGGTCAGGGATGCCGTCTTTGAATATCGGCGCCGCCGTGTAATGCAGCTGGATCGGGTTGAACAGCGCAGGATCGATAAGCTTGCCATTCCGCTGGTTGAAATCCTCCGCCCAACGGCGCAGTTCGATGTCACTAATTGGGCGGTCGAGCCAGAACCACAAGTGAGCGGACAGGGTGTCGCCCTTCATGCCCTGGGATGATGACCATTGCCAATGGCACGACGCATCATGGAATTCTGCGGGAAGCAGCCCGATCAAGTGCTCTACGGCGTCCTCGGGATCAGTGGCGGGGTCGACGCCAGCGGGGCAGTCAACGCCGTCGACATCAATCATCAACCAGCGTTGGTCCACCGCGCGAAAAGTGGCGCGGCCCGAGGCGGTGTCGTTCAGACGGCGGGCCGTGCAATTGAGGCTGGCCGTATCGAGCAGAACACCGCGCACAACAGTCGCTGTCGGCATCTGCTCGATGCGGCCCAGCAGTCTAGCCAACTGGCGGATGTTGACAATGTGACCGCCACCAACATCGCAGCCGCCGCGAGCAACGAAGTTCTTCACTCGGCTGTATGAAGACTTAGAGATATTCCCTGCCGAGTCTTTTATGAACACCTTCGTCATTGGCTTCGGGTTGCGCCCGTAGGGCCACAAGATCGTCAGGGCGCAGTCCCCCGCCGCCCTGGGGTTGGTAGTGGTGGGGACGGTGAGGGTGGCGGGGGCGTTCATCGCTACAGCTCCTGCGACAGCGCCTGGGCACGGCGGAGAAGCGCGTTAGCCTCGACCGGGCGCGGGTGGGGCTTCGACCGGAACGCGTTCAACTCGTGGCCGATCTGGGCCAAGGCCGCCGTCCAGCCCGCCAGGGCGGCAGGAGCCATCCGGTAGATTTCCTCAAGATGAAGCGCGCCCATCGACCCGAAATGGTTGTCACGGGTCCACCGGGCAGCCGCCCAGGCAGCGTCCGCCGCCTCGACGAAGCGGTACCTTCGCCACATGTCCCCGCCGAAATTTTCTTCGGCGCTGGCATCCAGGAGTTTTTCATCCAGGAGGTCGTAGCAGCGGGCGACGGTCTCGGTGATCGCCGCGATGATCGCGGCGAGCGGCGGCTCGATCCGCGCGGGCAAAGGGGTTTCGATCTCGGCCCAGACGGTGTCGATGATTCGAGCGGGACGGATCAGGGGGCGCTGGCCAGCGGTATAACCCTCGGAGATGCCGGGGGTCATGCCGATGGCCAGCTTTTTAGCGGAAGTGGTCATGTAGATTTTTTCTCCCAAGAAATCCCCACTGACGTCGAGCCAGCGGGGATTTTCGTTGTTTTTTCAGTTCGCGGCGGAGGTGAGGGTGGCGCCCCACCAATTAAGGAAGATGTCACGGCGCACAAGAACCCTGGTCCCCGAACGGGCGAACGCTTCGTCCGGCGGGCGCTGATCGTCGGGCAGGGCGCGGTTGGCGCGCCGGTTCTGGATCGTCCGCCAGCGGATCGCTTTTCCCGTCAACCCGTCGAGTTCGGTCCCCGCAAAGATCGGGGGCAAGACTGCCTTAAGTTCATCAACAACATTCACGGTTCGTCTCCTCTCTTCATCGCCGTTCACCGGGGATTGGCGGAGACTAGTCGTGAAAATAAATGAGAGTCCAGAGATTTACGGCGGTCGCCGTTATTATGCATAAATGCATTTTTTAGAATAACAGCCTTGTGATGCGTTTTGTTGTATCTAGATATCCCTGGCTATCACTAACCACTCCAGCTATCTGGAGTTTCACGAACTGACCGGGGCTCGCCTTCAACTATGGCGGGTTCTGGTGGCTGGAATTGCGGCTAGGGCGGGCGGCGGGGATAAAAAAAGGGAGCCGACTGTTTCGGCTCCCTTCATTAATAACGAGTTCGGCGCGGCAGGACCGACACCCAGGCCCGGCGCGCGGTCAGGTTCAGGCGGCGGCGGCAAGGGGCTCCGAGACCCCAGCCAGCCGCAATACGTCGTGGAATGCGCCCAACATCCAGCGGGCCTGGACATCGCCACCAACGTCCTTGCCGTCGAGCGCAAGCGCCAGCTTGGCGGCGATGTCGCCGAAAGAGGCGGCAGGCGCAGCCTGAATGCAGTCTTCCAACGCCGACAGCGCGTCCGAGCCTTCCTCGGACTGTTCCCACCCGGCGCGCCATGCGGCGAACGCGGTGGTGATCGGGCTGGTGACGGGGATAGAGGGAGATTGTGTTACATTAAAAGCAGCCATGATTCGAACTCCGTTTTCGTTTTGTGGTCAGGCCGGTCGGGGTGCTGGTAACACCCCGGTCGGTCGCTCTATTGCCCGGTGCCGCCGGGCGCGGTCGGTGTCACGCCTTCTTTTTGGCGTGTGTAATCTCAATAACCTTCGGCTGGGCTTGGCCCAGACCCCGTGATAACGCGGCCAGTTGGTCGGCCAGCGCGCGCGCCTGTTCCTTGTCGCCATGGATGTAGGTCATGTATGCCTGATGACTCTTATGGCCGGTCAGCGCCATGCCAACCCGAGGGTTGCTGACGCTGTTCGCTGTCATCGTTGCAAACCAATGCCGGATCGTGTGCAAACTGACGCCGCTGATCCCAGCGGCAGCGGTGAAGCGGCCAAAAGCTTTGTTGACATAATAATAGTCAAGCGGCTTGGTCGGGTCTTCGATCCCTCTGAAAACAAATGCGCTGCCGGGCATTTGCCCCAGGCTGTCGAGAAGGTTCAAGGTCTCGCCAGACATAGGGCGGCGGGAGAATCCCGTCTTCGTATCGGCGAGGTTCAATTCCATGTCTTCACGCCGAACGGCATCCCAACGAAGGGTCAGCAACTCGGTGATTCTGGCCCCGGTCAGGATCGCGGCGCGGATCACCCCGGAGACCTGAACGTGTTCGCTATCCTCGGTCACCGCTTCGTCCAGCACCCGCATCAACGCGCCGATCTCGCTGCCGGTCAGCAGCCGTTCGCGGCGCTTGACCTTCGGTTCGTGGACATTCTGAAGGGGATTGCCGAGTTCTTGGGGCCGCAGTCCCCAGGCGTTTGCCTTGACGAATAGGTGGTGCAGAAACCGGTATATGTTCGCCGCTTCGGCTTTGCCGCCGACGACCTGACCCGCTTTGTCAAATTTGAAAGGGGCATGTACCAGGGCGACGACATCAGCTTCGGTGATGTCCTTGATCTTCAGCGCACCGATTGCAGGCTGAATGCGCTTCGACCAAATCCGATGTTTGTCGACAACGGTTCGCCCACGATTCTCGACCGCCACGACTTCCGCGAGGTAGCGTTCCCACAACTCCGTTACGGTCTTCTCCTGCCGCTCCAACTGGGCGAGCGCTTCGGCTGCGCGGGAGGTCTCACGGCGAACGACATCCTCGTCAGCTCGCTTCTTCTCGGCCCGCTCGCGCAGGGTGGCGGGACCTTCGCCCGTGCGCTGGGCCTCGCGCAGCTTGCCCAGTTCTTCCTGCGCGCGTTTCAGCGTCCACCCCTCGCTGGCCCATCCCAAAGCCTCCTCGATCTGGCGACCGCCTGCCGAAAACCGGACGGTAAAATATCGATCGAGTTTTACCCCATGTTTGCGGGTGTCGTGGTCGCGAGCCCGGATGCCCGGAGCAACGGTTATCCAAGGGGATGCCATATTCGTTGCCCGATCCTGTCCCTAGCCTGTCCCTAGTTTTGTCGTGACGGGGGTAGGGACGGTGTGAACCCCGGTGACGAACATATCGTTGATATTGCTGGAGTAGCAAGCTAATTAATGAGCCCCAGTGAAGCCCCGTGAAAGGGGTTTACACTAATTCCTAAACCGTAGGTCAGGGGTTCGAATCCCTTCCGGGACGCCAAGCACCACTTGTTCCGCAAATCATCGTGTTTTCAAAGCCTTGCCGGTTGTTCGGCAGGTCATTACGCATGCGTCTCGCACGGCACGCCAAGCCGTTTGCTCTTCCCCCTCGAAAACGACAGCTTGCCCCCGCCGATTTCTCAAACGGGAGGCGAATGGAAAGACGACTACGACCAAACAAACCAATGGTAACCGCCACATGGGTGGTGATGTTACCTATTGATTGCAATCTAGCCGCATGCTAGTGACCATCATGATGGGTGTCGCGGCCAGGATTCGATGAATAAGTGATAGATAAAAAATACAGCAATGCTGGAGATTGGAAGTTAAACTCCAATTCATTCAGAAAAATCTCAAGTTTTTTGGTATTTTTGTGCGCCATGCCGCTGATGTCGGCATGCACCTATTATCAAGATGATGAGAAATTAACATACTATTCCGATGCCATAATATCAATTTTACGGAACGACGACCCGGTCTATCAACCTAATCGGGTTACGTTTCTGGAAAATATTCCTCCCAGTACATACCGGCTGCTTTCATCGAACTACGGGGGGAGAAGCCTTCAAAGTCAACTTGACGATGCTTTTATTCCCTACGTGACAAACTATGGGTTCAGTGTGATCTGCACCGCAGATAAAGAAAGGAAGATTTTATATATCATCTTAAATCAAAAGGGCACCTACATCACGGTTAGGACCTACCAAATAGAGAGTTCGATGACGACCATGTGTAAATCAAGGTCAGGCCAATGAGAGACACGTCCTTTCGCCTGTTGGCTTCCGCTGCGATGTTGGTCACCGTGGCGGCCTGTGAAACGAACAATGTCCAGGAGTTCAAGCAGCACGGCCCTGCTTACACGCTGTCATCGAAGATGAAATACGACAGAATCGGCGAGTGTCTTTGGCAAACACGCTCGAGAGATATGTCTTTTCCCGGAACGATGTTTCGAAACGAAAATGTTAGATCTCAGGTTTTTCGTATTTCATATGTAAAGAATATCTCGCTCACCAGCGAATTACTTTTCGTGATCGAGACATCGCCCTCGCCGCAAAATCCGGACAATTCTCTGGTAACTGTTTACACGATGCACAGTCTGTTCGGAATGCAATGGCCCCAGAGTTGGGTGCAGGAAGACATCGATCGGTGTGAGACCTACTCAAACTAGCCGCTGGACCAGACGTCGCCACGAATCCGGCGGCACCGTCAGGACCTATCCCATAGAGAGCTTCATGACGACACCGTGCAAATCCAAGGTCAGGCCGATGAAAAACACGCCCCTTCGCCTGCTGGCGTCCGCCGCGATGCTGGTCGCCCTGGCGGCCTGCGGAACGAACAATGTCCAGGAGTTCAAACAGCGCGGCCCCGCTTACACGCTGCCGTCGAAAATGAAATATGACAGACTTGGCGAATGCATCTGGCAAACACGCACCAAAGATTTTTCCTTTCCAGGAACAATGTATCGAAGCGACAATGTGAAATCACAGGTCTTTCGTATCTCCTATGTAAGGCGTGTATCTTTCGGCAGCGAACTATTTTCTGTGATCGAGGCATCGCCCTCGCCACAAAATCCGGACACCTCTTTGGTGACCGTTTACACCCTGAACGGGTTATTCGGGCCCCAATGGCCTCGGAGCACGATGCTGGAAGACATCGACCGGTGCGAGACCTACTCAAACTAGCCGTGAGGCCGGACGCTGCGGCGAATCCGGCGACACGGGCGTATAAGACGCCATCGACCCCGCGTAGATTCTGATCGATTTCTGGAAAGACGACCACCCCTCCCGCAGACCATAATCCCCAACGAAACCAAGGGTGAGCGAAGCCTTGGGGAACCGGGTCGAGGCCTCACGTCGCGTCGCCGGAAAACCGGCAGCGGCGAGCGAAGAAGGGGGGGCTCGTGTCGTTTGAATTTGCTCTCGCCCTGCTGGCCGGGGCGGCCGCAGGCGGCTTCATCAACGGTCTGGCCGGATTTGGCACCGCTCTGCTGTCGCTTGGCATCTGGCTTCAGGTGATGCCGCCATGGCAGGCGGTTGCGATCGTTGCCGCAATGTCGGTGGTGAGCGGTCTTCAAAGCCTCTGGCTCATCCGCCGCGATCTCCGCGTTGGCACCCGTCTCGCCCGGTTTCTGCTGCCAGCGCTGGTCGGGCTTCCGCTGGGGACGGCGGCGCTGGGGCTGGTCGAGGCATCGGTGCTAAAGCTGGTGATTGCCGGATTTATGCTGCTGTACGGCGCGTTTTTCGCGTTCCGTCGCACTCTTCCCCAGATCGAGCGCCCAATGCTGGTCGTGGACGCGTTGGTCGGCTTTCTCGGTGGAGTGCTGGGCGGGGCGGCGTCGCTGTCCGGGGCGCTGCCGACGATGTGGTGCGCGATGCAGTCCTGGACCAAGAGCGAAACCAGCGCCGTGCTCCGCCCCTTTAACGTGACGATCTTGGGGATCGCCGTCGCCCTGTTCGCGTGGCGGGGCTATTACACCCCGGACACGCTGATCATGATCGCGATTGCGCTTCCCGCCACTTTGGGCTCCGTCCATATCGGTATCTGGATGTTTCGTCGGCTGACCGACGTGCAGTTCCGTCGGCTGCTGGTCTGGCTACTGTTCGCCTCGGGGGCCTTGCTGACCTTGCGCGAACTCACCTGACCGCCAGCCGACGGGGCCGCCTCTCGATCACAGGCCAAGACCTGTCCCGGCGGCGAACAGCAGGGCGACGATCACCTGCAATTTGGCGGTCTTGCCGAGAATGGCATTGAAGGCGGGGCCGCGCGGTTCGGAGACAAAGCGGCTGATCAGCCCGATGGCGAGCGGCAGCGCCGCCAGCGTCACCCACCCCCCGGTCGGGCCGGTCGGACCGGCCAGCAGGACGAACGGCATCAGCAGGAACAAGCCGTAAAGAACCTGGCTGGCCCGGGTACCCGCCCGGATCGCCAGGGTGTTTCTCCAGGCCAGACGGTCGGCTTCGATATCGCGGTAATTGTTGACCATCAGCACCGCCGCGGCGAACAGGCCGATCGCCAGCCCGACCTCGATCGACAAAAGCGACGCCGTGCCGGTCTGGAGGAAATAGCTGCCTCCGACCGCGCCGATTCCGAAAAAGGCGACGACGAACAACTCGCCATAGGGCGTGTAGGAAATCGGGCGCGGCCCACCCGAATAGCACCAGCCGCCGATCAGCGACGCCACCCCCAAAGCCAGGATCGGCAGCCCGCCGCAGGCGATCAGATAGAGCCCCACCAGCGCGGCCAGGCCCAGGCAGAGCTTCGCCGCGGCAATCACCCGCCCAGCCGGAATCCAGCCGCGTGCGGTGACCCGGGCCGGACCCTGCCGAATCGGCAGATCGCCCCCTCGCAGGGCATCGACGGCGTCGTTGTGCAGATTGGCTCCGGCCTGAATCAGGATGGCCCCAGCCAGCGCCCCCAGGGCGGGACCGGGATCGACCCGGCCAAGGTCGGACCAAGCCAACGCGGTCCCGGCAATCACCGGAGCGACGGAGATCGTCAGGGTGCGGGGGCGCACCGCCAGCCACCACAGCCGCCACCCGGTTGGAGGCTGCGCGTTTATCGGATTCGGATCGATTTGCATGGTGCCCTCCATTGTTTTAACGCTCCCCGCCGGTCTTGGCGGGAGGTGTTCCCTGGCGAACCGGACGCGACAGCCAGATCAAGCCCATCAGCCCCAGGAACAGCAGGCCCGACAGCCAGAACAGGTCGTTGATCGACAGGATCAGGGACTGGCGCATCACCTCGCCATCGAGCAGTCGATCGCTCTGCGCGGCGGTGAAGCCCATGGCTTGGGTCTGCGCGACGAACCGGGTGGTCGGTTCGGAATAAGCGGTGACGCTTTCGGTCAGATAAGCGTGGTGCCGGGTCGAGCCGTTGTCCCACAGCGTGGTCCAGACCGAGGCCGCGAACGAGCCCGCCATGATTCGCATGAAGTTATAAAGACCCGAGGCGGCGGGAATCCGCTGCTGCTCCAACCCCGACAGGATCACCGTGGTCAAGGCGATGAAGAACGTCGCCATCGCGAACCCTTGCACCAGATGGGTGGCGGCGATGTCCCACATTGCGACGTCGGGGCTGAACGTCCCGCGCCAGAAGCTGCACAGCGCGAACACGAAAAAGGCAAAGGTGGCGAACAGCCGGGGATCGACCTTGTGGATGGTCCGCCCGATCACCGGGGACAGCAGGATCGAGAACAATCCGATCGGCGCGGTGACCAGACCGGCCCATGTCGCGGTATAGCCCATCACGCTTTGCAGCCACATCGGGATCAGGACCAGATTGCCGAAGAACACGGCATAGCCCAGGGTGATCGCGATGGTTCCGGTGGTGAAGTTGCGGCCCTTGAACAGGGTCAGATCGACAATCGGATGCTTTTCGGTCAGTTCCCAGATCAGGAAAAAGGTAAAGGCGACGACAGCGACGATGGCCAGAACCACGATCGTCGTCGAATTGAACCAATCAAGCTCCTTGCCCTTATCCAGCATGATCTGAGTCGCCCCGACCCAGAGCACCAACAGGGACAGACCGATGGTGTCGATCGGCAACTTCTTGGTTTCGCTTTCGCGGCCTTTCAACGTGGCATAGGTGAACCACGCCGCGACCAGACCAATCGGAAGGTTGATGTAGAAAATCCACGGCCAGGACACGTTGTCGGTCAACCAGCCGCCGAGAACCGGCCCCATCACCGGGGCGACCGTCGTCGTCATCGACCACAGGGCAATCGCCATCCCGGCCTTGGCCTTGGGATAGCATTGCAGTAACAGGGCCTGGGACAACGGCACCATCGGCCCCGCCACCAATCCCTGAAGGCAGCGGAACAGCAGCAGAGATTCAAGGTTGGTGGCCAAGCCGCACAACAGCGACAGCACGACGAACAGCACCACCGCCGACAGAAACAGCCGCAATTGCCCGACCCGGCCGACCAGCCAGCCGGTCAGCGGCACGGCGATCGCGTTGGACACGCCGAACGAGGTGATGATCCAGGTTCCCTGGCTGACGCTGACGCCAAGATCCCCGGCAATGGTGGTCAGCGCCACGTTGGCGATGGTGGTATCGAGCACGTTCATGAAGGTCGCCAGCGACAAGGCCACGGTGGCCAGCACCAGCCGAGAGCCGGTCAACGGCGGAAAGGAGGGAGGGGGCATGATTCGTCTCCGATGCGGCCCAAACCGGCGGTCAGCGACGGCCCGAGCCGGAAACGGTCGGCTCGTCGCGGACGTTGCGGGCGATCAGGGCCTCGATCCGCGCGTCGGCATCGTGGTCGAGATCGGCAAACACGCCGGTCTGCGCCACGATGTCCCTTTGGCGCCCGGTCGAAAGCTGCGGACCGTCCTGATCGCGCACCGAGACGTGGGCCTCCATCGACAGCCCGACCCGCAACGGATGCAAAGCAAGATCGACGGGATCAAGCGCGATCCGCACCGGCACCCGCTGGACCACCTTGATCCAGTTGCCGGTCGCGTTCTGGGCGGGCAACAGCGAAAAGGCCGATCCGGTCCCCGCCGCCAGTCCGACCACGGTGCCGCGATACTGCACCTTGTCGCCATAGATGTCGGAGGTCAGCAAAGCGGGCTGGCCGATCCGCATCTCGCCCACCTGACCTTCCTTGAAATTGGCATCGACCCAGACCTCGTTTAAGGGAACGATCGCCATCAGCGGAGTGCCGGGCGTGGTGCGCTGGCCGACCTGGACGGCGCGGCGGGCGACCTGACCGGAGATCGGTGCCGGAACCGAGGTCCGCCGCCAGGCCAGATAGGCTTCGCGCACCTGGGCGGCGGCGCGAACGACGCGGGGATGGTTGGTCAATCCGGTCATGTCGATCAGGACGCGGTTGGTTTCCTGCTGCTTGCGGGCGCTGGCAAGCTGGGCCTCCGCCTGCTCGACCGCATCGCGGGCATGTTTCAGCTCTTCGGCAGAGACCGCGCCGGTATCGGCCAGCCGCTGACGGCGGGCCAGATCGGCCTTTAACCGGGCCAGCGTGGTTTGCTGGGCCGAGACCGTCGCGGCCAGGGCGCCGTCCTGGCTGAACAGCGCCCGGACTTGGCGCACCGTTTCGGCCAGGGTCGCCTCGGCCTGATCGAGCGCCAGCCGGGTGTCGGCCGGGTCGATCGCGACCAGAGCCTGCCCGGCTTCGACGAAATCGGTATCGTCGGCATAGATTGCGGTCACCGTGCCGGAAATCTGGGGCGAGACCGCAATGACATTGCCCGCGACATAGGCATCATCGGTCGCCATATCGAAACGGCCGCTGGTCCACCAATAAAGCCCATAGGCGACGCCCAGGCCGGTGAAGGCCAAGGCGGCGGTGGACATCAGCAGGGTGCGGCGGCGGCGGTTGCGCTCATCTGTTGCGGAAGGGGAGGGGGTGTCGATCATGACAAAACGTCCTTGGGCAAGGTTACGACGGGGGCAGAACCTGGGGGGCAAAGCCTCCGCCCAGGGCGTGCGCTAGTCCGATCGAAAGGCTGTATTGACGGTTGCGTGACGCGGCCTCCTGGCGGCGTTCCGCGATCAGGTCGCCTTCTGCCGACAGAACGGTCAGGTAATTGGTCAATCCCTCGCGGTAGCGCAGGAACGCCAGCCGGTAAGCCTCTTCCAGATGAGTCACCGCGTGGCGATCGTGCTCCAGCCGGATCTGATTGGCCCGCCACGAGGTCAGATAACCGACGACCTCGCGCAATGCGTCGACGATGGCCCCGTTATAGAGTTCGACCGAGATGTCGAGAGTGGCGTTCGCCTCGGCCAGGGAACTGCGCAGCCGTCCGGCGTCGAAGATCGGCAAGGTCACCGCCGGGCCGCCGCCGACCATCACGCTGCTTGCAGTCAGGAACTGGGACAGACCGATCGATTTGAAGCCGAGGAAGGCCGACAGATCGACATTGGGGTAGAATTGGGCCTTGGCGGCATCGACGCTTCGGGTTGCCGACTCGATCCGCCAGCGCTGGGCGACGATATCGGGACGACGGCCGATCAATTCAGCGGGCAGGGCCGAGGGCAGCCCCAGCGGAGCCGCTACGGTCAGGCTGGGCCGCCCGATCGTCCTGCCCCGGTCGGGACCGCTGCCGACCAGCGCGGCCAGATCGTGTTGCAACAGGGTGATCCGGTCCTCGCTGGCGACAATCTCGGCCTGCGCGGTGGCGATCGCGGCCTCGGCCTGACGGGTTTCGACCTCGGTGACCAACCCAGCCCGGACCTGTCTGGCGTTGAGGGCCTGAATCTCCTGCTTCTGCCGCAACAGATCGCGGCTGATATCGAGCTGATCGAACTCTCCGGCCAGACGGACATAGGTTTGCGCGATCGCAGCGGCAAGGTCGAGCCGGGCCGCCTGGGCATCGATCTCGCTGGCGCGCAATTGCCCCAACGCGGAAAGATACTCGGCCTCGCGCCCGCCCCACAGATCGAGGCTGTAAGAGCCGGTCAGCCCGACCCGGTTTGCGGTCCGGACCTTGCCCGCCAGGGTGTCGGGATAGACGTCGTTCTTGTTAAAACGCTGCTCGATTACCGAGCCGTTGCCATCGAGGTGGGGGTACAAATCGGATTCGGCCAGACCGGCCTGGGCGGCGGCACGGCGGATTCGGGCCGAGGCAACCTTCAGCGAGGGATTCCCGGCTAACGCTTCGTCGATCAACTGATTCAGTTGTTCATCGCGATAGCCGCGCCACCAATCCTCGGCGGGCCAGGGCGCGGCCTCGGCCGTGGGGCCGGCCGTCGCGGCCAGGGGCAGGGCGTTCGCGTCGGTCAGCGCTGATTGGCGGTCGATCTCGTCCCAACTGGCACAGCCCGCCACAAGCAGCGCCAGCAGCGATGTCGTGGCCACGGATGCCTTGTTCATCGGTTCGGTCCCTTAAAAGGTTGCCTTAACTGTCACTGCCTAGGCAGCTATATCATCAAAAAAGGGAGGTTATTCGCTGGTGCCGTTCGCTTTGACCCGGTCGAGAAAGCCCATCAACATGTCCGCTTCCGCAGAGGTGAAATCCTTGAGGAAGCAGTTCAGGGTGTCGATCGCGATCGTGGTCAGTTGCGGGTACAATTCCCGGCCCAGATCGGTCAGGTGCAGTTCGACGACCCGGCGGTCTTCGACACTGCGGCTGCGATAGATCAGCCCCCGCTTCTCCAGCCGGTCGAGCATGCGGGTCATCGATCCGCTGTCATAGCCAATCGCCCGGCACAATTCCGCCGCGCTGGCCCCGACACCGCTGGCGATACGTACCAACACCACCCATTGCGCCCCGCTGATGCCAAGCGGAGTCACCCGCCGGTCGATCGACGCTCGCATATCGGTCGCGATGTCGATGATGTGGCGGGCGATGTTGCGGGCCGAGGTGTAATTTTCGGCGTTATAGATCGGGGTGGTTGGGGGAACAACCGGGGCCATTGGACTCTCTAATCACTGCCTAGGCAGATATTGCCCGGGCAGTTACTGCGAGTCAAGCGGTCAGAGCGGGGTATCCTCCTCGCGCCGCTCCCGCACCGCCCGCAGCCAATCCCGGATCACCAGTCCGACGAAAACCGCCGGCATCGCCATCGCCAGGATCGCAAAGACGGTGCTGACCGTTTCCAATCCGCCATTGGCAAGGGTTCCGGCAATCAGGAAAAAGACCGGGGCCGAGACAAGAGCCACCCATTTCTGCGCACTGTCGGCCGCGGTCCGGCGGCGGATTTGTGGACGGTCGGTCATGGTCGCGATTCCCCCTGCTGGCCTGATCTGGCGGGAATCGTGGCACGATCGAACCGCCGGGGCAACAGACGGTGCCGAACCCAAACGGAAAACCCCCGCACCAGGGGGAGTGGTGGAGGGGCTTTCACTGGAGGAGTTCGAGTGGCTGAGGCTCGAGAAGCTTATGAAGAGAGATTACCGGCGGTCGGGTTACCGCATCGTGGCGGGTGGATGATTGTTTTGTAATGTTTCAAAACTTTCCCAAGGAACCGGCACTCCGTTTCCCCGCCTCATCTGGAAAGCCGACCGGGTATAACTATGCTGCAAGCTGATAGCGTCGCACCAGCTCTTCCTGGGCCAGGTTCCATATATAGGATCCGATGTGACCGCGATCGGACACTATCTGGTTCAGCATAAACGTTGAAATATTTTGAATCCATTCTCGGAGCATTTCCCAGCCCTCCGATGCTGCGCTGCAATATAGATAACAGCACGGCCCGGTGGGCCGTTCATGCTTTCTCGTTCTGGCTGCCATGCCCAACAAGAAGGGGGTAATAACGCTCCCCCCCCTAAGCTCAGTCGCGGCGGATATCGGCCCCGACACGGGCCGGGTCGTGACCGTTCCAGCGAAGCGAACGGTGATACATCGTCCCGTCGATCCCCACGACCGGGCGCAGACCGTTCTTCGTCCCCGCTGTGAGGTGGACGATTCCCAACCCGTCGTGCGGAGGATTGGGGTCGCACAGCGTCACGCCATCGGTCGTGGCGGGCAGGCTGCGTCCGCAAACCCAATTGCACCGCGCAGGCAGCGCGGCAAAGGGCAGCCCATGCGCCCGGATCGCAAAATTAAGCGCGGTCTGCTCCGAGAAAAAGTAAGGCTCGCGCAATTGGGCCAAGGCGGCATCCAGAGCCTCTGCCCAGGCCCGCCAATGCGGCGCGTCGGCCCGCCCGGCAAAGACGCCACTATTGATCAGCGGGTAATGCCCGAAGCGCATCGCCGCCTCGCGCCCGAAGCAGCGGCCAAAACACGAGAACACCCATTCGAGTATCGCGCCGTTGGCCATGAACGGAGTGTAGGAGCGGTCGATCTCCGGAACGGCGGCAAATCCCGTTCGTTCTGCGGCTTCCAGAAAAAGGGACACGGCCGACCAATCCTGAACCCAGCAATCGGAATCGATCCACATCACCACGTCGTATTCGGGAAGGTAGTCGGGCAGACGTGGCCGGGACGTCATCGCCTTGAAGAAATTGTCTGGGCGAGCCGCGAAGGTATTGAGGTCACAATCCCATTTCGGATTGATGATCCGCACTCCGTCGCGTTTGAGGTCTTTTCTTTGGTGCCCGGTCAAACCGAGGTCGAGAACGGCAAGATCGACCGCCTGTCCCCCCGTCGCGCGAATTGATCCGATCAGCCCCTCAAGCAAGGGATAATACGCTGCATTGGCTCCCGAAACGATAACGGCCCGCAAAGATACCCCCTGTTTTTTAGACCCCGCCGCAGAGTGCAGATGCTGAGGTTACACCCACATCCTCTCTGTTTCTTCACATTGCGACGGAACGCATTTCAAGTCTCTTGATCGAATGCGGCAAACCCCATCCAACCGACCCGGCGTCACTTCGCGGCCAGGGTTTTGAAGCGGCGGGCGAGGGCGTTGACCTGGGCGAGATAATCGGCGGGATCGTGGTCGCCGCAAGTCTCGCCGGGCGTCAGGCGGAATCCGCCCTGGGCAAAGCGTTTCGCCACCGTCGGGCCGCACAGATGGACCAACGCGGCGGTGTCCTGCTTCTGCTGGGGCGTGGCGCTGCGCCCCGGGCGGTCGCCCAGCACGCGGGCAACGGCGCGGTCGAGGTAAATCGCCGTCAGTTCGACGGCATGGGCGGGCAGGACACGGGAATAGCCTCCCGCCGGGCGGCAGGACTCAGCCCCGGTCCCGGCGGTCATGACGCGGTGATCGCGGATGCAGAACCGTTCGGCCTCGGCATAGGCCGGTTCGGTCATCTGATACATCCCGACCGAGCTGGAGGCGGGGCGGTAGATGCCGAACAGATCGGGGGCCTCGACATCCCAGCGCCAATAGGTATGTGCCGCCGGGTTGCCCGCACTTTCGACCTGAGCCAGCGCCGCCAGCATTTCGGGCGAGATCGCGGCGGTGGAAAAACGACGGAACAGATCATCATAGCTCTCCCAGGTTTCTTCGGGGCTTTTGACGAAATGATCGCTGACCGGCAGCAACAATTCGGTCGGCTTGCGGATCACCCAGTGGGCGATGTTGATTCCGATAATCACGTTCGCCAGTACCGTCAGCAACACAGCGGTCAGAATCAGCGGCGGCACACGGTTGATCCCCCGCCAGACCCGGACCAGCCGGTCGCGCCAGAGGCGGAGACGATGGGGTCGTTTCTTGCGGCGGGGCGGGCGGCGACGGGGACGGGCTTTGGGTTCCGCCGCGACGCGAGGCGGAGGACTCACCGGCCGGGCCGGAGAAAGCGGCGGCGAAGAAGCGCCAGGACGTCGCGGCGAGTTCGGCATCAATGCTATGGTCGCACAAATCGCTCAATCGGGGGAGGCTTCACGGGTGCTCAGGATGGGGTTATGTCGTTAACGCTCCATCCCGGGCCGTGGTGGCAGCGCAACCGGCGGCGACTTGTCGTGGGTGCTCTCGGCCTTCTGATCGGCCTGCCCCTCGCGCTGGCCCTGCTGTTTCGGATCGTGCCGCCGCCGGTGACGCCGCTGATGCTGCTGCGCGTCGTAGAGGGCTATGGCCTCGACAAGACCTGGCGTTCGCTCGATCAGATTTCGCCCCACCTGCGCCGCGCCGTGATCGCCTCGGAAGACGCCAAATTCTGCACTCATTGGGGCTTTGACTGGGACGCGATCGACAATGCGATCGACCGCTATGAAGACGGCGGCAAGGTGCTGGGGGCCAGCACCATCTCGATGCAGACGGCGAAGAACGTCTTTTTGTGGCCGGGCCGCACCTTTGTCCGCAAGGGGGCCGAGGCCTATCTGACCCTCTATCTGGAAGGGCTGTGGCCGAAGCGGCGGATTCTCGAGGTCTATCTCAACATCGCCGAGTTCGGGCCGGGCTTGTATGGAGCCGAGGCGGCGTCACTGCGCTTTTTCGGCAAGCCCGCCGCATTGCTGACCCCGCGCGAGGCGGCGTTGCTCACCGCCGTGCTGCCCGCCCCGCTCGACCGCTCGGCGGCGCGCCCCTCCGCCGCCGTCAGCCGCCGCGCCGGACTGATCGCCGCCCGTGCCGCCCAGATCCGGCTGGGCCGCGACGGGGCCTGCGATTAATCTTCGGCTCTATTCCAGCCGCCGCAGCAGGTCTTCGGCAAAGCTCGACAGGGTATCATCACGCGCTCCCATCACAACGATGCGGTCGCCGCGACGCGCCAGCGTCAGCAGCGCCTCGCCACAGGCGGCCCGTTCGGGGAAAAAGCGGGCGTCGCGGCCCCGCGCCACGATATCGCCAACGATATCGGCACTGGTGACGGCACGGTCGGCGGTGCCGCCGAAATAGACCGGATCGGGCATCACCAGCACGTCGTCGGGCCGAAGATGATCGGCGAAGCAACCGGCAAAGCCCTCTCGCATCAGCTTTAACGGCCCAAACCCATGGGGCTGGAACAAGATCAGCAGCCGTCCGGGGAAATCGTGGAGGGTGGCGAGGGTCGCGGTGATCTTATCGGGATTGTGGGCGAAATCGTCGATGACGGTGACGCCACCCGCACTCCCCACCACCTCAAGCCTGCGGCGAATTCCGGCAAAGCCGGACAGGGCCGCCGCCGCCCGGTCAAGAGCGATGCCGCAGGCCAACGCTGCCGCCAGTGCCGCCAGGGCATTGGCGACATTGTGGCGTCCGGGCACCAGCAGACGAACCGGCCAAGCTCCCCCGGCCGCGTCGCGGACGGTAAAGGCAATCCCGTCGCGGGCGGGAACGATGTCGGTGGCGAACAGATCGGCGGCGGGATCGGACAGCGAATAGGTCAGACGCCGTTCGGGCGGGATCGTCGTTGCCAAAGCGGCGGTCTCGTCATTGTCGAGGTTCAGCACCGCGATCCGGGCCTTGGCGATGAAGTCGCGGAACAGGCGGCGCAGTTCCTCCATTGATTTGTGGTCGAGCGCGACATTGTTCAGCACCGCGACATCGGGGCGATAGCGGGCAATCGAGCCGTCGCTTTCGTCGATCTCGGCGACGAACAGATCGTCGCCACCCACCAGCGAACTGGCAAACGGAGTGTCGGCGGTGACGAAATTACGCATCACCGCGCCATTGACGATGGTGGGGTCCTGCCCGGCCTGACGCAACAGCCAGCCGACCATCCCGGTGGTGGTCGATTTGCCGCTGGTCCCGGCGATCCCGACCGAGCGGGGGGCGGCGTTGAACAGGTCGGACAGCAGTTCGGCCCGCGTCGTCAGCGTCGCGCCAGCCCGACGGGCGGCCTGGACGTCGGGAACGGTTTCCTCGACCGCGGCCGAGGTAACCAGCACGGTTTCCCCGTCGACGATCCCGCTGCCATCCTGGGGAAACAGGTCAATGCCGTGCGCGCGCAGAAAGTCGAACTTGGCGGGGCTGCGCCCCTGATCGAGCGACCGGTCCGATCCGGCGACACGGGTGCCTCGTTGCTGGACGATCAGGGCCAGCGGCAGCATCCCGCTGCCGCCGATGCCGCAGAAAAAATAGCGTCGATGATGTTCCATCATCGGAGGCTACAATCCGGCCATCGCATTTAGCAAGCCGGAACAAAGACATCTTTGGGGAAGAAAGCAGGCCGGATCGCGACCGTAACGGTCGGTTCCTGGCGAATTCAGCTTTTTGGAATTTGGCGTCTCGGCGAGGAGACGACACGAGTTCTGAAGCTTCAAAGAGTTAATTTAGATCAATTGGCTGTGCCCGCTCCGCTGTTACGGCGGATTGTTCCGGAGGCGGCGGTTCCTATTCATCACACCACGATCCATTCGTCCGGCGCAGGCACGCCCGTATTTTTCCTTTGTTCCCCGGGCCGTTACCGTGACCACGCCGCTCCGAGGCGGTGGAGGCGGTCCAAGGCTCGGCTCAGGTCGGCGCGGCTGGCGGCGGCGGTCAGGCTGACCCGGATCCGCTGCGGCGGCTCGCGCGTCACCGCGAAGGTTGCCGCCGGCACCACCTCCAGTCCGGCCCGGCGGCAGAGGGCGGCCGGGTCGGGGTCCTCGGTCGGCAGGGTCAGCCAAACATGCGGGCTGGGGCGGGGATCGCCTTCGGGGCGGCCGGGCAGGGCGCGGCGGGCCAGCCGGTAGCGGGCGGCGATCTCCTCGCGTTGCCAGCGGACCCGCCGCTGCGCGGTGCCGTCCTCCAGCCAGCGGCAGGCAATCTCGATCATCAGCGGCGCCAGCGGCCACAGCGTGGTCTGCGGTTCGGCCGCCACCGCCCGCACCGCCGCGCTGGTACCGGCGATCACGCCGAAGCGCAGGCCGCCGGCGACGCATTTCGACAGGCTGGTCACTATGGTGCAGGTCTCGGGCAGAAGCCGGGCCAGTGGCGGGGTCTCGGCCAGCATCCCGTAGACATCGTCCTCGATCACCTGGAGGCCGCGCTGGCGGGCGATTTCGGCCACCGCCTGCTGGCGGGCCGCGCCCATCGTCGCCCCGGTCGGGTTCTGCAACGCCGGCACCACCACCACCACCCGGGCCGAGGTGGCGCGGGCGGCGCGGTCGAGCGCGTCGGGCAGGATACCCTCTCCATCGGTCGCCACGCCGTGCAGCGGCAGGGCGAGCTGGCGGGCCAGCGCCTTGATTCCAGGAAAGGTCAGGTCCTCGACCAGCACCGGGTCGCCCGGTCGGCATAAAGCCAGCAGCACCGCGAGCAGGGCCTGCTGCGCGCCGGCGGTGGGGATCACGTCGCCCGGCCGGATGTCGAGGCCGCGCGCTGCGAGCCATGTGGCACCGGCGATCCGGGCCTGGGCGATCAGGGCGGCGGAGGGATGGCCCAGCGTCCCGCCCAGACGCTGCCGCGCCGCCAGATCGGCCAGGGTGGCTTCGATCTCGGCGGCGTCGACGGCGTCGCCGGGGCTGGCCGGAATATTGACCGACAGGTCGATCGTTCTCGCCGCCAGGGCGGCTGCCGGGCTGTCGAGCCCGAACAGCATCGCCTCGCGGCTTTCCGACAGTACGAAGGTGCCCCGGCCGACCTCGCCGGAAATCAGATGGCGCCGGGTCGCTTCGACATAGGCGCGCGTCACCGTGCTGACATTGACCCCCAGCCGCCACGCCAGTTCACGATGGGTCGGCAGGCGGTCGCCCGGCCGCAAAGCGCCCCGCGCGATGGCCTCTGCCAGGGCTTCGACGATGGCGAGATAGCGGACCGGATGGCGGTTTCTCAGGTCGGGAACCCACATTGTTTGCCACACAATGTTTTCATTGATTCGGACAATATGGCTGATTGATAGTCAAATCAACGCGCGAATCAATCGATGGATGTCGTCGGCCGGTTTTCCGGCGCGCGTTTCCCCCCAGGAAGGAGCGATGATTTGAGTCCCTCCGACAGTTCGTCGTCCGCCGCCGTGATAGGGCAGGCCTCTCCCGACGTGATCGCGGTGGCGGGGGTGATCCTGGCGGTGTGTTTCCTCGCCACCGGCGGGATCTTCGTCAAGCTCAGCCCGCTCGATCCGATCGCCACCGGGGCGTGGCGGATCCTGCTGGCCCTGCCGCTGGTCTATGGCTGGGACGCGCTGGAACGGAGACGGGCGCCCCGGGCCGTCCCCCGGCTGGAGCGGCGCGATCTGGTGGTGCTGTGGGCGGCGGGGGCGCTGCTCGGACTGGACCTGACCTTCTGGAACATCTCGTTCCATTACACCACGGTGGCCAATGCCAACCTGCTGGCAAATCTGGTGCCGTTCGTCGTCGTGCCGCTGTCGGTGCTGCTCTATCGCGAGCGGATTCGCCGTTCGTTCCTGGTGGGGCTGGCGCTGACCCTGTGCGGGGTCACTCTGCTGTTGTCGGCCTCGCTGCAGGCCTCGCTAGCCTCGGCGCTGGGGGACGGGCTGGCGCTGCTGACGGCGGTGTTCTACGGCCTGTATCTGCTGCTGGTTAGCCGACTGCGCCGCCGCTTCGGCCCAGGGCGGATCCTGTATCTCAGCAGCCTCGGCTGCCTGTCTACCCTGGTGCCGCTGGCGCTGCTGCTGGAACAGCGGCTGGTGCCGACCGGGCTGGAGGATCTGGCGCCGCTGGTCGGGCTCGCGGTGCTGTCGCATGTGGTCGGGCAGGGGATGCTGGCGCAATGCCTGCGCCCGGTGCCGGTCGCGCTGTCATCGGTGCTCGTGCTGATGCAGCCGGTGGTCGCGGCGATCTATGCCTGGATCCTGTTCCACGAGACCCTGACCGTCCGCCAGATCGTCGGCATCACGATTTGTCTGGTCGGGCTCTATTTCGCCAAACGAGGCCAATAACGTCTGGAGCGCCTGTCATGGAAAAACTCGTCAGAAAGACTCATGACGTCGTCAGAGTGGAAATGCACCGGCTGGCGCATGCCTGCCCCGTCTACGACCATGGTGCCGATTACCTCGACGAAGTGATGCCCACCCCATCCGGCCGCGATCAGTGAGGACGCCATGTCGATCATTCCGACCATCAAGCGCTTCGAAGCCGATTCCTACCTGAGCGAAATCGAGACGGTGGTGGTCGATCAGAGCGACGGCGGCGTCTGCCTGGAACAGACGGTGTTCTACGCCGAAAGCGGCGGCCAGCCCGGTGACACCGGCAGCCTGCTGTTCGAGGACGGGCTGTGCCTGCCGGTCGCGGACACCCGCTACATTCCAGGGCGGCTGCGGATCCTGCATGTGCTGACCCCGCCGCCCGGGGTAGTGTTGACCGGGCGGCGGGTGGTGGCCCGGATCGACTGGCCGCGGCGCTATCGCCTGATGCAGATGCATACCTGCCTGCATCTGCTGTGCAGCGCGATCGACGCGCCGGTGACGGGCTGCGCGATCTTTCCTGAATACGGCCGACTGGATTTCGACCTCGAGGACACGATCGACCGCGATGACCTTACCAGGCGGCTGAACCAACTGGTCGCGCGCGACGAGCCGATCGTGATCGAGTGCGCTCAGGACGTCGGCGTCCCCCTGGTCCGCACCGTCGATGCCGCCCCGCCGCCGGCCTCGGCCGAGGGGCTGCGCGTGGTGCGGATCGGCGGGATCGACCGCCAGCCCTGCGGCGGAACCCATGTCCGCTCGACCGCCGAGGTCGGCCCGATTACCGTCACCAACGTGCAGAAGAAGGGCCGGCGCCACCGCCGGATCAAGCTGGTACTCGATCCGCCGTCCCCGCCCGCCTGAACCCGTTCGCCGCGCGAAGGAAGGACGGGGCGGGTGGTGCGCCGGTCGATGGCCGAGCGCCGCCGGTTGATGTTTTGTGCCACACGGGGGCGAACATTGAGCGTCCGCAGCTCCTCGACGAAATCGGCGGCATCGTAACCCCGGTCGCCCCCCAACGTGATGTCGCGGAGCCGGTCGGCCAACGGCTCGATCATGTCCAACGCCGCCAGCCGTTCGGCATGGCCCGAGACACGGGTCAGTATTGTGTCGACGATCAGGCCCGAGCGGTTCTCCATCAGGCCGTGGCCGGGCAGTTTAAACTGCTATCGATCGATGAAAGGCGTCTCGGACCTCACGATCTGAATCTTCGACCTGACCAGATCCTTAGCGAATTGTACCTTCTCCCTTTGATCAGCCCCCGGCCCAACGATGATCCGCTTGATAGGAAGGCGCTTCGTGTCCTCGAACAGAACCACATAAGACTTCCCAGAAGGGGCCGTGTGAACCACCTTGCGCTTGCCTGTGAACTCAATTTCAGCCCGAACCTGACTGGCGAACTGTCGGAATATTTCTTCTGTCCTGGGAAAGACGACCAAGCGGACCTCCCGCTCCTCCCTGAATCCTCTGTGCTTCTTGCGGGTGACGAGGTTCAGGAACGGGACCAGCGCCTCCCCCAGCACATCCGCCATCCTGTCTTCAGCATACAGGAAGTACCTGAACAGGTTCTCTATCAGCGGCTGGAAGTTGGGATCAGCGAGGGCCTCCTCGTCGGTATAATAGGCGTCAGGGAACTGTGCCGTCGTGTAGGAGTACACGGCAGCATCCTGCTCGAACGCCTGCCACAGGGCCTTGGTATCGAACACGATGGCGAAGCCTGAATCCCGCCCATACCCACGCCACTGGCTCAACAAGCCGTTCTGCCGTTCATACTCACTGTCCCCCTCATGGGAACAGAAGGACGTGATGAATGGGGTCATGTAGGCGACAGAGTTCGGCTTCCCCTCGAACGAGACCGTGTACAGGCTGTTGATGGTCCTGATGGCAAACTCTCGCGACGCAGCTACGGTCCCACCATGCTTTGCAATCAGCAACTTCGTGGAGAGGTTGCCTGTTTTGGCCTCCATGAAATATCGCTTGCACCGCTCGGCCAGAGATCGGATCAGTAGTGGCTTGATCTGGAAGACTTCCTGTGAGTCGTTCAGGCAGTCATATCGTGTCGCCCATAGACTCTGAGAGGTGATGATCCCCTCAAGGCCAGCCTTGCTTGTGTAGTGGAACAGCTCTGGATGAGCCTCATGGGTTAGCTGATCAGCAGATGGGAGCATCTTTTCTATCAGTTCGATCCGGGCTTGATGCAGTCATAATGAACCCAGA
This sequence comes from Magnetospirillum fulvum MGU-K5, assembly GCF_000442515.1. Classification (GTDB taxonomy): domain Bacteria; phylum Pseudomonadota; class Alphaproteobacteria; order Rhodospirillales; family Magnetospirillaceae; genus Phaeospirillum; species Phaeospirillum fulvum_B. The sequence continues at coordinate 24,951 of NZ_AQPH01000020.1, read as the reverse complement.
ATGTATCTGCTCCAGCATCCTTAAGGCGAGCAACACGACCATACTTTCCGCAGTGAGCATCGTCCACAGAAAGGGCTTCTGATCGTTTCCCGCTAGACCAATTGACTGTGACTGTGTATTCGTTTCCGTCCGTGACTACAGTGCCGCCAGCACATCCCGCCAGGAGATCACACAGGATCAGGGGTGGTCGACGCATGGGGGACCTCCTGACATTGGCTTTGAGCAACTGATCCACCATGCGCAGTAAGCTGTCAAGAGAGGGCGCACTTCAATCAAAGATCGCTCTGGGCGCGGATGTTCCGCGCCGGGTAGAACCGGAACCCGCCATCGTCCACGAATCGGCCGGGTCATCTGTCGTTTTCGAGGGGAGGTGTTCACACCGCCTGTAATAGCTACCATGAAGGCAGGCTGGGCGTGTGTGTGCCGCCTTGTCGATGGTCTGACAAGTCGTTGATAACGCTGCATTTTTCTGGAAGAAAAGCGATTGGCGTCCCCACGGGGATTCGAACCCCGGTTGCCGCCGTGAGAGGGCGGTGTCCTAGGCCTCTAGACGATGGGGACGTTGGAGGCGCGGTGCGGCTTTATGGAGGAATCGTCTGGCGAACGCAAGCACTATTTTCACGGTGCGGCGGGGTAGAGGCGCAGCGGCACCGGCTGGGCCATGCCGGTCCGGGCATCGAGACGGAAGGCACGGGGCGGCTTGGCTCGGGGGAGGTCGTCGGCATCTTGGGTGACGGCGACGATCAGCCAGATCATCTCGGGTTCAAAGGCGCGGGCAATATCGGCGGGCGAGGGCGACGGGCTGCCATTGGGGTGGGAGTGCCAGTGCCCGACGATGCGGTCGGGGCCACCGCGCACGGCCCGTTCGGCGGCAAAGCGGGCGCGGGGGTCAAGCTCGAACCGATCGTTGCGCCGCTCCCGCTCCATATTCTCGGCGGGGATGATCTGGCGGACTCGCACGATCCGGTCACCGCGTCCGACCAGCAGGCCGCATCCCTCGGCGGGGAAGGCGGCCTCGGCGGCGGTGCAGACCGCAGTCAGATCGGAGCGGTCAACCAGGATCATCGTTTCGCGTTGGCCTCCGGCGCGGCGGCAAAGCCGAAGCTGCCGCTCACCTGGCCGTGGGTGGGGTCGAGGACAATCAGGCGGTCGCCGGTGCCCTTGCCGGTGCCAACGCGGACGATGACGCGGTCCCCGGCGGCGAAAACCTGCTGGATTGTCGCTCCATCGGGCAGGGGGATATCGATCGAGCCAAACGGCGCGGCCGGGGAGGGGGGCGCGGCATTCGGCGCTGTCGGCGCAGTGGTGGCGGTGCTCGACGCAACGGGGGCGGGTTTCGGTCCGACCTTCGACGCCACGCCATAGATCACCAGCCCCACCCCGGCGACGATCAACACCCCTAAAAAGATCACCAACGCTTTCAGCGCTTTCATGTCGGATTCCTTAATTTCCCCGGTCGCGGCCGCAGCCCGGATCGGCGATGATAGGGGAATGAACGAGACGAATTCACGAGAGTACACTCCCGAGCCGGTTTCGCCCGACGAGGTCGGCCAACGTCTGGACAAATGGCTGGCGATGCGACAGCCCGATCTGTCGCGCAGCCGGATCAAAGGGCTGATTGAAGACGGGCGGGTCAGCCTCGACGGGGCGACGATACTCGACCCCTCGTGTCGGGTCAAATCCGGGCAATCCTATCAGGTCAGCGTGCCGCCCGACGCTCCGGCGATCCCCGAAGCGCAAGAGATCGCGCTCTCGGTGGTGCATGAGGACGAGGATCTGATTGTCATCGACAAGCCGCCGGGGCTGGTGGTGCATCCCGCGCCGGGCAATCTCGATTTCACTCTGGTCAATGCGCTGCTGGCCCATTGCGGCGAGTCGCTGGCCGGAATTGGCGGGGTTCGCCGTCCCGGAATCGTGCATCGTTTGGATAAGGACACCAGCGGTCTGCTGGTGGCGGCAAAGACCGATGCTGCCCACCGCGGGCTGTCCGAGCAATTTGCCGCCCACACTCTGGAACGGGCCTATCGCGCTCTGGTTTGGGGGGTGCCGTCGCCATCATCGGGCGAGATCGAAGGCAATATCGGACGCAATCCCAATGACCGTAAAACCATGGCCGTCGTCTCGGGTGGCGGGAAGCGGGCGCTGACCCGCTACCGTGTCGTGAAGATCTATGCGGGCGGTTCTGTCAGTTTGGTTGAATGTCGTCTGGCAACGGGTCGAACTCACCAGATCAGAGTTCATATGACAAGTATAGGACATTCGTTGGTTGGGGATAAGACATATGGTAGAGTTCGGTCAGGACGTATGGCCTCCTTACCTGCGGATGTTCGGGCTGCACTGACTGCTTTTCCCCGCCAGGCTTTGCATGCCTTTTTGCTCGGGTTCCAGCATCCTACCAAAGGATGCTCCCTCTGCTTCGAAAGCGCTATACCTCCGGATATCAATGCTTTGATAAAAATTTTAGAGACGATATAGAATCCAGTATACTTGACCCCATAGCTGTGGCATTATCTGTCTCCAGTGAGCGGTGAGAGACGGGGCGCGGTGCCGAAGGTCGGCGCCTCGCTCTGTGAACGAGGGAAAACCCTCCACACCGGAAGAGGAGACGTGAGCATGTCGGCAATCGCTTCGACCCTGTCGCTCGCCCCCGAGGGCAACCTGACGCGTTATCTTCAAGACATCCGCAAATACCCGATGCTGCCGGCCGAGGAGGAATATGTCCTGGCCAAGCGCTATCGCGATAACGACGATCTCGCCGCCGCCGAACGGATGATCACCAGCCATCTCCGTCTCGTCGCCAAGATCGCGATGGGCTATCGCGGCTACGGACTGCCGCTCGGCGAGATGATTTCGGAAGGCAATATCGGGATGATGCAGGCGGTTCGCCGCTTTGACCCCGATCGCGGCTTCCGCCTCGCCACCTATGCGATGTGGTGGATCCGCGCCGCGATCCAGGAATACATCCTGCATTCCTGGTCGCTGGTGAAGATGGGCACCACCGCCGCGCAGAAGAAGTTGTTCTTTAACCTGCGCAAGCTGAAGGGCCAGATGCAGGCGATCGAAGAGGGCGACCTGCCCGCCGAAATCGTCGGCAAGATCGCGGCCAAGCTGGACGTCAGCGAGGACGAGGTCGTCAACATGAACCGCCGCCTTTCCAGCCCCGATCACTCGCTCAACGCGCCCCTGCGGGCCGAGGGCGAAGGGGAGTGGCAGGATTGGCTGGTCGATGATCGCGACGATCAGGAAACCGAGCTGGGTGAGCGCGAGGAATTGGGCCGCCGCCGGGGCTTTCTCTCCGCCGCACTCGACAGCCTCAACGAGCGCGAACGGGCGATCCTGACCCACCGCCGCCTCAGCGAGGAACCGGCGACGCTCGACGATCTGTCCCGCCAATACGGCATCTCGCGCGAGCGGGTGCGCCAGATCGAGGTCCGTGCGTTCGAGAAGTTGCAGAAGTCGGTCCAGACCGCCGCTGCCGCCGCCGAACCGCACCGGGCGCAGTAACCGAACGTTTCGGCAAACGATATCGCCGCGAGGCGGGGCAAGTCCTCGTCTCGCGGTTGCCTTTTCCGATCACCAAAGAAAAAGCCCCGAACCGCGCCTGCGGTCCGGGGCTTTCCATTTTAAGCTATCGTCCGGATTAGCGGACGAAGACCTGAACTTCGCCGTTGGTGCTGGCCGAGGGGCTGGTGCTGGCACTGACCCGCACCCGCGAGGCAGGCATGTTCATGTTGGTGAGCGAGCGCAGCACCGATTCGGCATTGCGGCGGGCATTGCTGGCGGCGACGGTCTGCTGGGCCGGGTTCGAGCCGGTCGGAGCGACGGCGACAACGTCGAAGGTGGCGTTGGGACGACGATCCAGCGCGCTCTTGACCGCGGCGTACAGGGCAGGTTCGTAATTGACGTTGGGCTTGTCGAAGCGGATCGTGACCAGCGGCTGGTCGCCGGACGGCACCGCCGCCCGCGCCGCCGGGGCGGTGAAGCTGGAATTGGGCTGGTTGCTGAGGCTGCCGACGAACAGAGCGCCGTTCTTGATGCCCAGAGCCAGGGTGTTGAGGTTCTGCTTTTCCGAGGCGACGTATTGCTGCTGACGAACCGCGTCGTTGGTCAGTTCGCCCAGCAGGCGTTCGACCATCACCACGGTGCGGTTGGTCTCGTCCTCGAGAATGCGAAGCTGGCGGTGATCCTCGTCAACCGCGCCGGACAGCGAGCGGGCAGCGCGGACGGATTCCAGCAGGTAGCCCGCCATCGTCGACGACGCGGTGACTTCGTTGGTCAGGCGGTTCATTTTCAGAACGTCGTCGGTGATCCGATCCAACTCGTTCTGCGCCGCGTTCCATTGCTGGTTCAGGATCGGGTTGCCCGGCGTGGTGCCGACCTGAAGGCGAGCGTTGATCGCGGCGACAGTGCCGTGATAGCGCTGGGAATCCTGCACGGTCTCGGAGCGAATCTGTTGCAGCATCTGGTTCTGCCGGCCCAGCGTCGCCTGAAGCCCCTGAAGATCGTTACGCAGCGTCGCCGCCTTGGCCCCGACATAGGTTCCGCTTGACGAGGCGGGGGTGACCCCGACGGGATCGAAGCTGGACGATCCCAACGCGGGCGGGCCGTCATTGGGGGCTTGTTCGGTGATCGCCGACTGGCCCGAGCTCGCCGTTCCCGGGAACAGCGCATCCTCGGCGAAGGTGCATCCGCCTGCGAGGAGAGCCGCGCAAAGCGCTGCGGCGTGAGTCTTATTCAGGGCCATTGGATTAGCAGATCCTTCAGGTTCGCCGGTTCGGACAAAGACCGCCAGGGGCACGACTGTCGCTTAGGACAGTGATAGGCGCACGTCCCCCGGAAACTTTGGGGCGGATTTTACGCAATCATCTCCGTTGCCACAAGTCCGCATTTCGATTGGTGGTACTCGTGGCGTGGTCCTATCCATAGCGTTTGAGGGCGAAAGGGGGGTAACGAAAAAAGATGAATTTTTGGCTTGCAGGGGGGAGAGGGTTTGTGTAAGTTCCGCCTCCTCGCCGGGGCACATTGCTTCGGACCGAGAAGCGCCCGTAGCTCAATTGGATAGAGCATCAGACTACGAATCTGAGGGTTGGAAGTTCGAGTCTTTCCGGGCGCGCCAATGAAGGCCCCAGCGGTAATGCCGCTGGGGCCTTCTCCTTTTGTGGCCTGTCGATGCTGTCCGGGCCGATCCACAATACCTCCCCGTCGTCGCCGTCCCACGTTATTCCCACACGAACGAGGCCGGGCGCCCCCGTTCGCCCGCTCTCGGGTCCTGGAGGCCGCCGGACCCCACGCCGGTCCCACCGGGATCACAGGCCGGCTTCTACGGCATCAGGTCTTCTGCCTTCATCATTTCGCAACCGGGCATTGGTTCTGTTCCTCGGATTCGCGTGATAATCCCGGATTTAGCGGGGCAGGGTGACGTGGAACACCGATCCCCCGCCCTCGGCGGGGGTGACCCAGATCGTGCCGCCATGCCGTTCGACGATCCGGCGGCAGATTGAGAGGCCGACTCCAGTCCCCTCATATTCGTCGTGGGTGTGAAGGCGGCGGAAAAGCTGGAAAACGTGTTCGGCGGAATCGGGCGGAATGCCGATTCCATTGTCGGTGACGGTCAGGGTGACCGATCCTTCGGGGACAAGCAGCGCGTCCAGGTGAATCCGCGGGGTGACGTCCTTGGCGCAGTACTTGATCGCGTTGCCGATCAGGTTTTGGAACAGCCGGGCGATCTGGTGGGGGTCACCCTTCACCGCCAGAGTTCGGTCGAACCCGATCTCGATCGCGGCTTTCTTCTCCTCAATCGTCTGGGACAGGTTGAACAGGGCATAATCGAGCGCCTCGCCAAGCGCCATCGGCTCCAGGGGGGCTCCGCACCGCTCGACCCGGGAAAAAGCCAGCAGGTCGCAGATCATCTCGTCCATCCGCTTGGCACCGTCGAGGACGAAATGAAGGAATTCCCGTTCCTCATCGTTGAGCTTGCTGGCGCAACTCTTGCCCAGCAATGCGGCAAAGCCCGCCACCTTGCGCAGCGGTTCGCGCAGATCGTGCGAGGCGGCATAGGCGAATTGTTCCAGGTCGGCGTTCGATTGTTCAAGGTCGTGGCAAAGGTGGTCGCGCTTCTCCTCGGCTTCGTGCCGGGCGGTGATATCGAAGCAATAGCCGACATAGCCGAGGAAGTTGCCGTCGCGGTCGATAATCGGGATGCCGTAATCGACGATCCAGCCATATTGTCCGCAGGCCCGCATGATCCGGTATTCCATCTGGAACGGCTCGTGCCGTCCAAAGGCGTCGAGATAGGCTTCAAGGCAGCGGTCGAAATCTTCGGCATGGAGCCCTTCGGTCCAGCCGTTGCCCAATTCCTGCGCCATCGTCCGGCCGGTATAGGCCAGCCATGACGCATTGAACCAGTTGCACAGACCGTCGAGACCCGAGCGCCAGACCAGGATCGGCGCGGCTTCAAGAAGCTCGAGATCGGGCCAGCCGGACGACGCCACAATCATCGTGACCGCCTCATTTTGTCGCAATGGTCGTGGTGGCGATGATACCGCACGCGATCGACTATTACCAAAGGCTATATTGCATCGGGCCTTGTTCCCGAAAAAATAAGCGGTCCCTCCTTCGCTCGGTTGAGGCTGTGTCGCGGCGGCAACGGTTCTGTAGTTTTCGCGCTAGTGTAGAATCTCTGGGGGCATACCCTAAGGTATCAAAGCCATATGTGCTGATCTGAAATCAGATAGGATGAGAGGATAATCTAAAGAGTTGTGGTTTTCGCAGCGGCTGTCATATACCTTTTGTCCATTGGGGTAGGTCTGGCGGTAGGCAGACATGCAGGATTTGACCGAATTCAGTCTGTAATAGCGTTTTGTGTCAAACACCCGCCTTGGTCGTGACCTCTCCAGTGCAGCCGACGACAGCGGCGAAACAATTTCTTCCAATGTCGTGAGGTGGACGATGAGGGAGGCTGCCGACGATCAGGAGAGAAGGCGGAGCCGTCTCATCCCGGAACTCTCTGCGCTTGCGCCCCTTCCTCTTGTCTCTACGATTGCCCCGACCGTGGGGCAGCGGCGGATCGCCCTGATCGCGGCGGGGCTGGCCTTTGTCGCGTTCCTGCTGGTCGCGCCGTTTGCCCAGATTCAATTCGTCGAGGTTTGGGCGTTCCTGCCGATCTATGAATCGGCGTTCGTCACTCTCAGCTTGATCATCGTTTCCCTGCTTTTGTTCCAGTTCCGGATGGTGCGGAGTTGGGGATTGCTGATTCTTGCCGGAGGGTTTTTGTTCAGCGCGGCGATGGCCTGCGTTCACGCGCTCAGCTTCCCCGGCCTGTTCGCGCCCGCCGGGCTGCTGGGGGCTGGGTCGCAAAGCACCGCCTGGATCTACTTCCTGTGGCATGGCGGCTTCGCCCTGTTCGTTGCCCTTTATGCCCCGCTGCGGGATTGCCCCTGCCACGTATCGATGCCCACCGCCTTGGTGCTGACGCTGGTTTCCGTTCTGGCCGTGGTGGTTGCCTTGACCCTGCTGACCACGCTCGGGCACGATTATTTGCCCGCGATCATGACCGGGCACCGCGATAACCCGGCGAAAGTCATCGTGGCGCTTGGAACCTGGGCGATGAGCCTGCTCGCCCTGGGGCTGCTGTTCCGGTTGCATAATCGGACTCATCTTGATCTGTGGCTGATGGTGCTGCTGGGAATCTGGATTTTCGACAGCGCTGTGTCCGCCGTGCTCAACCACGCCCGTTTCGATCTGGGGTGGTATCTCGGGCGGGCGTTCGGGCTGCTGGGAGAGGCGATTGCCCTGATCGTGCTGTTGATGGAGAACAACACCCTCTATCTGCATCTGGCGTCATTGCGGGCACAGGAAAATCGCCGCAGCGCCGAACAATTGGAGGAGGGGGAAAAGCGCTTCAAAGCGATGTTCGAGCAGGCGGCAATGGGGCTGGCGCTGGTGTCGCCCGAGGGGCGCTGGTTGCGGGTCAATCGCAAGCTGTGCGAGATCGTCGGCTACGATGCCGAAGAATTGATCAGCCTTGATTTTCAGGCGATCACCCATCCCGACGACCTCGATACCGATATCGAGAGTGTCCGCCAGATGCTGGCGGGGGAGATCCAGACCTATACACTGGAAAAGCGTTACATCCACAAGCAGGGACACACCGTCTGGATCAACCTGACCGTGGCGCTGGTGACGAAACCCGACGGCGAGCCCGATTATTTCGTTTCCGTCGTCGAGGACATCACCCAGCGTTATCGAACCGAGATCGCGTTGCGGAAAAGCGAGCAGCGTTTCCGCACCTATGTCGAGGAATCTCCCCTCGGGATTTTTGTCGTGGATAGCGACGGGCGCTTCGGCGACGTCAATCCCGCCGCCGAGGCGATGTTGGGGTGGAGCCTGGATGAAATCTGTGCCCGCCATCTTAGCGATGTTGTTTCGGCCGAGGATTTGAGCCGGGTTCAGGAGGATTTTGCGATCCTGACCGGTCCGGCTGGTCGGATCAGTGGCGAATACCGCTTTGTCGCCGCGTCTGGGGCGGTGGTGTGGGTGTCTTTGGCGGCGGTACGGATCGCGGCGACCCGCTTTGCCGCCTTTGGCCAGGACATCACGGCGCGCAAGACGATCGAGGACGAACTCGAACGCTATCGCAAAGGCCTGGAGCAATTGGTCGCCGAACGCACCGCCGACCTGGAAAGCGCCGAGTCCCGCGTGCGTCTGATCCTCGAATCCACGCCCGACGGGATTTACGGCGTCGATACCAAAGGCCGCATCACCTTCGTCAATCCGGGGGTCAGCGCACTCCTCGGCTGGCGGCCCGAACAATTGATCGGGCGGACCAGCCTTGAGATGCTGCATCACAGCTATCCCGACGGCACCCCCTTCGCCAAAGAAACCTGCCCGTTGCTGGAGACCTTGCACACCGGGATCGTTTATCGTTCGGACGATGAATTTTTCTGGACGGCCAACGGGCGGGTGATCCCAGTCAGCCTGTCGACGCATCCGATGGTGCGTGACGGCCATATCGTCGGCGCGGTGGTCAGCTTCAGCGACATTTCGGTGCGCAAGGCGGCCGATGCGGCGCGCGAGGCGGCGCTGGCCGAGGCCGAGCGTCTGGCCAATCTGCGTCGTGAGTTTCTCGCCAATATGAGCCACGAGATCCGCACCCCCCTGAGCGCGATCCTCGGCCTTGCCCAAATCGGCGCGCGCGATTGTGCCGAGGCGGCAGGGCGGGAGAAATTCACCCGCATCCTCGATGCCGGTCACGGTTTGAAACAGGTGGTCGACGATATTCTCGACTTCTCCAAGATCGAATCCGGCAAGATGACGGTCGAGGCGATTCCGATGGAGATCGGCGCGGTGGTTGACCGTACCGTCGACATGCTGGCCTTGCGGGCGTGGGACAAGGGGCTGCGGGTCGAGGTGCGCGAGGCGCCGGATATTCCCCTGCGCTGCCAGGGTGACCCCAGCCGACTGAATCAGGTCCTGATCAACCTGCTCAGTAACGCAATCAAATTCACCCGTACCGGAGGGACAGTGACGCTGGGTGTCGCGACAACCCCCAACCAACTGGTTCTCAGCATCAGCGATACCGGGATCGGCATCTCCGCCGAGGCAGCGGGACGTCTGTTCCGTCCGTTCGAGCAGGCCGACGGATCGACCACCCGCCGGTTCGGCGGCACCGGGCTTGGCCTGTCGATCTCACGCAATCTGGTCGATCTGATGGGGGGCGCGATCACCCTCGACAGTACGGTGGGGGAGGGCAGCACCTTCACCGTTGCCGTGCCGCTGATTGGGGCCGATCCCGCCCCACCGTGGCCCCAGGTCTCGGTCGCCCTGCGCGGTCTGACCGATTTCGAGACGGATCAGGCGCTGCGGAGCCTGCCCAGCGGCCGCGTGATGTCGGCGGCGGACCTGTCGTCTGATCGGAACGTTGCCTTGGTGCTGATCGACCGGGAGGCTCTGGCCGATCCCGCCCAGGCCGCCGCGATACGGGCGCGGCTTGACCGCGGACAGCAGGTCGCGGTGCTGGTCCAGCCGGGAGAGACCGGCCCCGTCGCGGCGATCCCGCCCGGTGCGGTGGTGATCGAGCGGCCGTTCCGTCCCCGTCACCTGCGGCGGCTGTTGATCGAACATTCCCTACGTCCCGATGCCGCAGCCGAGACTGCCACTCGCCTGTCCGGGCTGCGGGTGTTGGGGGCCGAGGATAACGAGGTCAATCGTCTTGTTCTCGACGACATGCTTCAGATCGAAGGGGCGAGCTTTATCTGCTTCGAAAATGGCCGTCTGGCGCTCGATCATCTGCTTCAGGTCGGGGCCGGAGCCTTCGATCTGGTGCTGACTGACGTGCAGATGCCGGAACTCGACGGCTATGGACTGGCGCAGGAGATTTCCCGCTTCGCCCCCGGTCTGCGGGTGATCGGGCTGACCGCTCATGCCATGGACGAGGAACGGGTCCGCTGCCTTGCCGCCGGGATGGTCGATCGGGTGGTCAAGCCGATCTCGCCCGAGGCGCTGGTCTCGACGATTCTGCGCCATGTCCCCCACGTGAACAAGACCGCGAGCGGATAAGGCGGCACCAAGGCTCCGGACACGTAAAAGCCCCGCACGAGGGTGGGCGTGCGGGGCTTTGGACTTTACGATTGATCCGATCTTGAGGCGGGGAGTTCAAGTCCGCCGGTCGTTCGGGTCGTCATACCTGTCTGGACAAGAACACAATGCCTCAATCCGGGTTACCGCAGGATGGCGGGGGGATGATATTTTTGTAATGGTTCAAAACAAATGATTGCCCGATCTCCCGCTTGCTCCGCGAAGCAGAAGGGGGTGTCTCGCTTGAAAAGGGAAGGCGCGGAGAATGACAACCCGGTCCTATGTCCGCTTCACGCCTTGGGCTACAATCTGTGATCTTTTTGTCATTTCCGGGCTAGGGAGTGCTTCATGTCCGTCCGGGTTGTCGGTTCTACCCCTTCTGCCTATCAATATCCGCTGCTGATTAAACAACTTTTGCTGACCCCGCTGGCGATCGCGCCGGAGCAGGAGATTACCTATCAGGGTCGGGTCCGTTTCAATTATCGCACTCTGAAGGAGCGTATCGGGCGGTTGGCCAATCTGTTGGCGGGCCTTGATGTCCAGGCCGGACAGACCGTGGCGATGATGGATTGGGACAGTCATCGCTATCTCGAAGCGTTCTTTGCCATCCCGATGATGGGGGCAATTCTTCATACGGTGAATGTCCGCCTCACCCCGGAACAGATTCTCTATACGCTGAACCACGCTCGCGCCGATTTCCTGATCGTCAACAGCGAGTTCTTCCCGATTTTGGCGGAAATCGCCGGACGTCTCGAAACGGTGAAGACAATTGTGATGATTGTCGAGGAAGGCGCGTCCGCGGTGGCGCCGATCCCCGTGGCCGGCGAGTACGAGACGTTGCTGGCGGCGGCGTCACCGGAGTACGACTTTCCCGATTTCGATGAAAACGCCCAGGCCACGACCTTTTACACCACCGGGACGACCGGCAATCCCAAAGGGGTTTATTTCAGCCACCGCCAGCTTGTCCTCCACACGCTGGGCTGCGCCGCCGCCCTGGGAGGCGCACCGAACCAGGGGCATGTCCATCGCGAAGATGTCTACATGCCGATCACGCCGATGTTTCACGTCCACGCCTGGGGCTTTCCCTATCTGGCGACGATGATGGGAATGAAGCAGGTCTATCCTGGCCGCTATCAGCCCGAATTGATCTGTCGCCTGATCGCCGAGGAGAAGGTCAGCTTCTCCCACTGTGTTCCGACCATCCTGCACATGATCCTGTCGCATCCCCAGGCCAGCCGGACCGACTTTTCCGGCTGGAAGGTTCTGATCGGCGGATCGGCCTTGCCCGAAATCATGGCGACCTCGGCGCAAAAGCGCGGCATCGACATCTTTACCGGCTACGGGATGTCGGAAACCTGTCCTGTCTTGTCGATCGCGCATCTGGAAAACCGGATGCTGGAGCGCTCGCACGAAGAACAATCGGTGATCCGCGCCAAGACCGGGCGCCCGTTGCCACTGGTCGATCTGCGGGTTGTCGATGAAGAGATGCGCGAGGTCGAGCATAATGGCCGGGCGACCGGCGAGGTCGTGGCGCGCTCTCCCTGGCTGACCCAGGGCTATGTCGGGACCGAGGCGGATTCGGAAAGTCTTTGGGGCGGCGGATACCTGCACACCGCCGATATCGGCAACATTAACGCCGAGGGCTATCTGAAGGTGACCGACCGGATCAAGGATGTCATCAAGACCGGCGGCGAGTGGACCTCGTCCTTGCAGTTGGAAGACATTATCTCGAAGCACGAAGCAGTGCACGAGGTCGCCGTGATCGGTATCCCGGACGAGAAGTGGGGCGAACGCCCGGTCGCGCTGGTGATCTTGAAGCCCGAGCATGTCGGTACGATCACCGAACATGCCTTACGCAATTACTCGGCGAAGGCGATCGAGGCGGCGGGTGTTTCCCGCTATGGTCTGCTGCTCCATGTCCGCTTCGTCAAGACCTTGGCCAAGACCAGCATCGGTAAGATGAACAAGCGCTTGATGCGGGCCGATCCCGAGGCTTTGTGTCTGTGATTGCGGTGATGAACGCGGGGGGGAGGGCGGAAAGTCCTCTCCCCACCGCGTGGAAGCCTGTTGTTTTGGCGCGACTTTCGCCTGCATCCAGTGCCATAATCAAACGCTGTCTTATCCTGGTTTGATTTAAGCGCCGAAGACGTTTCGCCGCATGCCGCGGGCGATAGTTCTTGTCGGTTCGCAAGGATGACCCGCCGATGACTGGAGGAGCTACCCCGTCGTTCCGCATTCTGGTCGTCGATGACGAACAGTTTTCGTGCAAGGTGATCGCCAAGCTGTTCGAATCGCTGGGCGCGCTTCATGTCGTGTTTGCCGGGTCCGGGGCCGAGGCCCGGGCGGCGATGCAGGCCGATCCCGCCCTCAGTCTGGTGATCTCCGATCATTACATGCCCGATGAAACCGGGATCAAACTCTTGGGTGATTTGCGGCAAGGCCGGTTGCCGTTGCCGCACGATACCTATTTCATTGTCGCCACCGTTTCGACCAGCTTCGCCCTGACGGCGGTTGCCTTGGCGCTCGATGCCGATTCCTTTATGTCGAAGCCGTTCGGCAAGGAAAAGCTGGCGACGCGGCTGTTCCACTTTCTGTCGCCGGATTCGCCTCGGGTGATCAAGCCGGTCGAGTATTACGCCGCGCTCGATATTGCCGGGATGCTGGCGGCGGCCGAGGGGATGGACCCGGCGGCACCGTCCCGCGCCGCGCCGCGCTTGATCCCGATGACGCCGATTCGGCGGGTTCGGCCCGGAACCAAGCTTGCCGCCGATCTGATCGCCGCCGACGGGAATACCTTGTTGCAGGCGGGCACTCAATTGACCCGGCATCTGATCGAGCGGCTGGAAGAAATCGGCGTTGAAGAGGTTCCGGCCGAAGTGCCCGTAGGTCCTGGGCGCGGCTGATCCTGCCGCGGCTCAGATGGGGCGGATCACCTTTAATCCCTCGAACGGCAGACCGGCGGCGGCCAGCCCGCGCAGCAGACGCCGCAGCCGGGGGGTCACCCGGGTTCCGGCTGCCACCAGCAATCCACCATGCGGATCGAGCAGATTGCTGGCGATCACCATGCCCTCGCTCAAGGCATCCAGGGGGATGTCTTCCCCGCCGCTGAGGGTGGTGTCGATCACTTGGCCCGAAATCAGCCAGTCCACGTCGAGCCCGGCATAATGCGCAGGGGGCGCACAATCGCGCTCGCTGCCCAGCAGGTCGATCAGATGACGGCGCAGATCGGCGGTCGCGGTCGGTTTATTGAGGAACAGGTCAACGTCGAGCACCATCGCGGCGGTGGCAATGCCCAGAATATCGATGCCGGTGATCATCATCACGATCACGTCATGGGGAACCGCCAGTTTGCCGCTGCGGATGTCTTTCAACACTTCGATTCCGTTGGCGCCCGGCATGTTGAAATCAAGCACCACCACCCGGATTTCCGTCGCCCGGCTGCCATTCAGCGCCTCCAGGGCTTCGTGACCATCGCGTGCCGATAAAATCTGCGGCTTCCCCATCTGGCCGAACCGTTCGATCGTCATGAACCGCGAAAACGTTTCGTCATCGGCAACCAGAACCAAATCGTTTGCGGACAGGGGAAGGCGGGGGTGCGTGTCGGTCATCGTCGGAATCCTGCGCCAGAGAGGTCGATCATTCTCGTCCGAAAGATGTGTCTCGATACCCGCAAAAAACAGAGGGTGATCTGCAAATCGCGGAGGCAATGGCGCAGATAGACCTTGGTTCCGACCATCATCGTCTGCGATCATTTCCCCAGAGACCATGATGCACCGCCTGACGGCTCTGTCACGGTGTTTCAGACAGATGGCAGGGCGTTCAAAATGGCGGACAGCTCGGTAAAGATTGCGATTGTCGACGATAGCGAAAGCGTTCTGAAGCACCTCACCCAGCTTGTCTCCAGCATGATCGCGGAAGACGCGGCGGTTCCGTTCAAAGATCCCCAGGTCGCACTGAGTTGGTGTCTTCAGAACGATGTCGATCTGGTCATCGTCGATTACGTGATGCCGAAGATCAACGGGTTGCAGTTCATCGAAGCCTTTTTGACCAATCCCAGCCGCACCGACATTCCGGTGATCATGGTGACGACGTCGGACACGATGGAGGTCCGCTATCGCGCCCTTCAGTTGGGCGCGACCGACTTCCTGCGCAAACCCGTCGATAAGATCGAGTTCCTGACCCGGGTGCGCAACCTGCTCAGCCTCAGCCGCCACCACAAGCAAACCAAAACCCAGGCGGTTTTGCTGGCCGAGGAGGTGCGCAAGGCAACCCATGCCATCGTCGCGCGCGAGCGTGAATCGATTTTGGTGCTGTCGCGCGCCGCCGAATTTCGCGACAACGAAACCGGGGCGCATCTGCTGCGGATGTCCAATTATTGTCAGATCATTGCCACGCGGATGGGGCTGCCGTCCGAAGAGGTCGATCTGATCTTCACCGCCGCGCCGATGCACGATATCGGCAAGATCGGCATTCCCGACCATGTGCTGTTGAAGCCCGGGGCTCTGACCCCGGAAGAGCGCGAGATCATGACCACCCATGCCGAGATCGGCTGGCAGATCCTGCGCAACAATCAATCTCCCATGCTCCAGATGGCGGCGGCGATCGCGCTCAGTCATCATGAAAAGTGGGACGGAACCGGCTATCCCAAACGCGTATCGGGACTGGATATTCCCCTGGCCGGGCGGATTACCGCCGTTGCCGACGTCTTCGACGCCCTGACCAGTGTGCGGCCGTACAAGCCCGCCTGGCCGCTGGACAAGGCGCTCGACTTCCTGCGCAGCAACCGGGGAAGCCATTTCGATCCGGCCTGCGTCGATGCGTTTCTGGTCTCGCTGGAACAGATTCTGGCGGTGGCCGAACGCTATGGCAGCGCCTGACCATCGTTTCCCGTGCCGTCCGTGAAAAGGAAAAGCCCCGCACGAGGGTGTGGCGTGCGGGGCTTTTGACTGTGTCGGGTCCGATCTCGAAGCGGGGAGTTCAAGCTCGCCTGTCCATCGGGGGGTACTGCCTGTCGAGTCGTAAACATCATGCCTGGGCCGGGGTTACGGCAGGATGGCGGGCGGATGATATTTTTGTAATGATCCGAAAGTGCAGGGCGACGGGATCGCTTCTGGCTTCGGCGCGGGCTGGGACGATCAGTCCCGCCACACCGGGGGACGTTTGGTCAGGAAGGCGTCGATTCCCTCGGCGGCATCAGCGGCCAGCATATTCTCGGTCATCACCCGCGCGGCATAGGCGTAGGCGTCGTCCAACCCCATCTCGGCCTGACGGTAAAAGGCTTGTTTGCCGGTCTTGACCGTATAAGCCGATTTCGCGGCGATCAGCGCCGCAATCTCGGCGGTGACGGCGTTCAAATCCTCGGCGGGAACGGCGCGATTGATCAGCCCCCAGCGCTCGGCGGTGGCGGCGTCGATCGGATGGCCGGTCAACAACATCTCCATTGCCGCCTTGCGCCCGATCGCCCGACTGAGCGCGACCATCGGTGTCGAGCAGAACAGCCCGATATTGACGCCGGGCGTCGCGAAGCGGGCGTCGCTGGCGGCAAAGGCCAGATCGCACGACGCCACCAACTGGCACCCGGCGGCGGTCGCCATCGCGTGAACCCGGGCGATCACCGGCTGGGGCTGGCGCACAATCGCGGTCATGACCCGGACGCATTGATCGAACACCGCCGCCACCGCGTCGCGTCCGTCCAGTCCGCGCATTTCCTTGAGATCGTGGCCGGAACAGAACGCGGGGCCGTTCGCCGCCAGCACTACCGCCTTGATCGTGGTGTCCTCCGCCAGCCGGGCCAGCCCCGCCTCCAATTCGCGCATCAGCGCCATCGACAGGGCGTTGCGGGCGGCGGGGCGGTTCAGGGTCAGCGTCGCGACAGCTCCGCTCCGCTCGGTCAGCAAGATCGCATCGGCTTCGCTCGGCATGGCGTCCCCTCTGGGTTGGTCGCGGTTGTTGACGATGCCATGATGCGGCGGCAGGCGAAAGTCCCCGGCACCGTTCCGGCTCAGGCGTGGAGGGCGGCGAGCGGAACGGTCAGGTCGATCAGGGTCTTCAGCGAGGTCGCCTCGAACTTTTCGAAGACATGGGCGCGGTGGGTCTCGACGGTGCGGACGCTGATCCCAAGCTGACCGGCGATTTCCTTGCTCGACATCCCCTTGGTCAGCAGCCAGAAGACGTCGCTTTCGCGCCGGGTCAAGCGCTGGTATTTCGCGATCGCATCCTTGGCCGGGATAAAGCGCTGGCGATAGAACCGATGAAGGTGACACGCCTGCTTTGCCACCGACAGCAACTGGTGGCAATCGACCGGCTTGCCCAGCCAGGATTGCGCGCCCGACTGGATGGCGCGGACCACCAGCGGGATATTGCCTTCGGCGGACATCACGATGATCGGAGCGTCATAGCCCCGCTTGCGGATCTTGGGGAGGAAATCGGTGCCGAGATCGAGGTCGATCAGGATGCAGCCGATCGCCAGCGCATCGTGCGACTCAAGGAAGCTGGTGCCGTCGACATAGGCGCGAACGTCGTACCCGTTCACGGACAGTGTTTCGGCGATCCGGTCCCGCGTGGCGGGATCGCCATCAACCAGAGCAACAATGAAGCGTGGAGGTAATTCCACCACTTTCCCTTTCTGGGGAGAGGCGACGTCCCTGCCGTGTGGTTCGCCACAAGACGGGAGCGAGAGCGCACATTCCCTTCATGCGAGCCGTTATCGCAGACCAGAATAATCTAATGGTTTAGGGAATCGGAGCAAAAGATTAAGGAGGAGGTCCGTGCTGGCCTCGTCGGTAGAGAGGCGAGGGCGGTCCGGTCAGGATTTCGACCAGTACAGCACGGGGGAGGGAGAGGGGGTCGCTTTCTTCCTGGCTTTCTTCTCGTACATTCGCTTGTCGGCGATCTGGATCAGGTCGGAAATCTCCTGGGAATCGTCGGGGTAGATCGCACTTCCGCAACTCATCCCGATTTGGATATCGATCCCGTCGATCCGATAGGGCGTCTGGGACACCGCATGATTGAGCTTGTGCTCGATCAAGGTGATGCTGTTGGGGGTGTTGATATGCGTCAGCATCGCAACGAACTCGTCGCCGCCGACCCGGGCGACGACATCGCTTTCCCGCATCTGCCCGACGATCCGCGTCGCGACCTGATTGAGCAACCGATCGCCCAGGGCGTGGCCGTGGGTATCGTTGACCGCTTTTAGCCCATCGACATCCATGAACAGGATGGCGGCCTTTTCCTGGCCGCGCTTGGCTTGATTGAGCAGGGTTGCCGCCTGTTCGTCAAAGAGATTGCGATTGCCAATCCCGGTCAAGGGGTCGCGCAGCGCCGAAACGCGCAACTCGAATTCCTTGCATTTGAGGAACATCGCATAGGTGACCGCCTTGATCAGACCAAACGAATCGATCGTGTCCTTGACGATGAAATCCTGCGCGCCCTTTTGCAGGGCGGCAAAGGCCCAATCCTTACGGGGGGAATCACTGAGAATGATGATCGCGGTCCGGTTGGTGGTCGGTCCGTGGAAGTCGAACAGTTCAAAGCGAGGGTCCGTCACGAAATCGTAGGCGAGAAGGGCCACATCGTAACATTTCGATTTGAGCGCAGCCGACGCCTCGGCGGCAGAGGTTCGCGACACGATCTTACAATAGGTGTCGGTGCTGTCCGTCAGGATCGAGGTGAGCCGTTGAATGCAGGCCGGATCGCGGTCGGCGATGAGAAATCTGATCGTCATGGCTCTCCCCCTGTTCGTCAAATTTCCACCTTTATCGGCGGCAGGGCGTTTGTTGTTCCTTGCCCGTCGGGCGGAGTGTTGTGCGAGCGTTCAGGTCGAAAGCGCAGTCTTACAAATCGCACTGCGGTCGGCATCACCTGAATAGATGATAATGCAAAGGAATGCGCGCATTGGTGATCGCGGCGAGACCCGTGGCAGGCTCTTGATAAATAAAGAAAGTCTGACGCTCACCCGAAAAGGTGGTGTATTTGCGTAGTCTCTACGTATTTACGTATGGAGGGGGGGAGAGTACCTAGCCCAACACCAAACGAGGCGTGGAGGAAAAATGAGCGACAGGCGGGTGAGGTGAACGGAATTGGGTGATGCTGGCGGGGGCACCATGGACCAGGGCGGCATCACGATTGCCGATATGACGCGGATTCTTGATCTTATTGACGTGTGTTACGGGTCGGCGGCCGACGCAGACGGGTGGATGAGCGTTCTGGATCGGCTGGGCGAGATGTTCGATGCTCCGATGCGGCTCATTCTGCTGGCCGAGCCTAACAGCCGACAAATCAAACGCACCCTGTCCAGCACCATCGACCGCGATGCGCAACAGCTTTGGCTCGAAACGATGGCCTCGGCCTCGGGCGAGTGGTCATCGTCGAATTTCCCTGTCCTCCCCCAGCGTAAGACCGACCAGATCGCGCCGCTGATCGCGCTGGAATGCCATAAGGCGGCGCGCCGTTCCTACGATGCCCTGGCGCAGCACGGTATTCAGTGCAGTCTCGGGACGATTGTGGCGGTGGATTCCACCTGCCTCGGGATGGTGGGGGTGATGCGCTCGCCGACCCAGCCTCCGTTCGACGCCACCGATCTGGCGCGGATGAGGATCGTCGCTTCCCATCTCAACCGGGCTTTGGGTCTGTTCGCCCTGGCGGAGGCCGAAAAGCGCCAACGCCACGCCGCTTTTGCCGCGCTCGATCGGGTTGCCCCGGCGCTGGCCCTGCTCGAAGGCAACGGTACCGTCGTCTATCATAATGAAAAGATGCGCTCGCTGGCCCGCGACGGTGAAATCTCGATTCAGAACGGCCGGGTCCATGCCGCGTCGTCGCACAACCGGTCCCGGATTCTGGCGGCGGTGGAGGAATGCTATCGCGCCGCTTTGGGGGGAGATTCCCAGCCCAGCCGCACCCTTGCTGTTTCCCGCGCTTCCGAGCGGTCGCCGCTGGCGATTGTCGTCAGTGCGGTGCGGATCGATCTGGGGGGCGATGCGCCGGGAACGCCGCTGGTCGTCCTGCTGGCCAGCGATCCCGATGTCCATTACGAAATCCAGCGCGGTGCGCTGAGCGAGATGTACGGAATGACCGGAGCCGAGGCCGATGTCGCCGGGATGCTGGCCGAGGGGCTTTCGCCCGATGAAATTTCCCACGATCTCGGGATCAGCATGAACACCGTGCGCACCCACATGAAGCGGGCGTTCGAAAAAACCCGGGTGGGACGTCAGGCCGATCTGGTCCGGGTGCTGCTGAGCAATCCGGTGCACACCCTGTCGCGGGCGGAACCGGGCGACAACGGGACCCGCCCCGCCTGCCGGACCATCGTTCCATAAATTAAAAGCCCCGCACGAGGGTGTGGCGTGCGGGGCTTGTGACTTTAGATCGGTCCGATCTCTGGGCGGGGAGTTCAAGCTCGCCGGTTAATCGGTTGGTCTTACCTGTCTGGTCAAGAACATCATGCCTCTGTCGGGGTTACCGCAGGATGGCGGGCGGATGATGTTTTTGTAATTATTCAAAGCTGCCGTCAGCCGACGCGCCGGAACACCAGCGAGGTGTTGACCCCTCCAAAGGCAAAATTGTTGCTCATCAGATACTCGGTCTCCAGCCGTCGCGGTGCGGCCTGGATGTAATCCAACTCGCCGCAGCGGGGATCGACATTGTCGAGGTTGGCGGTGTGGCAGGCCCAGCCCTCGCGCATCATTTCGATCCCCAGCCACGCTTCCATCGCCCCACACGCCCCCAGCGAATGGCCGAAATAGCTTTTCAGCGAGTGGATCGGCATCCTGGCTCCGAACAAAGCAGCGGTCGCCTGGGTCTCGGCGATGTCGCCGCCCTCGGTGGCGGTGCCGTGGCCGTTGACGATCCCGATCGCTTCGGGGGGAAGGCCCGCATCCTCCAGCGCCAGCTTCAGGGCAATCGCCATCGTCTCGGCCTGGGGCTGGGTGACGTGGCTGCCGTCGGAATTGGTGCCAAAGCCGACCAGTTCGGCGAAGATCGTCGCACCGCGCGCCTTGGCCCGCTCGTACTCTTCCAGCACCAGGGCGCCCGAGCCTTCGCCGATCACCAGTCCGTCGCGGTCGCGATCGAACGGGCGCGGGGTCAGATGGGGGGCATCGTTGCGGATCGAGGTGGCGAACAGGGTATCGAACACCGCGGAATCGGTGATGTCCAATTCCTCGGCCCCGCCCGCGATCATCACGTCAGCCTTGCCCCAACGGATCGCCTCGGCGGCAAAGCCGATCGCCTGACTGCCCGAGGTGCAGGCGTTCGAGGTCGGAATCATCCGCCCGGTCAGGCCGAAGAACAGCCCGACATTGATCAGGGCGGTCTGGCTCATCATCTGGATATAGGTGGTGGCGTTGAGGTTGCGCGACTTGCCGTGCATCTTCAGTTCATAGAAGCCCAGCACCGAATCCGGCGAGCCGAACGACGAGCCGAACGCCGCTCCCGCCCGGCCGCTGCCGAGGATCGGATCAGACAGCAACCCGGCCTGGGTCAGCGCCGCTTCCGAGGCGGCGACGGCGAGACGGGCGACCCGACCCATGGTGCGGACCTTCTTGCGCGGCCAATGGTCCGGCTCGTTGAAATCAAGGACCGGGGCGGCGAGGCGGGTGTTGATCCCCTCGAAGCGGTCCCACTCCGGGCTCATTGAGCGTATCGCGGTGCGGCCTTCGCGCAGGGCCGGGCCGATCGTCGCCCAATCGTTGCCAAGGGCGGTGATCCCGCCCATCCCTGTTACCACCACTCTGCGCATCACACCATCCCGCCATTGACCGAGATCACCTGCCGGGTGATGTACCCGGCCGCGTCCGAACACAGGAACGCCACCAGCGCTGCCACCTCGTCGGGTTGGCCCAGCCGCCGCATTGGGATCAGCTTCATCGCCTCGTCCAGCGGGACTTCGGCGATCATCTGGGTCTCGATCAGTCCGGGGGCGACGCAATTGACGGTGATATTGCGTTTGGCCAGTTCCAGCGCCAGCGACTTGCTCGCCCCGATGATCCCGGCCTTGGCGGCGGAATAATTGACCTGACCGCGATTGCCGACCAGACCAGAGACCGAGGCCATTGTCACGATCCGGCCGCCCTTGCGGGCCGAGACCATCGGCATCACCGTCGGGCGCAGCACATTGTAAAAGCCGTCGAGATTGGTGCCGAGCACCTGATCCCAATCTTCGTCTTCCATCGCCGGAAAGGCACAGTCGCGGGCGATCCCGGCATTCAGCACGATGCCCCAATAGGGACCGTGGGCGGCGATGTCGGCCTCCAGTCGGTCGCGGCATTGGGCGCGGTCGCTGCTGTCGAATCCGATCAGCCGCCCCGTCCCGCCGATCGAGTCCAGGGTCTCCTGTGCTCCGGCCCGGTCGGAATGGTAATGGACTGCGACGGTGAATCCGGCCCGGCCCAGCGCCTGGGCGACGGCGCGGCCAATCCCCTTGCTGGCGCCGGTGACGAGAATGGTCCTCGACATCATGATCGTCCTTCTTCCTCCGTATCCGGCTGATAGACGCTCAGTTGCGCCTCGGCCAGAACCTCCCCCGCCGCATCCTCGATGCGGCAATCGAACACGCCCATCCCCTGGTCGCGAAACACCAGCCGGGCCGAGATTTCCAACCGCTCGCCCAGGCGGAACCAGTCGGTCTTGGCGGTAAAGCGCCGGGTGCCGAGCAGATAGCCCAGCCGCACCGGCCCACCCTCGCGGCTAGCCTGGGCTCCCGCCCATAGTCCGCAGGTCTGGGCCATCAGCTCGATCCCGACATGGACCGGGATACCGTCGGCGGTGGCGAACAGATGATCCGGCGCAGGCGTTACTGCCGCCCGCGCGCTGTCGGCATCGGCGGCCAGCGCCTCGTCGAGCAGCAACATCGGTGCTTCGTGGGGCAGCAGGGTTTCGACCGGGGCGAGGGTCATGACTCCTCCCGACTGAGCGCGAGGCAACAATTACTGCCGCCAAAGGCAAAGGAATTGCTGAGTGCCGCCAGCCGGGCGCGATCGGGCAGGCGGGTTTCCGGCCCGGCCAGCGCCAGCGGCGGCAGATCGGGATCATTGATGCCGTCCCACAGATGGGGCGGCACCCGACCGTCCGGGTTCCAGCGCCGCGACAGGGTCAGCCACAGGATCGCCGTCTCGACCGCCCCGGCCGCGCCCAAGGTGTGGCCGGTCATCGCCTTGGTCGAGCTACAGGCGACCGGGGTGGTAAACAGCGCCGCCATCGCCTTGCTTTCCATCGCATCGTTGAGCCGGGTCGCGGTGCCGTGCAGGTTGACGTAAGCGATCTCGTCGGGCGTCAGACCGGCCTCGTCCAGCGCGGCCCGCATCGCCGCCAGCGCGCCGCGTCCCTCGGGATCGGGGGCGCTGACATGATGGGCGTCCGAGGTCTCGCCCACCCCGACCAGGGCGATTTCGGCGGGGTCGGGACTGGCGAGGAACAACGCGCCGCCCTCGCCGATGCTGATCCCGTCGCGGTTGGCGCTGAACGGATTGCAGGGGGTGGAGGACAGCGCTTCCAGCGCGCCGAAGCCCGACACCGTCATCTTGCACAGCGTGTCGGCTCCGCCCGCGATCGCGGCATCGGCCAGTCCGCACCGGATCAGCCGGGCGGCGCTGGCCAGGGCCTTGGCGCTGGAGGAACAGGCGGTGGCGACGACATAGGCCGGGCCGGTCAGCCCCAGCAGATCGGCGAGGAAGGCGGCACCGCCGCCAGTTTCCTGCTGACGGTAATGAAAGCCATCGGGCCAGGACCCGCTGTGGGCATGGTGGGCGATCGCCTGTTCGCCCTCGGCGATGCCGGAGGTACTGGTGCCCAGCACCACCGCGATCCGGTGACGGCCAAAGCGGCGGATCGCGTCTTTGATCTCGTCGCCGATCTCGGCGGCCAGGGCGGCGAGCAGACGGTTGTTGCGGCATTCCCACCCCGCCAGAGCGGGCGGCAGCGGGGGCAGACCGGACGGCAGCGCGCCGACCGGGACGGGATAATCGGGATGGGGGGCAATCCCTTGGCGCGATCCGGCAAACAGCGGTTCGACCGTCGCGGCCTTGCCCAGCCCGAGGCAGGAGCCGACCGCCATCGCGGGCAGGTACAGCGGCGCACTCATGGTCCCACCAAAACCGAACGAACGTCCAACTCGTACTCCCAGACGAGGTTGCGCAGATGGGCGGTTCCGTTCCACGGATCGCCCTGCCATGACACCAGGATCGCGCTGCCGATGGCGCGGTCACCCGCCTGCTCGGTCAGATCGGCCCCGCTCAGGCCGGAACGCACCGCCGCTTCGGGCCAATAGAGCAGGACAATATCGGCCAGGATATTTTCGGGCCGCAGTGTGTCGGGCAGCCACGCCGCCCGCTCGACCGTGATCTGCCCCTGGCTCCAGGTCACCGTCATGGCCCGTCGCCCCAGCGAATCCGTTCCCACCAGCAGCAATCGGTCCGGCCCAACCGACAGGCGGCCTTCGAATACAAAGATGTCGCCCCGGTGGCGGGCGGTGACGATCTGGACCGCATCGACGCTGCGGCCAAGGGCTGCGGGGCTGGGCAGAGAGAGGGTGATCCCCGGCGCGATCGTCACCCGTCCCGGCTCGGGCGGCGGGGGCGCGGCACAGGCGGCCAGTCCCAGACCGATCAGGAGGACCAGGGCGGCGCGGACTCGGCGGATTTTGACTGTGGTGAGGCTCATCGCTTTCTGCGCTCCGGGACAAGGCCGCGTCGCTGTTTGACCGAGGGGGCGAGCAGGAAGGCCAGCAGCACGCCCGTCAGCATCGTCGCCCCAAAGGCGCGGACCGCCGCGACATCGCTGAAGGCCAGCAGCCCGAACGACAGGCTGGTCGTCAGCATCGCCAGACAGACCGAGACCAGAATCGCCGCGTCGCGGTCGCGGTCCTCGGCACAGAACAGGGCGTAATCGGTGCCGATCGACAGCACCAGCACCAGCCCCATCGCGCCAAAGAAGCTGAACCCCACCCCGACCAGGGCCAGCAGCGGCGGGGTCAGCACGATTGCGGCGGTCGCGGGCAGCATCACCCGGAGCGCGCCGCCCCAGCCATAGCGCCAGGACAGCAGCGCCAGCATCAACAGCGGGGTCAGGGTCAGCAGGCCGAGCGTACGCAGGCGATAGGCCCGCAACAACTCGCTGAGATCGCCGGTGGGGTCGATCAGGCGAACTCCCTCCAGCCCCTGGCGGCGGCGCGCAGTCGGGCCGGATCATGGCCGCGATCCAAGCTGACGACATGCATCTTTTCACTCAGCACCAGCGCGTCGAGGAAGGGCAGGGCGCGGGTGGCGGTAATCTCGGCCAGGGTCAGCGGTGCGGCGGGCGCGGCCTCAGGCACAGCGGGGGCGGCCATGCCGAGGCGGTCGCGATAGGCGGCCAGATGCGGCTGGGTCAGGTCGCGTTCGACCA
>NZ_AQPH01000019.1 GCF_000442515.1 Magnetospirillum fulvum MGU-K5 | reverse complement strand
TCGGCTCGACCCCTAGACGCCGGAGGAACGGGCCGCCCTGGTCGCCGCGATCATCGAACGGCCAACGGATTGGGTGGCGCAGGAGGTCGGCGGGCTCTCGACCACCCCGGTCTGGCAGCGCGGACGACTGGAACCGCACCACATGGTGATCCGCGTCTTCGCCGTCGCCACCGACCGGGGCTGGTCGGTGATGCCGGGCGGGCTGGTGCGGGTCTCGGGCGAGAACGAACTGACCACCGCCCGGCTTCAGGCCGGAGGCGGCGGCAGCAAGGATCTGTGGGTGCTGTCCGAAACCCGCCCGACCCCGGAAAATGCCGAGCGCAGGGCGACGGCTCCGGTCAAGCTGGTGCGGGGCAGTCGCGATCTGCCCTCGCGCGTCGCCGACACCATGTTCTGGCTGGGCCGCTATCTCGAACGTTGCGAGACCACCACCCGATTACTGCGGGCGGCGTCGCAACGGACCGAAGACGCGCTGGATCAGGGCGACGGCCAACGCGCCACCGATACGATCCAGACCATCGCGCGGTTGGGGCTGACCCTGCCGCCGGGGCTGTTGAGCTATCCGCCCCATCATTTGCCCGCCGCCGTGGTCGAATTCCACGCCACCGGCCATCCCGGCAGTCTGGCCGACCATGCCGGACGGATGATCCGGCAGGCGGGCAATCTGCGAGACCGGCTGTCGCTCGATACCTGGCGGGCGCTGCAACGCCTCAAGGACGAGATCGACGCGATGACCAGCGCCAGCGGGCGCAGCGACACTCAGGGTCGGCTCAATCAGGTGGTGCTGACCGCCGAGGCGGTCAGTGGGCTGGCGATGGAGAACATGACCCGGGGGCCGATGTGGCTGTTCTGGGACACCGGCCGCCGGGTCGAACGCGCCGGAGCGATCGCCGACACGCTGGGCGGCGCGCTGGCGGGCGCGACCCACGAGCAGATGGTGCCGATGGACCTGCTGCTCGACATCTGGGACAGCGTGATGACCTACCGCTCGCGTTATCTCGCCGCGCCGCGTCTCGCCGCCGTGCTTGATCTCTTGATGTGCGACGAGAACAACCCCCGCGCGCTCGGCTTCCAATTGGCGGCGCTGGCCGGGCATATGGACCGGCTGGTCGCGATTTCGGGCGAGACCGGGTTCCTGCGCGCCGAGCAGCAATTGATGACGGTGCTGTGCGGCACCGTGCGGACCACCGACGTCACCGTGATCGCGCGTTATGACACCGATGGCGGCTTCATTGATGCCGAACGTCTGCTCGAAACGCTGCGCTCGCGCCTGTGGGAACTGTCCGAGGTAATCTCGCGCGAATACTTCACCCATGCCCAATGGCATTTGCCGCTGCATCCGATGGACCCGCTGCCGTGAAATACCGTGTCCGCCACCTGACCCGCTATCATTACGGCGCGCCGGTTTCGCTGTCGCACCATGCCGCCCACCTGCGCCCACGCGGCGACAGCAGCCAGCGTCATCATGGCGTCGATCTCGACATCACCCCCTTTCCGGCGGTGCTGAAGGATGACCGGCTCGATTATTTCGGCAACCCGACCACCTTTTTCACGATCCAGGAGCCGCACACTACCCTGGAGGTCGAGGTGCGTTTCGTCGTCGAAACCCACGCCCCGCCGCCCTTGCCCGCCGATGGCGGCGGCCCGTGGGAGACAACCCGCGACCGCCTGACCGCCGGCACCGGAGCCGGGATCGAGCGGAGCCTCGACTTCCTTCACGCCTCGTCGCAGGTGCCGCTGCTGGCCCAGGCCGCCGCCTATGCCGCGCCCAGCTTCCCGCCGGGGCGGCCGTTAGCCGAAGCGGTGCTCGATCTGGTCCGCCGCATCCACACCGATTTCGTCTTCGACCCCGATGCGACCTCGGTCGGAATCCCATTGGCCGAGGTGTTTTCGGGCCGTCGCGGCGTGTGCCAGGATTTCGCCCATGTCGGCATCGCCTGCCTGCGCGCCACCGGGCTGGCGGCGCGCTATGTCAGCGGCTATATCCGCACCCTGCCCCCGCCCGGACAGGAAAAGCTTCAGGGTGCCGACGCCTCGCACGCTTGGCTGTCGGTGTTCCTGCCCGGCTGGGGCTGGCTGGAGGTCGATCCGACCAACGACATGATCGCGGGCGAGGATCATGTCGTCGTCGCCTGGGGACGCGATTATGACGATGTCAGCCCGATCCGGGGGGTGGTTCTGGGCGGCGGCGATCACCATGTTGAGGTTGCGGTGGACGTCGACGTGATCCGGCCTTGAGCCTCCACCGCCAGCCTGATCGGCAGGCGGAGGTGTCTCTCATGACCAGGGGAAACGGACTCTCTCGGGACGGATGGCGATGAGCCCGCTGGAATCCTGGGCGGGATTCTGGTCCGGTCTTGGCCCGGAAACGCTTGACCGCCTCAACGATCTGGCCAGCCCCGATTTGCGCTTCGTCGATCCCTTCAACGATGTCCAGGGCCGTGATCAGGTCAAAGCCCTGTTGGGCCGGATGCTGCGCGATCTCGGTGCCCCCTCATTCGTCGTGCTGGATTGGGCGATGGGCGGCAAGGGGGGCTATCTGCGCTGGGATTTCGCCGCCACCATCGCCGGACAGCGCCTGTCGATCGCCGGGATGAGCGAGGTTCACTTCACCCCGGCCGGTCGGGTGTCGCTGCATCGCGATCATTGGGACGCGGGCGGACAGGTCTATGCCCGGGTACCGCTGCTGGGCCTCGGCATTCGAATGATGCGCAAGCGTCTGGCGTCATAAAGCTTTCCTATTCCAACCGCCCGACAAGTGATCTACGGTCGTCACTGAATCGACGCGAGACGTCGGCCGGGCCGAGTGCGATGCTCGCCCGGACCTTTTCGCTATACTGGACGTGACGACCATCATGACCGCGCTGTCTCCGCTTGCCCCCGCTTGTTTCCCCGACATGCCCGTGATCGACGGCGTGCGCCTTGCCAGCCACGCCTGTGGCGTTCGCTATGCCGGGCGTACCGATCTGCTGCTGGTCGAACTCGATCCCGGCAGCCGCGCCGCCGGTGTGTTCACCCGTTCGCTGACCGCGTCGGCCCCGGTCGAATGGTGCCGCACCGCCGTCGCCACCGGACGCGCGCGTCTGCTGGTGGTCAATTCCGGCAATGCCAACGCCTTCACCGGCGGGGCCGGGATCGCCTCGGTCGAGCGCACCGTCGCCAAGGCCGCCGAGATCGCCGGGTGTGCCACGACCGAGGTCTATGTCTCCTCGACCGGCACCATCGGCGTGCGCCTGCCCGACGAGAAGATCACCGCCGCCCTGGCCGACGCTCACGCCAAGCTTGCCCCCACCGCGTGGGAAGAAGCGGCGAAGGCGATCATGACCACCGACACCTATCCCAAGGGCGCGGCCCGCACCGCCACCATCGACGGCGTTACGGTGCGGATCAACGGCATCGCCAAAGGCTCGGGAATGATCGCCCCCGATATGGCGACGATGCTGTCTTATGTCTTCACCGATGCCGACATTTCGGCCGAGGCGCTTCAGGCGCTGCTGAAGGCGGGCACCGACCGCTCGTTCAACGCCATCACCGTCGATAGCGACACCTCGACCAGCGACACGCTGCTGCTGTTCGCGACCGCCAAGGCGGGCAACACCCCGATCGCCGATGCCGCCGATCCCCGCCTCGCCGATTTCAAGGCCAAGCTGTTCGACCTGCTGCTCGATCTGGCCCATCAGGTGGTCAAGGACGGCGAAGGCGCCAGCAAGTTCATCTCGATCAAGGTCACAGGGGCTGACACTCCGCGTGCCGCGCATGTGATCGGCATGGCGATCGCCAACTCGCCGCTGGTCAAGACCGCGATCGCGGGCGAGGACGCCAATTGGGGCCGCGTCGTGATGGCGGTGGGCAAGTCGGGCGAAAAGGCCGACCGGGATAAGCTGTCGATCCGGATCGGCGGCGTTCTTGTCGCCGACCAGGGCGAAGTCGTGCCCGGTTATGACGAAACCCCGGTCACCGCCCACATGAAGGGGCAAAATATCGAGATCGAGGTCGATGTCGGCATCGGCAGCGGCGAAGCCCAGGTGTGGACCTGCGACCTGACCCACGCCTATATCGACATCAACGGCTCGTACCGCACCTAAGACCAAGAGCGGACGGAAGGGGAGGCGGTCGCCTCCCCTACGCCAGCAGCATCGCCAGCACCGAATCCAGCAACGGCCAGCCCTCGGGCGTCGCGCGCAATCGCCCGCCGACGCAATCAACCAGCCCGGCCGCGCAGAGGCGATCCAGACCGCGCCGGTCGATCACCTGATCGACGCTCAGCCCGCACCCGGCGGCCAGCCGGGCCAGATCAATCCCCTCGGCCAGACGCAGCCCCATCATCACCCGTTCGGCGGCGAGCGATTGCGGCGACAGTCCCTCTTCGCTCGCGGTGCCGTGACCGTCGGCCTCGACCGAAGCCAGCCACGTCTCTGGCTCGCGGGTCTGGGCAAACGCAGTCCCGCCCACCCGTCCATGCGCGCCGGGACCGATTCCGATCCAGTCGCCACCGCGCCAATAGGTCAGATTGTGGCGGCATTCCGCGCCGGGACGGGCATGGTTGGAGACTTCATAGGCGGGCAACCCGGCCTCGACGGTCATCGCGCGGGTCAGATCGAGCAAGGCGCGGCCCAGATCGTCGTCGGGCGGTTCGATCCCGCGCTGCCCGAAGATTGTGCCGTCCTCGATCGTCAGTTGATACAGCGAGAGATGCTCGGGAGCGAAACTCAGCGCCTCGGCCAGTTCCGCCCGCCATGCCGCCACGCTCTGGCCGGGGCGGGAATGGATCAGGTCGAACGACAGGCGGGGAAAGACGGCGCGGGCCATCTCCAGCGCGGCGCGGCCGGTGGCGACATCGTGGGGACGACCCAGCCAGCGCAGCGAAACGTCGTCAAGCGCCTGAAGCCCGAGCGAGAGGCGTTCGATGCCGGCGGCGCGATAGGCGCGGAAGCGACCGGCATCGGCGCTGTCGGGATTGGCCTCCATCGAGACTTCCCAATCCGGCGCACAGTCCCACAGGCCTTGCGCCCGCGCGATGATCGCGGCAACGATGTCGGGATCGAGCAGCGAGGGCGTGCCGCCGCCGAAAAACAGGCTGGTCGGTCGCCGCCCTGGTGTCCGCTCCGCGAAATGCTCAAGCTCGGTCAGCAGCGCCCGACCCCAACGGCGCTGATCGACCGCCCCGGCGACGGGTCGGCTGTTGAAATCGCAATAGGGGCATTTCGACCGGCAGAACGGCCAATGGACATACAGCCCGAAACCGGCATCCGGTTCCGTCGTCACCCCGGTCAGCCGGGGGTAAAGCAGGCCGCGACCAACTGCCGGAAGGCGTCGGCGCGGTGGCTGATGGCATGCTTGGCGGCGGGCTCGATCTCGGCAAAGGTCAGGCTGCCGCCGATCGGACGAAAGATCGGGTCATAGCCGAACCCCTTGTCGCCCTGGGGCGGCCAGACGATTTCGCCCGCGACGGTGCCTTCGAAGCTGTCGCAATGACCATCGGGCCAGGCCAGCGACAGCACGCAGACGAACTGGGCCGAGCGATCGGAAGTGCTGCCCAATTCGGTATTGA
The DNA here is from genome assembly GCF_000442515.1 of Magnetospirillum fulvum MGU-K5. Lineage (GTDB taxonomy): Bacteria > Pseudomonadota > Alphaproteobacteria > Rhodospirillales > Magnetospirillaceae > Phaeospirillum > Phaeospirillum fulvum_B. The sequence goes on along the minus strand of NZ_AQPH01000019.1, from coordinate 46,816 downwards.
TCCGCGCCATCGCGGCGGCGAAATCCTTGTCCGGCCCAGCCCAGCGGGCGGAAAAGATCCCCGGAGCGCCGCCCAGAGCGGTCACCGCCAGACCGGAATCGTCGGCCAGCGCCGGGAGACCGCTGGCGGTCGCGGCGGCGCGGGCTTTCAATTCGGCGTTGGCGACGAAGGTCGCCCCGGTCTCTTCCGGTTCGGGCAGTCCCAGCGTCGCGGCAGAGACCACATCGGCGCCGAACGGCGCAAGCAGGTCGCCGATCTCGCGCACCTTGCCCTGGTTATGGCTGGCGATGACCAGCTTTCCTCCGCCGAAACGCCGGGTGTTCATCACGCCTCCAGAGCCCGCTTCTGGATTTCGACCAATTCGCCGATGCCTTTTTCGGCCAGCGCCAGCAATTCCAGGAACTGGTCGCGGGCGAACGGGCATTCCTCGGCGGTGCCCTGGATTTCGACGATGCCGCCGCGCCCGGTCAGGACGAAATTGGCATCGGCCCAGGCGGTCGAATCTTCGGGGTAATCGAGATCAAGCACCGCGACCCCTTCGCACAGGCCGCAAGAGACGGCGGCGACATGATCGGTCAACGGCACCGCCGCCAGCAGGCCCTGCTCGACCAGCTTGCGGAAAGCCAGTGCCAGCGCCACCCAGCTTCCGGTAATCGCAGCGGTACGGGTGCCGCCATCGGCCTGAAGCACGTCACAATCGATGCGGATCTGACGCTCGCCCATCGCGGCGAGATCGACCACCGAGCGCAGCGAGCGGCCGATCAGGCGCTGAATTTCATGGGTGCGGCCGGATTGCTTGCCCTTGGCCGCCTCGCGGTCGGTGCGGGTGTGAGTCGAGCGCGGCAACATGCCGTATTCGGCGGTGACCCAGCCCTTGCCGGTGTTGCGCAGGAACGGCGGCACCCGCTCTTCGACCGAGGCGGTGCACAGGACGTGGGTGTCGCCAAAGCGGGCAAGACACGATCCTTCGGCATGCCGGGAAAAGCCCGGTTCAAGGCTGATGGTGCGAAGCTGATCGAAGGCGCGGCCGGACGGTCTCATTGCAAACGGGTCCTCTTGGTTCATACGGGCGGTGACCCTAGCCCGGATTTCCCGCCCTGTCACGAGCGAGGGAGTCGGGTCATCGTCTCTGGAGGCGGCGGAGCCGCCGACTGGGCCATTGAGGCCCCGCGAGCTGATGCGAGCGAGAGCCAAACGGGCCGGATGGACCGTGCCGGCGATTGAGGGCGCTCTCCTTAAGAATCGCGTCAGCGACGGCTGGAAGTCAGACCGATCCCATCCTGGCGGCGCAACGCCACCTCGCGGCGGGCGTCGTCCTCACGGGCTTCGCGCAGGGCGTCCTCGGTGGCGTCGATATGGGCTTCGCTGAGGCGACGGGCCAACGCCCCATCGCGGGCCAGGATCGCCTGCCACATCGCCCGGTGCTGAGCCAGAAAGCCGTCACGGACCCCCCGGCGGCGGTACAGATCACAGCGGTCATAGAACACCCCGCCGCGCAGCATCTCGAAAATCCGCAACATCACCCGGGTGGTGACAGGGTTGCCCGCCGCTTCACACAACGCGGTGTGAAAGTCGGTATCGGCGGCGGCTTCCTGATCGGGATCGTCGTGGAGGTGGGCATCCTCCAACGCCTGGACACAGGCGGCGATCCGGGCCAGATCGGCCTCGGTCGCCCGCGTCGCCGCCATCTCGGCAACCGATCCGGCCATCAGGCGGCGGAATTCGAAATAATCGAAGGCGGTCTCGGGATGGCCGTGCAGCAGCCCGGCCAGCGGCTCGGACCCGCCGGTGTCGGCGTCGCGGCTCACCATCCCCCCTCTCCGGGCGGACGATAGCGGACGTCGATGCCCCGCAAAGACAACAGCTTGGCCAGGGCCAGGGTGATGAAGATCCCCAGCCACGCCCCGGCCACCACGTCGGAGAAATAATGCACGGTGGTCAGCACCCGGCTCGACGCCACCAGAATCGCCAGGGCGATATAGGCAAGGCTATAGCGGGGAAACACCAGGGCCAGCGCGATCATCGCCGAAAAAATCGCCTGGGAATGACCCGACGGGAAGGAATTGACCGCCCAGCCATGCGAGAAGGGGGTGAAGGTCGCAATCCCCTGCTCGAACAGAACCTGGGGACGGCTGCGCCCGACCAGATACTTCAGCAGAGAACCGATCAGGCCCGACACCGCCATCGACAGGAAGACAAAGCCGGGCGCCCAGGCCAGACGGGTGAACCGCTCACGCGCCGCCGGGCTGACCGCAATCCGCCGCGCCAGCAGGAACACCAGGGTCAGAATCCCGGTCGGGATCAGCCACACCCCGGCGATGCCCACTTCGGTGACGATCTTCAGGAAGCCCTCGAAATCGCCCGACACCGTTTCCTTGAACAGCAGCGCCAGCGGCTCGTCGAGCAGGAAGACGCCAAGGCCGCCCAGAATCAGGGCGTACACCGACAGCCATTCCATCGGCGAAGTGATGGTGCGCCGCCATTGCCGCGCCACCGCGCCACGCAAACGACTGGACTTCTCCCACCGCGCCGCGATCGAGATTGCGACCCGCTCGAACGGCAGCAGCATGCTATCGATCACACTCACGGCTTCATATCCTCCACCGCATAGGCGGTCAGCACCACCGGGCGGCCGCGCGAGTAATTGAATCCCTTGACCTTGCCGACCGCCGCGACCTTCAACGTCCGCGCCGCGCATTCGGCCTGGAACGCACTTTCCTCGCGGTCGGAAATCAGAACCAGGGTTCCGGGGCGGTTGGCCAGGATGATTGCCGCCTCGCCCCCGTTGCTGAGCTTGGTATCGGTACCGAGCAGGAACACCAGGCTGGGTTCGGAATAGCCCGCCACCACCACCGGCCCCTGATGCGGCCGGGCGGCGGCCAGTTCGGCAACCGAGCGGCTGACCCAAAGCTGGTTGAGCTGGGGCAACACCCCGTCCATCACCACCGGGAAAGCGGCACAGGCGGTCACCAGCACCGCGAAGGCAGCCCCCAGCACCCGGCTCTGGATCATCAGCCACGCCGACAACAGCCCGGTCCCGGCAATCGCGACAAAGGCGGGCAGACTAGTCAGGTCGAACCGATCACCAAAGCCCAAGGGGGCGAGCAGCACCGCGCCCGCGATCGCCAGCGCGATCAGGCTCCACGCAATCGCCCACAGCCGCGAGGTGCGGCCAAAGCGCATTTCGCCGCCCCAGGCCGCCGCCGCCATCAGCAGCGCCAGCGCGGGAAAGGTCGGCAGAACGTAATGCGGCAGCTTGGTCGGGATCAGTTCGAACATCACCCAGGCCGGAATGATCCAGGCGAAACAGAACCGGACCTCGGGCCGGGCCCGCTGGCTCCAGGCCCAGATCAGCCCCGGCACCAGCAGCAGCGAGGCGGGCCACAAGGTCACCGGCGACAGCAGCAGATACATTCCGGGCGGCGCGCCGTGGCTTTCCTGCGCCCCCAGCAATTTGGGCAACAGATCGCCTTTGACCGCTTCGCCGACAAAGGCGCCGTCGGTCGCCTGACTGATCGCGAAGAACCACGGTGCCGCGATCGCGGTCGCGATCGCCAGCCCCTCGATCGGGCGCAATCCCCACAGCCAGCCTGCCCCGATGACCCGCCGGTCGGCGATCACCAGGGTCAGAATCGTCAGCAGCAGGATCACCGGCACCACCGGCCCTTTGAGCAGGACCGAGACGCCGATCGCGACCCAGAAGGTCAGCGCGGCACCAAAACCGGGGGTGGTATCGTTGCGCCGTGCCGCCAGATAGAACCGCCCCAGCACCGCTTGGGCCAGCACGACCGAGGCCAGCAACATCGCATCGGTTTTGGCCTGATGGGCCTCGGCGACCAGCAGCAGACACGACGCCAGCAGCGCCGCGCCCAACAACGCCGCCGGAGGCCCGAACAGCCGCCGTCCGATTCCAAAAGTCATCAGCGCCGCCGCCCACGCCGCCAGCACCGAGGGCAGACGATAAGGCCACGGCTCGCGGGTGGTGGGATCGGAAAAGGCAAGAACGCTGGCCGCCTGAGCCCAATAGGCCCCGGCCGGTTTCTTTGCCCGCATCTCCGACTGGAACTGAATCCGGACGTAATCGCCGGTTTCCAACATCTGACGGGTCGCCTGCATGAAACGGGATTCGTCACGGTCAAGCGGAGGCACCGTGACCAGTCCCGGCATGTACAGGAACAGGCACATCAGGGTAAGCAGTAGATAAGGGCGGGTGCCGCCAGTCAGCCGATCCACGTCCTGGTCTTCCTGCAATAAAAGAAATTTACGAGGGCATCAACAGCACGACACCCCCCACGAGGTCAAGCCCACTCCTTAAGGAAGCGGGTCGTAACGGCTTTCGTTCCGACCGAAGAGGCTAGGCCGCCGCTTCGATCCGGTCGCACAGAGCATGACCGATCAGGATGTGCATTTCCTGAATACGGGCGGTCACCGGACTGGGCACCACCAGCAACGGATCGGCCAGACCGACCATCGCCCCGCCGTCGCGGCCCGACAGACCGGCGGCGACCATGCCGTTGGCCCGCGCGGCCTGAAGCGCCTTCAACACATTGGGGCTGTTGCCCGAGGTCGAAATGCCGATGGCGACGTCACCCGGCTGTCCCAACGCCTCGATCTGACGGGCATAGATATCGTCGAACGAGAAATCGTTGCCGCAGGCGGTCAGGATCGAACTGTCGGTGGTCAGCGCCAGCGCCGCCAGCGCCGGGCGATTGACCCGATAGCGGACCACCAGTTCGGCGGCGAGATGCTGGGCATCGGCGGCGCTGCCGCCATTGCCGAAGAACAGAATCTTGCCGCCACCGGCCAAAGCGGCCAAACAGGCTTCGACCAGATGGCGGAACGGCGCACGCACCGCCGGGCCGGTCAGGGCCAGCACTTCGGCATGTCCGGCAATCTGGTCGTCAAGAAAATCGGCGAAATCCACGGAATCGGACTCCTCTCGGCACGGTGTGGCGCGATGATTACCGCGCCGCACCCTTGGCGGCAATGCTTTATCCCGCAGTGCGGCGTCCCCGCGTCGCCCCCGGAGCCATCGGCGGCCGCTTGGCCCCGTCGGCCCCGCTGGCCCCCGGATCGAATCCGGCCATCAGCCGACGCAGGCGGGGGAGATAACCGCCCTTGTGTACGCTCTGCCAGCTTTCCAGCCGCCACACCCGGTTCTCGGCCTGGATATGGGGCGGGCAGACATAAAGTCCAGCGGTCACCCTCCGCCCCGCCGCGTCGGTGACGGCAACGATTCCGACATCGTATTCCCAGCCTTCGTAATAGGCCAGCCGCGCCCGGTCCAGTTCGCTCAGACCGCCGACCAGATGCCCCTCGACCCGCCCGCCGGGATGGGGTCGCAGCATCGGATAAGACCGCCCGGCGACGTGAACCCGGCGCACCCCGCGCACCGAGGCCGGTTCGATCCGCACACTGGCCAGCGAATGGCCCAGCACCAGGGCCAGCACGTCCGGGTCCATCAGGGTGCCGAAGAAGAACATCGGCGCGTCGGTCGCCACCGCGTTCATCCCAGGTAACGCCCACGCAAATGGGCCTCGAACAGTGCGGGGTCAAGCGGCCGCCCGGTCGCGGCAATCATCAGATCGGAGGTCGAGAGCGACGAGCCCTTGCCGTGGATTTCGGCGCGCAGCCAGTCGAGCAGCGGCCGGATATCGCCCTGGGCCAGCGCGTCGGTCAGGCCGGGAATTGCCCGACGGGCGGCATCGAACAGTTGGGCAGCGGTCATCGCGCCTAGGGTATAGGTGGGGAAATAGCCCCACGACCCGCTGTACCAATGGATATCCTGCAAGCAGCCCAGGCGGTCGTTGGGCGGCGTGATTCCGAGCAAACGGCGATAGCCTTCGTTCCAGGCGGCGGGAAGGTCTTCCAGCTCCATCCGGCCTTCGATCAGCGCCCGTTCCAGCCGATAGCGGATGATGACATGGGCGGGATAGGTCACTTCGTCGGCATCGACACGGATAAAGCCGGGTTCGACCTTGATCCCGCGCCGGTACAGCGCCTCGGCCTCCCAGGCCGGACCGGCGACGTCGAAGGCGGCGCGGATCGCCGGTGCGGCGAAATCGGCAAAGGCCCGCGAGCGGGCCACCTGCATCTCGAACAGCAGCGATTGGGATTCGTGCATCACCATGCCGCGGGCGCGGGCGACCGGCTGGTGACGCCAACGCCCGCCCGGCAGACCAAATTCATAAAGGGAATGGCCGGTTTCGTGGATCACTCCCATCAGCGCCGAACTGAAATCGGCCTCGTCATAGCGGGTGGTGATACGGGTATCGTCGGCATGGCCGCCACAGAACGGATGGTGCGAGATGTCGAGCCGACCCCGGGTGAAATCGAACCCAAGGCGTGTCATCATGTCGAGGCCCAGGGCGCGCTGACGCTCGATCGGGAACGGTCCGGGCGGCGGCGCGGGCGGCGGATTGCGGCGCTGGGCCTCCAGCACCTCGGCAATAAAGCCGGGCAGGAAGCCTTCCAGATGATCGAACACCGGGTCGATCGCGGCGGCCCGCCCGCCCGGCTCGTACTGATCGAGCAGAGCGTCATACAGCCCGACTCCCAGCCGCTCGGCCTTGACCGCGCCGACCTCGCGCGCCAGCGACAGCACCGTCTTCAGCGAAGGCAGCACCTGGGCAAAATCGGCGGCGGCACGGGCCTCGCGCCAGACCATCTCACAGGCGGCCTCGGCCCGGGTCACCGCCTCGACCAGATCGGCGGGCAAGGCGGCGGCATGGACCCAATCGCGCCGCATCTCGGCCAGATTGGCCCGCTCCCATCCCTCCAGCGTTTCGCCCTCGGCGGCGTCGAGCAGGTCGGGCAGGTCCGGCGCGGCCATGATCTGATGATGCAGGCCGCGCAGCACGGCGAACTGCTCGGCACGGGATTCGGCGCTGCCGTCCGGCATCATCGTCGCCATGTCCCAGTGCAAGATCGACAAGGCATCACCGATCACCGACGCCTTGTGAAAACGGGCTTCAAGCTGGGCATAGGCACTGGTCATGGCAGATCACATCTCGCGCGCAGGGGGGATCTCGTCGTTTGACCAAGGATAGACCATGGCTCCGACGGCGGGAAATCGTATAATCGCCCCCTTCCCTTTCCTCGATCAGGAGTCGCGCCGCCATGTCCGCTCAACCGAGATTCGCCGTGATTCTGTCGGGCTGCGGCGTCTTTGACGGAACCGAGATTCACGAATCCGTCCTGACCCTGCTGGCAATCGACCGGCTGGGCGGAACCTATCGCTGCTATGCCCCCGACCGCCCCCAATTGCATGTCGTCAACCACCTGACCGGCGCGGTCGCCGCGGGCGAGACCCGCAATGTCCTGGTCGAATCCGCCCGGATCGCCCGGGGCGTGATCACCGATCTGGCCGAGTTCGACCCGGCCGAGTGTGACGCCCTGATCCTGCCCGGCGGCTTTGGGGCTGCCAAGAATCTGTGCGGCTTTGCCATCGATGGAGCCGCCTGCGCCGTCGATCCCGCCACCGAACGGGCGGTGCGGCTGATGCTGGCGGCGGGCAAGCCGATCGGGGCGCTGTGCATCGCCCCGGCATTGCTGGCGCGGATCGTCGGCGACGGGGCCGAACTCACCATCGGCAATGACAGCGGCACCGCCGCCGCGATCGACCAGATGGGCGCGCATCACCGCACCGCCGGTCCGGGCGAAGTGATCATCGACCCGGTGCACAAGATCGCGACCTCGCCCTGCTATATGCTGGACTCGACGATCGCGACGATTGCCGTTGGGGTGGAGAACACCGTCCGCGCCTTGCTGACTCTGATGGGACGCTGACCGTTGGATTTCACCGAAGCGCAGACCCACCGCTATGCACGCCACATCCTGCTGCCCGAAATCGGCGGAACCGGACAGGCGCGTCTGCTGGCGGCAAAGGTGCTGGTGGTCGGGGCCGGGGGCCTCGGCTCGCCGCTGATCCTGTATCTCGCCGCCGCCGGGATCGGCACCATCACCGTGATCGATGACGACACGGTCGAGCTGTCGAACCTCCAGCGTCAGGTGCTGCACAAGACCTCCGGGTTGGGCCAGCCCAAGGTCGACAGCGCCGCCGCCGCGATTGCTGACCTCAACCCGGACGTCCGGCTGGTGCCGGTGCGCGACCGGCTGACCGCCGCCAATATTGACGCCCTGATCGCCGAACATGACATCGTTGCCGACGGGTCGGACAATTTCGCCACCCGCTTCCTGATTAACGATGCCTGCCGCCGCGCCGGCCGGACCCTGGTATCGGCAGCGATCCGCCGCTTCGACGGACAGCTTTCGACCTTCCGCGCCGATGGGCCGTGCTATCGCTGCCTCCACCCCGAAGACGTCGTTGATGGCGACGGCCCCACCTGCGCCAATGCCGGGGTGCTGGGCTCGGTGGCGGGAACGCTCGGCACGATGCAGGCGACCGAGGTGGTCAAGGAAGTGCTGGGGATCGGCGAAAGCCTATCGGGACGGCTGCTGCGCTATGACGCGCTGAAGGCAACGGTCAGCATCGCCCGGCTGCACCGCGATCCCGCCTGCCCGGTCTGCGGCGACCATGGCTGAGGCCACCCGGACCGAAACCGGACCGCTGGCGCTGGTGGTGTTCTCCCCCGCCTTCGAGCGGGTTCACTATGCCCTGGCGATCGCCGCCGCCGCGCTGGCCTGCAATCGCCCGGTCACTCTGTTCTTTGCCATGGCCGCCACCCGCGCCCTTGCCCGCCCCGCTGCGGATGGGACTCCCGGCTGGGCCGGGCTGGGGTCGGATCAAGGCGGACAAAGCCCCGTCGAGATCGATTCCGCCTTGCGTGCCAAGGGGATCGCCGGATTCGAAGACCTGTTCGCCGCCTGCGTCGGGCTGGGGGCGTCGGTAATGGTGTGCGAGATGGGGCTGCGCGCCCTCGACCTCACCCCGGATGCCCTGCGCGACGACGTCCCTCTGCGTCCCGGCGGCCTCGTCACCTTTCTCGGTGAAATCGGCGGCGCTGGGGCACCGATGTTTATCTAGGACATCGTGCGTCCTGTTTGACGCGCACGGCTCTACACATCGCGCTCGGGGTCGATGTCGAGATGGCGTTTGCCGTATTTTCCGGTGAAGGTCGGTCCGTCGTCGATTTCGACATGGACGCGGACCAGACCATCGGCCTGGCGCACCAGTTGCTCGTTCAGCGCCAGAACCTGTTCCCACGACCGGAATGCCAGGGTGGTCAGGCTCAGCCACCCTTCGAGAGCGGCCTGGTGCATCGTCAGCATCGCTCGGAATGGATCGGTCATCGCGGGTTCTCCCCAGCATGGCCCGATCCCGCAATGGAATCGGGGCGACTGCTATCGTAAACCGCAGCGCCCCGAGATACCATCGTCACGCAATTTCGAATTGAAAATACCGTGACACAATGACGACAGATAGGATCAGTTGGCCTGAGCGGTCTGGTTCTTCTTGGGCTGCTGATGACGCGGGGTCTTGCTGGCCGCCTTGGTCACCGGAGCCGCGCAATCCGACATATGGTCAGGACGGCCGACCGTCTGTCCGGCAAAGGCGATCAACTGAGGCGGGCTCATTTGCATCACCTGATCGAACATCTGCGCCCGGGTTTCGCAATACGAATCGACCTCGTGCACCCGCACCGATTCGCGGTTGGTGACCTGAGTGTTGTAGCGATCGAAGGCTGCCGGGCTCTTGAAATGGGTCCGCAGGACCTGAGCATTGTCGGACAGGGTCGAGCCGAAACGGCCGACATAGCCGCCCCATTTGGCATGCAGCGAGGAATCTTCGCCCCGGCAATTCAACGCCGCAACCTGAAGCTGGTTATGCAACTGCCGCAACTGAGCGGCTTGAATTTGTTCGGGGGTAGCGCAGGCCCCGCCGGTTTTCCCGCTGCTACGGGCATCGGCGGCAAAAGACGGAAGGACAAGACAGCAGGCGACAGCAAGGACGCGGATCCGATTCACGGCCGACACCTCCAGGGAACTGGGACTAGAAAAGCGGCGTCAGTATCTGCCCCTCGTGTCCAAGACTCAACTGGCTTCAGCCGTACTAGGTATTTTATCGGTCGAATCCCCGAACGGACGCAGATGGCCGAGAAAGTCGCGGGCGACCGTCGCCCAGGAAAAACGGGCGGCGTGCTCGCGGCAGAGCTGGGGCGACAGCGCCAGCGCCGCCCGCGCCGCCTGCCCCAAATCTTCGGACAGCACTCCAACCGGGGCATCGCCGACGACGTCGCGGGGGCCGGTGACCGGAAACGCCGCGACCGGCACGCCACAGGCCAGCGCTTCCAGCATCACCAGACCGAAGGTATCGGTGCGGCTGGGAAACACGAACACGTCGCCATCGCTATAGGCTCGGGATAATTCGTCGTCGCCATTGACGATGCGGAAATGGGCCTCGGGATAGCGCTTGATCAGCCCGGCCCGCGCCGGACCATCGCCAACCACCAGCTTCGACCCCGGCAAATCGAGGTCGAGAAAGGCGGGCAGATTCTTTTCGACCGCGACCCGTCCGACATAAAGGAACACCGGACGGGGCAGATCGAACAGCCCCTTGCCGCGCGGGCGAAAGGCATCGGTATCGACCCCGTGCGACCATTCGACCGCCCCGGTGAAATCGCGTTCGCGCAATTCCCGATAGACCGAGGGCGATGGGCACAGCGTCGCCGCCGCCGGCTGGTGAAAATAGCGCATCAGCGCATAGGACCATTCAAGCGGCAATCCGGTCCGGGCGGTGACGTAATCGGGAAATTTGGTGTGATAGGCGGTGGTGAACGGCAGCGACCGCTCCAGACACCAGGACCGCCCGGCCCAGCCCAGCGGCCCCTCGGTGGCGAGGTGAACCGCATCGGGGGCAAAGGACTCCAACATCGCCGCCAGCCGCGCGGCGGGAAACAGCGCCAGGGGGATTTCGGGATAACTGGGGCAGGGAATGTTGGGAAAGGCACCCGGTTCGAACACCGCGATCTCGTGCCCCATCGCCTCCAGCGTCGCGGTCAACGCCGTCAGCACCCGGACCACGCCGTTGCGCTGCGGTGTCCAGGCGTCGGTGACCATCGCGATACGCATCGGCGCGCTCTCCCCTATCTATCGTCGCAGGGTTAGGCCCTCTGGCCTATCGAAGGCAAGTGACGAGACAATGACAGAGGGGGAAACCCCTATGATGCAGGCAGCGTAAAGGAAAACACCGACCCTTCGCCCGGAACGGACTCGACCCAGATACGGCCACCGTGGCGATCGACAATCCGCTTACAAATCGCCAGCCCGATCCCGGTGCCGTCATAGCGCCCCTGGGGATGCAGCCGCTGGAAGATGCGGAAAATCCGGTCGAAATAGGCCGGTTCGATCCCGATCCCATTATCGGCGACGTCAAAGCGCCAGTCGGCCCCTTGGCGGGAACAGGCGATCCGAATCTCGGGCACGCGGTCAGGCAGACGGTATTTGAGGGCATTGCCGACCAGATTCTGAAACAGCCGGGTCAATTGCGCCCCGTCGCCCATCACGTTGGCCGGACTGGTCGGCTCCTCAACCGTAATCCGGGCATCGCATTCGGCGATGGCCGAGCCAAGATCGCGAACCGCCTGATCGATCGTCGAGCGGACATCGACCGGAACAATCGGATCGCCGCCACGTTCGATACGGGCGTAATCGAGCAAATCGAGCACCAGCCGATCCATCCGCCGCGCCCCGTCGCGGGCATAGTCGAGGAATTGGCGGCCATCCTCGTCCAGCACCGCGGCGTACCGTCGCTCGATCAACGACAGATAGCTGCTGATCATCCGAAGCGGTTCGCGCAGATCGTGGCTGGCGACATAGGCGAATTGTTCCAGTTCCTCATTCGAGCGCTGGACCTCGGCGATGTGGCGGGCGATCTGAGCCTCGGCTTCGGTCTGATCGGTGATATCGCGCGAGAACACCGCGACTCGAAACGCCTTCCCCTCGCTGTTGACGACCGGGTGAATCATATTGTCGAACACCCGACCATGGCGCCGGTCGACCAGCCGCTCGGGGCGGCCCGACGCGATCACCGTCGCGACGGCGATGCGGCGGGTGACCGAGGTCTCGGGCGGGAACAGGTCCCACAAATTGCTCCCCAGCATCGTTTCGACCGGAATCCCCAGCCGATCGGCCAGAACGCCGTTGCAGGCAAGCAGGGTTCCGTCGGCCTCGATCAGCAACGTCGCATCGACCGAGCAATTGAGCAGCACCTGGATCAGCGACTGGCTTTCCTGCAACACCGCCTCGGCGCGCTTGCGATCCTCGATCAGGCGCAAGGTGCCCTCGCTGCCGGAAAAGCGGCCGCCCCCCTCCGCGAACAGGCGGGTGCTGGCGGAAACCCACACGGGATGTCCATCCTTGTGGCGCATCTGGAATTCGTAATCGGTGACCGAGCCGCCGTTCGCCAGCATCGCGGCCAGAATCGACGATCGCAACGTGGGATCGATTAAAGCCACCGCCGTCGGCTGACCCAGCAATTCCGAGGCGGTATAGCCCAGCACCGTCTCGACCGAGCGCGACAGCATCGAAATCCGGCCATCGGCATCCGAGCGATAGAAGATGTCGGTCATGTTATCGAGAATCGATCGCAAGTCCGTTTCGGAGCGGCGTAGTTCGTCGGTGACTCGCGACAATTCGGTGATATCGGTCATCGCGCCGACGATCCCGGCAACGCTGCCGTCGGCATCGAGGAAGCGCGCCTTGCTGAACAGCATCCGATGCAGACTGCCGTCGGCAAAGCGGATCGGAGCCTCATAGGTCTGAGGGACCCCGTCGAGCAGAACCTTGCGGTCGGCCTCGATATGCAAGGTGGCCAGATCGGAACTGTTGAAGTCAAAGCTGGTTTTGCCAACCAGACTGTCGCGACTGAGCCCCAGGGCCTGTTCGAAGGCCCGATTGACGGTCAGAAAGCCGCCATCGACGCTCTTGGCAAAGACGGGTCCGGGCAGGGTGTCGATCAGGGCATCGCGCAAGGCAAGCTGGCTGCGGATCACCCGCCGCGCCGCGTCATACTGGGCGATGCGGCGCTCCAGGGCCTCGGTCTGGTGGGCGACCTGAGCCTTCAGCGAAGCGGCGACGATCTCACCATCCATCCGCAACAAGGCAATAGCGATCAGCAGATTGCCGAAACTGCTGATGGTGTAATAGAGCGCCTGGGCTCCATCCATCGTCGGGAAATCGGCGATCGGCCCCTCGACCGTCAGCACCACAATCCCGCGCAGCAGCAAAACCGCGCACCATACGCCGAGAACCCCTGCGATCAGCGGCGATCCGGCGGTGGGATCGGCGCGGCGAGCCTGGACCAGAATCCAGGCGGCATGAAACAGGATCGGAGCCCGGGCAAGCGAGACAAGGGCGACGCGGGCATTGACGCTGTCCCACGGGCCGACGCTGGCGAATGCAACGGCAAGGAACAGGAGCAGGATCAGACCATGCGGCCACCACACTTCGCGGCGATTGGCCAACGTGCAGGCCCCGGCATGGACCGCCACCGCCGACATCATCACCAGCAGATTGCCGAGGACGATCGCGACCTCCATCGTCAGAATGTCGCGCAGCAAAATAATGATGAGACCGGCCCCATAGAGCCCAGTCGACGCGGCAAAGGCAATCCAGCGGCGGTCGCCGCGCCGGGCCCAGCCGAACACCAGAATGACCAAGCCCACGGCCAGCGATAAGGTTGCCGCCGAGAAAGCCAGGGTTCCGACATCCAGTCTCAGCATCCGCTGCCTTCCTCTTTAGCCAGGACGTCTTAGACGACCAACCCGTCAATCAACCCATAAGGGGTATTCCAGGCTATCACATTTTATCGTGTGATCACTCTTTCGCGCGCACCGCCTCTGCCGCCAGGACACGGGTAAAGGCGGCGGGATCGGCCAGCAGGCGCAGAGCCAGGGACAAATCCTCGGCGGCATCGGTCCGTCGCGCCGGGGGGCAGAGATCGCGCAGACGGGCGCGCAGAGCGGTGTCGTCCAACCCGACGTGACGCCACACCGCCAAGGTGCGGGCGACCCGTCCGAGGTCGCCGCGTTCGGACGCGGCCTGGGCGGGCGAGGTGCACAGCGCGGGAAACACGCCCAGCCCATGCAGGGCATAGCCGCTGGGGGCATGAAAGCGCGACCAGGTCAGGGTGATCTCGCCATCGTTGGGCAGGCGAATCACGGTCTGGACCGTGCCCTTTCCATACGAATTGGTCCCGATCAGCACGGCGCGACCGGAATCTTGCAAGGCCGACGCCAGGATTTCAGCCGACGAGGCCGAACGCCCATCAATCAGTACCACCACCGGCAAATCCTCGGCCAGATCGCCGGGACGGGCGGTCAGCACGGCATCGGCGGCGGGATTACGGCCCTGGGTCGAAATGATCGTTCCGTCGGCGATGAACAGATCGGCGACCGCCACCGCCTTATCAAGCAGCCCGCCCGGATTGCCGCGCAGATCGAGCACCACCCCTTTCAGCCGCGCCCCCATCCTGTCGCGCGTCTCGCGCAGCTTGGTTTCGAGAGTGCTGGCGGTGCGCTGGTTGAAGCTGCTGATCCGATAGATCGCGATCCCGCCGTCCAGGGTCTGGGTCACCGTCTTGGGCACGATCAGCGACCGTTGCACTTTCGCTTCGACCATCTTGCCGCCCCGGCGCAAGGTCACGATCAGGGCGCTGGCGACCGCGCCGCGCAGGCGGGCGGAAATCTCGTTCCGCTCCAGCCCACGGACCGGCTTGCCGTCGATCAGGACGATCACGTCATCGGCCTGCAACCCGGCCCGCGCCGCCGGAGTATCCTCGACGACATCGACGATCCGCGCGTCGCCCTCGATCAGTTCGAAGCGGATCCCGATGCCGCCGAACCCGTTGCGGCTGGCCCGGTTGTCGCGCGCCTCGGCCGCTCCGGCATAACGGGAATGCAGATCGGCAGTGCCCAGGGCCCCTTCGAAGACAGCCCGGTACAGCCGTTCGGAATCGGCGTCGCGCACCAAGGGGGACAAGTCGCCCGCATCCAGCGCCGCGCTGATCACCAGCCGGGCCCAGGATTCGACATCGTCGGCGGCGGGAGCGGGATAATCGGCAACGACCCGGTCGGCATTGCTCAACCGCACCCGACCGCCTTGAAGAACGACGGCGAATTGGGGGTCGATATCGGCCAGCCCCCGGATCGCATCAAGGGCGACGGCCGAGGCGGGCACCTGCTGAAGCTGCCGCTCGACGATCGCGGCCAGCCCATAGGCGACGGTTCGTTGCGCCTCGACAACGTCCCAGGCGGCCTGCGCCTTGGGAGCGGAAGACAGGAGCGCGATGACGGCGAGAAGCGCCACGGCGCCTCCCCCCCTCCATCTCCTCATCACGGCGAAAGCGCGCAGCGCGGACACGGTGATCTTTGCTTCCTTCCATCCCCCCGAGGCGCGTGGGCGATCAGCGGCCCCGGCGACGCGGCGGCGCGGACGAGGGGCGACGCGGTGCCCGCCCCGGCCCCTGCCCGGCCAGTCCGAACACCATCGAGCCGGTCAGCACGTTGGCTTCCCGCAACGACACCTCGATCAATTGGCCAAGCTGAAAGCTCTTGCGGCTGCGCCGTCCGATCAGGCAATGCCGCGCCTCGTCGTGATCGTAGTAATCGTCGGGCAGGCTGGAGATCGGCACCAGCCCGTCGGCCCCGCTGCCATCCAGCGTTACGAACAGCCCAAAGCGGGTCACCCCCGACACCCGGCCGATGAATTCGTCCCCGACCCGGTCGGCCAGGAACAAGGTGACGGCGCGATCGACCGCCTCGCGCTCGGCGGTCGAGGCGCGTCGTTCCGTGGCCGAAATATGTTGCCCCCATTCCTCGTACTGCCCAACCGCATCCGCAGGCAGCCCGCCCTCGCCCAGCCCCAAACCGGCGACCAGAGCCCGATGGACCAGCAGATCGGCATAGCGGCGGATCGGCGAGGTGAAGTGGGCGTAGCGGGCAAGGCCCAACCCGAAATGCCCAAGGTTTTCAGGCGAATAAGCGGCCTGCGCCTGCGAGCGGAGGATCACTTCGTTGACCAGCGAGGCATGGGGCGTTCCCGCCACCGCCGCCAGGATGCGGTTGAAATGCTCGGGCTTCAGCACCTGCCCCTTGGCCAGTTTGAGGTCGAGACCGCGCAACACCTCCCGCAGGCCATCGAGCTTTTCCGCCGAAGGCTGATCGTGAACCCGGTACATGCAGGGCTGGCCCTGCTTCTCCAACGTCTCGGCCGAGCAGACGTTGGCGGCGATCATGAAATCCTCGATCAGGCGATGGCTGTCGAAGCGTTCGCGCTCGACCACCCCGGCGACCTGTCCCTCCTCGTTCATCACCACCTTGCGCTCGGGCAGATCGAGTTCAAGCACGCCGCGTTGCTTGCGCGCCCGGCCCAGCGCCTCCCACGCGCCATACAGCGGAGCGATCACCGGCGCGACCAGCGGGGCGGTCTCGTCGTCGGGCTGGCCGTCGCGGGCGGCCTGGACCCGGGCATAGGTCAGCCGGGCCGCCGAGCGCATCAGCCCGCGCAGGAAGCGGTGACGGCGCTTGTGGCCGTTCTGGTCGATCCAGAACTCGACGGCAAGACAGGGGCGTTCCTCGGCCGGCTTCAGCGAACACCAGCCGTTTGACAAATCCTCGGGCAGCATCGGCACCACCCGGTCGGGGAAATAGACCGAATTGCCGCGTTTGAACGCCTCGCGGTCGAGCGCATCGCCGGGGCGGACGTACCACGAGACGTCGGCGATCGCGACCAGGCAATGCCAGCCGCCGGGATTGCCCGGATCGGTATCGGCCTCGGCCCACACTGCGTCATCGAAATCGCGGGCGTCCTCGCCGTCGATGGTAATCAGCGGCACGGCGCGCAGATCGGTCCGCGCTCCCAGCGGAGCCGGACCGGCGGCGGCGGCCTGGGCCAGCGCCTCGCGGGGGAAATCGAACGGAATGTCGTTGGTGTGGATCGCCACCAGACTGATCGAGCGCGGCCCGCCCAGCGGCCCCAGCCGTTCCTTCACCACCGCCTGACGCAGGCCGTACAGCCGCCCCGGCAAGATGTCGGCCAGCACCAGTTCGCCGGTTTCGGCCCCGCCGCTTTCGCCCTTGGGCACCATGTAATCGGCTTTCTCGCGCCGACTGGTCGGGCGGATTCGACCCGACCCATCGGGCAGCGGCTCGAACACCCCCAGCACGCGGGCGCGGGCTTCGCCGACGATCTTGATCGGACGGCCTTCAAAGGTATCGTCCCGCATCCGGCGCAGGCGGCACAGCACCTTGTCGCCGATCCCGACCGCGGGCTGACCGGGGCGGAAGGGAGCCAGGAAAATCCGGGGCGGCCGTCCCTCTTGCTCCCACACCACCGGCCGGGCCAGCAATTCGCCGTCGGAATCGGTGCCGATCACCTCGACCACCCCGGTTTCGGGCAGGGTTCCGGGGTTGGAGAAGCGGCGAGGCTGGTCACGCCGCACCGCGCCCTCGCCTTCCAATTGGCGCAGGATCGCCTTCAGATCGATCCGGTCGTCACCACGCAGACGGAAGGCACGCGCCAATTCGCGCTTGCCCACCCGGCCGGGCTGGGCGCGGATGAAATCCAGGATCTCTTGTTTCGACGGAAGGGGCGCGGGCCGGGCCGCGGGGCGCGAGGCCTTGGGCGGTTTGGGCGGCTTAACCGATTTCGGTGCTTTGGGGGGCGTCTTGCTCATCGCGGCAGCGTATCCCGCCAGAGGCCGCCGGGGCAATCATCCGCTCGCGGTCGGGCCCTGGGGAGATCGACCCCCCGATTCCCCAGGGCCACCGCAATGGTGTTAACGGGCGGGCTTGGACGACAACAGGCCCTTCTTGCCCGGCTTGCCCTTCCAGTCGGCCGCATCGGCGGGGACCTCACCCTTGCGGGTGATGTTGGGCCACTGCCCGGCATACTGACGGGCGATTTCGACCCATTCGGCCGCACCGGGCTCGGAATCAGGCACGATGGCTTCGGCCGGGCATTCCGGTTCGCAAACGCCGCATTCGATGCATTCGTCAGGGTTGATCACCAGGAAGTTCTCCCCCTCGTAAAAACAATCGACCGGGCAGACCTCGACGCAATCCTGGTATTTGCACTTGATGCAGTTTTCGGTGACGACGTAAGCCATCTCTCTCTCCAGTTTCCCGTTTGCCCCACGGACCGTACCGCCGGGCCTCATCCATGGCGAACCCGAGCGATAGCACAGCGCCTCACCCGGCTCAACGCACGCTTCGACCCGGCGCGAAGCTCCTACCGCAGCGGCGTCCGCAGACGGACCGGCTTACGCCGCCCGTTGCGCACCATCAGGTTCAGCACTTCGATCCCCAGCGAGAACGCCATCGCGAAGTACAGATACCCTTTGGGAATATGGAACCCGGTTCCGTCGGCGACCAGGGCCACCCCGATCAACAGCAGGAAAGCCAGAGCCAGCATCTTGATGGTGGGGTGGCGTTCGATCAGCCGCGACATCGGGCCGGAGGCGACCACCATCACCAGGGCGGCCAGCAGCACCGCCGCCACCATCACCTCGATGTGGCTGGCCATGCCGACGGCGGTAATCACCGAATCCAGCGAAAAGACGATATCGAGCACCGCGATCTGCGCGGTGACCGAGAGCAGACCGGCGGTGGCAGGAACGGCAACCGCAGCCACCGAACTCGCCTCGGGAGAAGCGCGGTCGCTCTCGTCATCCTCGCCTTCCAGGCTGCCATGAATTTCATGGGTGGCCTTGGCGACCAGGAAGACGCCGCCGCCGATCAGGATGATATCGCGCCAGCTGACCGGATGCCCCCACACCGAAAAGACCGGCTCGACCAACCCGGCGATCCAGGTCAGCGAGCCGAGCAGCGCGATCCGGGTCAGCACGGCGAAGCCCAGCCCAAGCCGTCGGCCCAGCGGGCGGAGATGCACGGGCAAACGGTTCGAGAGGATGGAGAGATAGACCAGATTGTCGATGCCGAGCACAATCTCGAGCAAGGACAGGGTGGCCAGACTCAGCCAGATTTCGGGGTTGGTTAGCCACTCCATGGAAACGGGTCCTTTTCACGACGATTATGGGGGCGATTGTAAGGGAAAATTGACCTCTTTCCACCTCGTGATAAATAGAGGAAAACCGAGTCGTCTCGCACCAACCGATGGGTATCGGTTGCCTGCCGCTCGACACACCGATACCATTACCACTCCAGGACGGTCGGTCATTCGCGGCCCGATTCGGCAATAAGGAACCAGGGTGAGCGACAGAGTCGAAGCCAGCACAGCACCAGCGGCGTCTGAATCGGCGGACGAGACCGAGAGGCGTCTGAAGGGGCTGATCGCCTGTCTTCCCGGCATCGCCTTCCTCCGCCGTCTGTCGCCCGACGGCACGATCAATTACCCGTGGTTCAGCGACGGAGTGCGGGAGATCCTGGGCTTTTCGACCCAGACGATGGGCGTCAATGCCAAGGGCTGCCTTCACGTCATCCACTGGGCCGACCGCGACCCGCATATCAACGAAATCCACCGCTCGGCGACGACGGTGACGATGTGCCGCGAGGAATACCGCGCCATTACCGCCTCGGGCGAAGTGCGCTGGATGCGGGGACAATCGATCCCCCATCGCTGTGACGACGGCACCCTTGAATGGATCGGCGTCGTGATCGACGTCACCGACGAACGGCGCGCCGATCTGCGCCTCGACATGCTGATGGACCATGCCGAGGATTCGATCCTGATCCTCGACACCCAGGGGCGGATCGATTCCGCCAACGCCGCCGCCCGGCGATTGTTCGGCCGTGACGACGAATCGCTGGTCGGCCAGCCGCTGGCGGCCCTGCTGGTCCCGGCGCTCCGCCACCCCCAATTGCTCGATTCCGCCGACACTTCGCCCGCCAGTATCGTCGGCGGCGGACCGCGCGATCTGACCGGCCTGCATCAGGACGGCACCACCTTCGCTCTTGAATTGTCGACCAGCGAAGTCCGGCTTGACGGCCAGCGCCTGTTCGTCGGCATCGGCCGCGATGTCACCCGCCGCCGCCAGACCGAAGCCGCCCTGCGCGAGACCGAACAGCGGCTGCGCGCGATCGCCGCCAACATGCCGGGCATCGTGTTTCAGCGGGTGTTGTGGCCGGACGGACGGCTGGAATTTTCCTATGTCAGCGAAGGCTGCCGCGCCGTGTTCGGCATCGGCCCCGAGGAATTGATCGCCACGCCCGACCGCTTTCTCGACATGTTGCCGGACGACGAACGTCTTGCCTTCATGACCGGGCTGGGCCGCTCTGCCCGGGCGATGGAGCCGTTTGACGAGGAAATCTCGGTGCCCGGCCCCAATGGCCGCCGCCACTGGCTGCGCGGCCAATCCCGCCCCACCCGGCGCGAGGGTGGCGAAATCGTCTGGGACGGCGTCATCATCGACGTCACCGACCGCAAGCTGGCCGAACAGCGCCTGTCGTTCCTGGCCTATCACGATCCACTGACCCGGCTGCCCAATCGCACCGCCTTCCTGGAGCGGTTCGAGACCGCCCGCGACGAGGCCAGGCGGCAATCCTCGCTGCTGGGGATCGTCAGTTTGGGACTGGACCGGCTGGGCGTCATCAATGCGACGATGGGGCATGATGTCGGCGATCAGGTGCTGATGGGGGTGGCCGATCTGATCCGCGCCTCGATCGGCCCCAATGACATCATGGCCCGGGTGTCGGGCGATCACTTCCTGTTGCTGCTGACCGGCTATGACAATCGCCGGATTCTCGAAGACGCGCTCGACCGTCTCCACACCCAGGCCCAAACCACCGTCTCGGTCGCCGGTCAGGATTTCGACGTCTCGGCCGCGACCGGCGTCGCCCTGTTCCCCCGCGACGGCGAAGACGCCGAAACCCTGATCAAGAATGCCGACGCCGCCCTGCAACGGGCCAAGGGTCAGGGCACCGCCAGCTTCCAGATGTTCACCAAGGAACTGAGCACGCGGGCCAGCAAAACCCTGTCGATGCAAAACCGGCTGCGCCGTGCCGTCGATCACGGCGAGTTGTCGGCCCATTACCAGCCCCAGGTCGATCTGATCAGCGGCGATATCGTCGGGATGGAGGCGCTGGTGCGCTGGACCAGCCCCGAATTAGGGCCGGTCTCGCCCGCCGATTTCATCCCGGTCGCCGAGGAATCCGGCCTGATCGACGTCATCTGCGAGTTCATGCTCGACACCTGTACCCGCCAGACGCGGGACTGGCAGTTGGCCGGGCTACCGGCGGTGCCGGTCGCGGTCAATGTGTCGGGCCGCCAGTTCCAATATGCCCGCCGCCTGATCGGTGCGTGCGAGCGGGTGCTGGCCGCAACCGGGCTGGAAAGCCGCTGGCTCGAACTCGAACTGACCGAGACCTCGGCGATGCGCGATGCCGACAATGCGATTGCGGTGGTCCAGCGCCTGAAGGAAATGGGCATCGGCTGCGCCATCGACGATTTCGGCACCGGCTATTCCTCGCTGTCGGTGCTGAAGCGTTTCCCGATTCAAAAGCTGAAAATCGACCGCTCGTTCGTGATGGACGTCGCCGCCGATCCCAACGATGCCGCCATCGTCGATGCCATCATCGCGATGGCCAAGGCGTTGAAGCTGACCGTGGTGGCCGAAGGGGTCGAGCGGCAGGAAGACCTCGACTTCCTGCGCGATCTCGGCTGCGACCAGATCCAGGGCTATATCTTCAGCCGCCCGCTCCCCGCCGAGGCGATGCGCGATCTGCTGGAGCGGAAACACCGGCTGGGCACCCCGGCGCGCAAGCTCGGCACGCCGAGCTAGGCTCCCCCTTTGTGGCCGCAGCCACAGACCCCCGCTTCGGCCGGGGGCATCCTGATCGCCCGGTGATGGTCGCCCGACCACCACTCTTGACCGCAAAAGCAGGACCGACCTCGCGTCCGGCATGGTATGCTGGACCGCAGACCAGAGCGGAGCCGCGGCGATGCCCCTTCCCCAATGGATCGAAACCCTCAGCGTCGGCGTGCCGCTGATGGACCTGCAACACCGGACGATGATCGACATGCTGAACCGGCTGGGCTTGTCGCTCGAAACCGGGACCCAGGCGATGATCGAGCAAGGGCTGAACGACCTGATCGATTACGCCCAGTTCCATTTCGAGACCGAGGAACGGCTGATGCTGGCCTGTAACTATCCCGATTTCGCCGAGCATCAGGCCGAACACCGCCAGCTTCTGGACGATATCCAGACGCTTCGCCGCCGCAGCGGCAACACCACCACGACCCGAACCGAGATCATCGACATCCTGACCAAATGGGCGATGCGCCACATCATCGGCAAGGATCTGGCCTATCGCCCCTATGTCGTCGGCCACCCCTTCGCCGAGGGATAAAGCGGGCGGCCCTTAATACAGGTGCTGGCCGCCGGTGACGAAGACCTCGGTGCCGGTGACATAAGCGAAGTCAGGCCCGCACAATTGAAAGACCGTCCCGGCGACGTCGGCGGTGGTTCCCATCCGTTCCAGCGGGATACGCGGCACCAGCGCCTCGTACTCGGCGGAAATCATCTCGGTGCGAATCTCGCCGGGGGCGACGGCATTGACCCGGACCCCCAACTGGGCCATCTCGGCGGCCATTTCGCGGGTGAGGCCGGACAACGCCGCCTTCGAGGTCGAATAGGCCGATCCAGCGAAGGGATGGACATAATGCCCGGCGATCGAGGTGATATTGACGATCGCCCCCTTGCCCCGGTGCAACGCGCTGGCAAAGCCGCGCGCCAGCCGCAACGGCGCGAAGAAATTCAGCTCGAAAACATCCTTCCAGCCGTCGATCGAGCCGTTCAGCACCCCAAGACGCTCTTTATAGGGCGTCTTGGGGCTGACACCGGCATTGTTGACCAGGGCATGGAGCGGGGCCGAGCCCAACACCGCATTGGCCTTGGCGATGAACGCCTCGGCCCCGGCGGGGTCGCCCAGATCGGCGGCGATGTGACACAGCCAGTTGCGGTCGATCTGGCAGGCCTCGGGCACATCGACACGGGCGCAGGTGATGACCCGCCAGCCTTCGGACAGGAAGCGCCGGGCGATGACATGGCCAATCCCCCGGCTCGCCCCGGTCACGACGACGGTGCGGGTCTCGCCGCCGCTCATCTGGCCGCTCCGGCCGGGCTGACCGGCATCATCCGCAGATTGGCCCCGTTGCCATCACGCGAGGTCGGCAGCGCCGCCAACGGTGCCAGCAGCGGGTCGAGCACCGACACCGCCCGCACCAGGGCCTTGCGCTCTGAGACCGAGCCACCCGCCACCGCTTCGGCCAGAACCTCCCACGGCTTGCGCGGCTCGGGGAAGGCGACCAGATCGACCGGGTCTTCCGGCTTCAGCTTGGCGACTTCGCGGATCGCGGCGACCGCTTCGTACCAGCCACCCAACCCGTCGACCAAGCCATGTTCGCGGGCGTCGGACCCGCTCCACACCCGGCCGCGCGCCAACTGGTCGATCTTGTCGGCGGGAATGGCCCGGCCCGCGACCGCCTTGCCGGTGAAATCGGCATAGATCGCGTCCAGCATCGCGTCGATCCGGGCCTTGGCCTCGGGCGGGAACGGACGGTTCATGCTCCACATCGTCGCATTATCGCCCCGATGCAGTTCGTCCCAGCTCACCCCCAGCTTGCTCCAGAATTCGTCCAGAACCGCCTTGCCGGTGAACACCCCGATCGAGCCGGTCAGGGTGCCGGGCTGAGCCAACACCCGGTCGGCTCCCATCGCGACGAAATAGCCGCCCGACGCGGCGACATTGCCCATCGACACCACCACCGGCTTCCCGGCGGCGCGGGCCAGCGCCACTTCGTGCCAGATCGTGTCGGACGCAGTGTACGAACCGCCAGGGCTGTCGATCCGAAACAAGATCGCCTTGACCGAATCGTCCTCGACCGCATCGCGGAAAGCCTGGGCGATGGTCGCGGCCCCGAACCCGCCGTCATCGTCAAAGCCGGGACTGGATTCGCCGCGATGAATCGCGCCCAATCCAGAGATCAGCGCCACCTTGGTCCCGTGCGCCGAGGGCAGACGGGAGATGTAATCGGCGATGTCGATTTCCTCGGCGGCCCCGTCACCACTCCCGGCGACGGCGGTCCACGCCTCGTCACGATAGCCGACGCGGTCGATCAGACCGGCGGTCAGCGCCTCGGACGGCAGATAGGGACCCTTGCCGATCAGCGCCTGCACCCGCTCGACCGGCAGCTTGCGCCCGCCCGCGATCCCGGCAACGATCTGCCCGGTCCAGGAATCGAGCAGACGGCCCAAATTCTCGCGGTGCGCCGCGCTGTAGGAGGTTTGGGTAAAGGTCTCGATCGCCGATTTGTATTCGTGGCGGGCGAAGAACTGGGTCTTGATCCCCAGCAGATCGAGGGTGCCTTTAACGAAGGGGCTTTCGGCAACGATTCCGGTCAGCCCGACATCGCCCGACGGCTGCAACCACACCTGACCGAAGGCCGAGGCGAGGTAGTAATCCAGCGTGCCGACGCCGCCGTCACCCAAGGTCTCGGCGAACAGTACCGCCGGTTTGCCCGAGGCGCGGAAGCGGGTGATGGCATCGCGGAGTTCCTGACCGTCGGCCAGCCCCAGCGAGGCGTGCCCCTGCGTCGCGAACAGCCCGACCACCCGGCGATCGGCGGCGGCGGCGTCGATTGCCTCGATCACCTGACGCAGCACATAGGAATGCTCGCCCGACAGCGCCGCCATCGGGTCGCCGTCCGGCGCGCTGCGGAAGCGGGATTCAAGATCAAGGGTGACGATTCCGCGATCAGGCGGCGTAGAGGTCGTCCCGCCGGTGGCCAGCCGATAGGCGACCAGACCGGACAAACCGATCCCGGCAAGAGTCAGAAATCCAGTGACGGCAAGAAGGATGACCAGGACTCGGCCCAGGCGTCGCATGCTATTTCCCTTCGGCAGAACGGTAGCCTGGGGGGATTATCCCAGCCGCCGGAAGGAAAGCAACCCACGCCAGGTCCTCCGTCGGCAAACCCCCAGGGTGCGGGGAGTGTACCTCAATCCTTTCGCGTGCCGCAGAGCAAAACGGATGGTGTACAGAACCGCATAAATTTTCTAAGCTCCGGCCCGATCATGCGCATTCTTGCCGCCCTCGCGACGGCACTGCTGTTGGCGGTGCCCTCCTCCCATGCTCTCGCCCAGGAAGACGGCCCGTTGGCCGCTCTGGTGGCGTTGCAACCGCTGCCCGAACCGACGCCTCCCGATATCGACGCGGTGCTGAAGGCACAATGGCCGACTTATTACCGTGCGTCGGGCGAATTGAGCTTCGGCCCCGATCAGGTCCGCGCCGGTCGGATCGACCTTGACGAGGATGGCAAGGCCGAACTGTTTCTGCTGCTTGATTCCCCGGACTGGGCCACCGACAGCGGCGGGCCGCTGATGGTGGCGCGCTGGACCAACACCGGGTGGGAACCGATCGGCTGGAGCTATGCCCAGCCCGAGGAGGTCTATCTCACCACCGAGCGGGCTGGCGGCTGGTCGACCATCCGCACCCCCGCTTATTGGCTGCGCTGGAACGGCAAGGTTTATCGAGCCACGCCGCGCGTCGTCGAAGCATCGCCGCAGCCAGAGTAAGACCCCACCGCGGGCGTCCTACTCGAACGGTTATGGGGCGGACTATCCGGCGGGGTGGGAGTATAGAACATTCTCCGAATACGCTTGTATTCTCCGAACCGCTAGAACATCCTTGGTTGATCTTTCTACCTACCAAAAGGACTCCTTTACGGGAGTCCGGCGCCGGTTCCGGTGTCACTGAGGGGTCGATCGATCGGACCCCGCATGAGAGCATGCGGGCCGGGACTGTTACTAAGTGGAGATCCCCAATGCCGACTGGTACCGTGAAGTGGTTCAATAGCACCAAGGGTTACGGCTTCATTCAGCCCGACGACGGCACCGCCGACGTTTTCGTTCACATCTCGGCGGTCGAGCGCGCCGGTCTCAGCAACCTGAACGAAGGGCAGAAGCTGACCTTCGAGACGGAACGCGACCCCCGCAAGGGTAAGACCGCCGCCGTCAATCTGAAGCCGCTCTGATCGCCAACGCGATCATGACGATCCCGGGCGCGGCCTTATCCGCCGCGCCCCTTGGGACCCGGACGTTTCGCCCGGCCCCGCCCCATTCCCCCCCGCGTCAGACCGCTTCGTCAGCCGCCGCGCCGATCGCCGCGCCCAATCCGTTCATCAGGGCGACGAAGCCGGGGAAGCTGGTATCGATCGCCTCGGCCTCGTTAACCGCGACGGGACGCTCGGCAGCCATCCCCAGAACCAGGAAGGCCATCGCGATGCGGTGGTCGAAATGAGTGGCGACCAAGGCGTCTCCGGTTGGGGCGCGGCCCTTGCCGTGAACGATCAGGGTATCGGCCTCTTCCTCGACCGCAACACCGCAGGCGGCCAGCCCGCGCGCCATCGCCGCCAGACGATCGCTTTCCTTGACCCGCAGTTCGGCCAGCCCGCTCATCCGGGTGGTGCCCTCGGCAAAGGCGGCGGCAACCGCCAGGATCGGATATTCATCGATCATCGAGGGTGCCCGTTCGGCCGGGACATCAATCCCCTTCAGCCGCGAGGCGCGGACCCGCAGATCGGCGACCGGCTCGCCCGCCTGATCGCGGCGGTTCTCGAAATGCAGATCCGCCCCCATCTCGCGCAGGGTCTGGTACAGCCCGGTGCGCAGCGGGTTGATGCCGACGCCGGGCAGAACGATTTCGGACCCTTCGACCAGCAGCGCGGCAACGGCGGGGAACGCCGCCGAGGACGGATCGGCCGGAACCTCGAACTCCCGCCCGGTCAGTTCGGGAAAGCCGGTGACGGTGATCGCCCGTCCGCCAGTCTCGGTCGCCTCGACCCGGACGTCGGCCCCGAAATTACGCAACATCAGTTCGGTGTGATCGCGGGTGGCCTCGCGCTCGATCACCGTCGTCTCGCCCGGCGTGTTGAGCCCGGCCAGCAGCAGCGCCGACTTCACCTGGGCCGAGGCGACCGGCAGTTCGTATTCGATCGGCAGCGGGCTCGCGGTGCCGATCACCGCCAGCGGCAGCCGACCGCCCTCGCGGGTGAAGAACCGCGCCCCCATCCGCGCCAACGGCTCGGTGACCCGGCGCATCGGCCGCGACCGCAGCGAGGCATCGCCGGTAAAAAACGAGGTGAAGGGATGGGTGGCGACCAGCCCCATCAGCAGCCGCGCCCCGGTGCCGGAATTGCCCATGTCCAACAAATCGGCCGGTTCGGACAGACCGCCGACGCCGCGCCCGAACAAATGCCAGCGCCCATCCTCGTGACGGGTGATTTCGGCCCCCAGCGCCCGCATACAGGCGGCGGTGCGCAGCACGTCGTCGCCTTCGAGCAAACCGCTGACGACGCTTTCGCCCACCGCCAGCGCGCCCAGCATCAGCGCCCGGTGCGAGATCGATTTATCACCCGGCACGCGGGCCGAACCGGAAAGCGCCCGGACCCGTCCGGAATGCAGCGTCTTGGCCATGATCACCCCATCTCCCCTGCCGTCGCCGCCGCGATCTCGGCGGGGCCAAAGCTCTATCACAAGCCACGCTGGCGTCATAGACCGGCAGCGTTGCCACGAATTGGTTTTGACACAGGGTGGGGAACATGGCAAATGCCCCTCCAGACAGCAAAATCACCGGACAACGTTCTAGGAGGATCGCCAGGTGGCCAAGCCGGAATGGGGACACAAGCGCACCTGCCAAAGCTGCGGCTGCCGTTTTTATGATCTGAAGCATGTTCCGATCATTTGCCCGAAATGTGGCTCGACCGTCGAACCCGACGTGCCTTTCAAGGTGCGGCGTGCCGGCGGCGTCCCGGTCGAGAATAAAGCGGCTATTCCCGCGGCCGTCGCGGCCGAGATCATCGAGACCGAGGTCGACGACCTTGCCGAGAGCGTGGTCGACGACGAAGACGCCGTCGAGAGCGACGATGCCGCCGAGGAAGATGAGGCCAGCCTGATCGAGGACGCCTCGGATCTGGGCGAGGACGACGACGACATGGCCGAAGTGATGGAACACATGGACGAGGGGCTGGAGGACGAGGTTTAACCCTCGTCCAACCCGCCCGAGGCCGGACGTTTTCGGATAATGAAAAAAAGCGAAATTTTTCGCTTGCAAGGTCAGCCCGAAGACAATATGTTCCGCCTCCACCGACGGAGCCCCAAACCCGCCGGTACGAAATAAAAAGGGGCCATAGCTCAGTTGGGAGAGCGCTTGAATGGCATTCAAGAGGTCGTCGGTTCGATTCCGTCTGGCTCCACCAAGTTTAAGGGCTTAGCTGAGAAATCGGCTAAGCCCTTTCTGTTTTCCGATTTCGCCTCGCACATCATCGCAACATAGACACGGCACCGTTCGCTCCCCGGAAAGACCGGCAGCACCGGACGACGCCTTCCGCGTGCCTGCTCGCCTGCGGCAATGCTTGAAGGTGATCGCCTTCGTTGACGCAAGCCGCTACTGTCAGGCCGAAATCAGGGGGCCATCGTGCTGTCAGCGCGGCTCCGGCAATCGGGGGAAACCAGATCATGAGCCGCCCAGCCGGACTCATCCGCGCCGCCGCCTGGGGCTGCGTCGGACTGCTGTGCATCCTCTCCTGGATTCCGGGGGATGAGATGATTCGCACCGGCATCGGCGGCCATATCGAACATTGCGTTGCCTATATGGGGGCAACCGCGATCATCGCCTTCGCCTATGCCGGGCGCTTTGGCCTTGCGGCGGTGGTGGCCGCCCTTGCGCTTTATGCCGGGGTGATGGAGTTGGGGCAGACTTTCGTGCCCGGACGACATGCCGCGCTGGAGGATTTCCTGGCAAGCGCCAGCGGGGTGGCGAGCGGGGCCGCGCTCTTTGTCCTGGCCCGCCGCTGGGTGGCCAGCCACAAGCAGGGCAAGCGGCTGCTGGCCGAACTCTCAGACTGAAACGGCGGATGCCCCGGCTTCGCCGCCGGAGCGGGCTACAGGTACTTGACCAGCGACAGGCTGGTGATCTTGCCCAAAGCCGAATACGAGGCTTCCAGCGTGTTCTGAAGCTGGGAGATCGTTACCGAGACTTCGGCGACATCGACCGACTTCAAATCACTGACGCGATCGGTCAGCATCGTCACCGCATTGTCCTGGGTGGTCTTGACCGCTTCCAGACGGCTTGACGACAGCGACAGCCCCCCCTGGGTCTTCAGCAGATCCTTCAGCGCATCGGTGGCAAGGTCATAGGCCGCCTTGACCTTCGACGAATCGACCGAGGACGTCGACGTTGCCGACGACGAGATGTCTTTCAGCATGTTGGCGGCACGCAACGCTTTCTCGAACCCCGAAGTGTCGGCGGTAACGCCATAGGTGATCGTCTGGTCGTCGGAAACCCGGATCGAGGCCAGGCTGGAATCGCCCTGGTAATAGCTGGTGTCGGCGGTCGTCGGCGCGGCGGTCAAGAGCGAGACATCCACCGGGGCGGTGTCGGTGCGGCTGCCGCCGAACAGATAGCGGCCATCGACCTGCACGTTCATCAGCGCAGAGAGATCGTCGAGCAGATCGTCGCCAAGGGCGGCGTAATCCGTCGTCGAATTGGTGTCTGACATCGCGGTCGAGAGGGTGCTGCGCAGCGAGGTCATCTTGTCGGCGATGCTGCCGACACTGTTGTACATCACCTCGACCCGGTCCAGCACGGTTTGGGTGTTGCTGGACCAGGCCTTGGTCTTGGTGAGCGCATCCTCGACCGAGACCAGCCGCGACGAATCCGTTGCCCCCAGCGCGGTATAGGTGGAGGTCTTGAGCCCCGAGGCGTTTTGCAGTTCGGCCCTGGCCAGACGCGATTGCAGCGACAGCGTCGAACTCAGCATCGTCTGTCCCAGCCCGAAGGTCGATACGCGTTCCATGATCACCTCACCGCTTGCAACAGGGCGTCGAACATCGACTTCGCGGTGCTGATCACCTGAGCCGAGGCGGAATAGGAATTTTCCAGCGCCGAAATCGTCGCGCTCTCTTCATCGACATTGACGCCGTATTTCGACGAAAAGGACGAGGTCAGGGTCGACAGGGTGGTTTCCTGGCTGGTGGCCTCTTCCTTGGCCGCCGACAGACGGCTGGAGACCCCGGACACCACGTTTCCGGCCTTGCCAGCCAGCCCGGCCGAATTGATCGCGTCGGCCAGGGCCTGGACCTGGGATCCCGATCCAGCGCTGACCGCCACGCCCCCCGCCGTCAGCGCCGCCGTCCCGGTGTTCAGCGACGAGGTCGCCAGCAGATCGGGCGTGGCGAGGATGTCGGAGCGGACCGCGATCGTTTCGGCGCCGCTGCCGCTCAGCAGATCGTTCAGGCCCAGCGCGGCCGACAGCGATTGCGCCGGAGAGCGAGCGGTGCCGTCCAGCGACGACACCGAACCGCCCGACAGCGCGACTCCGTTGCTCGCATTGTTGGCGGTCAGCGACACCGAGCCGGTGGTGGAATCGATCGCGGCGGTCAGCCCCAGCCCGGCGGAATTGATCGCCGACACCAGCGAGCCCAAATCGGAATAGCCCGACAGGTCGAAGGTCGAGGCGGCGACCGTCTTGCCCGACGAATCGGTCACCGCAACCGACAGGTTGCCGGTCGCGGTCAGAGCGGAGGCGGCATCCAGTCCGGTGACGCTGCCGCTCAGGCTGTTGGGCGGCGGCGACGCGGTCCCGTTGTTATAGACGCTGTTGATGGTGTCGCGCAGGCCGGTGGCGAGGCTGTCCAACTGAGTTTGAATCGCGGGCAAGGTCTTGTCGCGCATCGTCACCAGGGCGGCGACGCTGCCGCTTTTGATCGTACTGGTGATGTCGGTGCCGTCGAGAGTGATACCGGACAGGCCGCCGGGATAGGTCGCGCTTGAGGTCACCGTCCCCGCCTCGTCAAAGGACAGGGTGTGCACACTCGAGTTCAGCAACGGCGCGCCGCCGCTGGTATAGACCACCATCGCCCCATTGGCCTGGGTGAAATAGCTGACCCCCATCACTGCGGACAGATCGGCCACCTTGTTCATCCGCTGGTCTTCGAGATCGGCGGTCGACTGGCCCGACGCCTTGGCGCGGACGATCGAATCGTTCAGCGCGTCGATCGCCGACAGCGCGGTATTGGCGGTATCGACCGCATCGGCGATATCGGAATCCGCCGCCTGCCGCAGGCCCTGCACCTCGGACGAGGTGGTGCGCAACGCCGCCGCCGCATCGTCGAGATCGCCGACGACCTCGCTTTTCAGCGTCGCGCTTTCGGGCGTCGTCGCCAGTTCGGTCAAGGCCGAGGACAGCGAGGACAAGGATGTCGCCAGCGTGCCGCCGCTGCTGGCGCTGTCCGAGGACAGCGAGCCCAGCGCATCGCCCAGCCGGTCGAGATAATCGGCATCGACCGAGGCCGCTTCCTTCGTCGAGGTGGTGGCAACGATACTCTTCAACAGCCAGGGATCGACCTTGCTGACGATCGCCGAGATCGTGGCCCCGGTCCCCACCCCCGCCGTGACGTCGGTGACCTTGGTCGCGGATTTGCGTGTGTACCCATCGGTATCGGCATTCGAGATATTGGCCGACGACACCGCCATCTGGGTTTCGAGCGCCCGCAGCGACCGCGACGCCGTGGACAGAGCAACGTTGAGCGACATCTTCGGCCTCCTTCGCGAATCCCCACCCGTCCCCCAGGATCGGGATCAGGCGTGAAAATTGGTTCCGGCAGAGGGGAAGTGGGCCAGCATCATCTCGCCGTCGGCGCCATAGGTCCGACCCTCGGCGGCGTCTTCGTGCAGCGCCGCAAGCGCCGCCTCGACCCGGCGCCGCGATGCCGTCATCGCCGCTTCCAGCCGGGCCAGATTTTCATTGGCGACCAGCCGCAGATCGCCCACCGCCTGCGTCAGGGTGCGGACGAAGTCGGGATCGGCGGCCAGGGCCTGGGCGGCCTCGGCGCGGACCTGATCCCACAAATCGGCATATTCGGCGGTCAGTTCGCCCTTGCGGTCCGAGGTGGCGACCAGACCGGCGGGAAATCCCGCGGCCAGCAGCCGGTTTTCCTCGTCCATCACGGCGGCCAGTTCGGTCACCACCTCAAGCAGGGCGTGGGCCGAGGTTTCGACGCGGGCAAGCTCCGAACGATCGGCGGTGGCGGTCTGAAGCATGGCGGGGCTCCTTGTCTCGAAATGGGGCACGGCAGGTATCAGGAACGATGGTCGTGGGCGGCGGTCGTCGTGCCCTGGCGATAGGCCCGCACGGCGCCGTCATGACGGTTCAGGGCGCGAAGGTCGTCGGCCAGAGCGGCCAGATCGCCTTCCAGTTCGGCGATCAGGGTTTCAAGATCGCTGATCGCGACCGAAACCCGGCGGCGGACCAGCCGACGCTGGTCGTCGGGCAGTTCGGCGATCTGTTGGGCCAGAATCTCGGCAAGCTGGCGGGCGTCGAGGTCGGGATCGACCGTCTCGCCCGGCGGAGCGGGCGGCAGAATCTCGCGGATTTCCTCGATCCGGCGTTCGAAGCGACGTTCGGAAAGGGAAATAACCTGGGCGGTGTCGCGGGTGTTGGTCATCGGGAAAATCCTTTCGCGGCAATCGGTCAGCGGACGGCGCTAATCAGATCGTCGTACATGTCCTTGGCGGTGTTGATGACCTGCGACGCGGCGGAATAGGCCTGCTGCGCCACGATCATCCGGGTGAATTCGTCGCCGGTATCGACGTTCGAGGATTCAAGCGAACTGGACTTGATCGTCCCGGTCCCGTTCTCGCCCGCGACGCAATAGACGTTGTGAGCCCCCGACGTGGTCGATTGCTCGTAGACGCCGTTGCTCATCGCGCTCAGACCGTCGGAATTGGGGAAGGTCGCGACCGCCAGCTTGGCGATCGACACCTGAAGACCGTTGTCGTACTTGGCGTAAACCGTGCCGTCCGAACCGAACGAGACGCCGGTATAGCTGCCCGCCACCGCCCCATCGCCGACGATGCTGGTGATGTTGATGCCGGTCCCGTTGTTCTGCTGGGTCAGGCTGCCATCGTCGCCAAGATCAAGCTTGATCGTGCTGGTCGCCGAGGCGCCGTTGCTCCAGGTCGCGGTCAGGTCGGGGGTCGCGTCCGAGGTCAGTTTCCCGGTGCCGTCGAAGGTCAGTGCAATCGTCGAGGGCGACAGCGTGCCGGTGGTGGTAGTGCCGTCGGTGGTCGAGACCATGCTGCCCAGGGTCAAATTCCAGGCGTTGGTGCCGGTCTTGGTAAAGGTCATAGCGACCGTGCTCGACCCGCCCTGGCTGTCGAACACCTCCATCGAGGTGGAGAAGGTGTCGCCGGTACTGGCACTGGCCGGAAGGTTGGCCTTGATGACCTCTTGCGTCGTCGGGATCGGCTGCTTGTCGTTGATGTTGACCTTGACCGGCGACGGGTCGGCGATATTGCCGGTGATGTTGCCGTAGGCGTCGGTCGCCGCGCCCTGGACGTAGTAATTGTCGCCCAGGACCAGATAGCCCTGGTCGTTGATCGAGAACTCGCCGTCGCGGGTATAGAAATCCTGCTTGCCGTCCTTGCCGTAGGTCAACACGAAGAAGCCGTTGCCATCGAGGGCAAGGTCGGTGCTGTTCGTGGTCGCCTCGATCAGGCCCTGGGCATCGACGTTCTGACGGACCGAGGAGGTGACGCCCCCGCCCGGATAGGCAGTGGTGCTGTATTGCTGGGTGACGAGAGAGGCAAAGCTGGTGGTGACCGCCTTGTAGCCCGTCGTCGAGGAATTGGCGAGATTGTTGGAAATCATCGACAGCGCCTGGCTTTGCGCCTTCAGCGCGGAGACGGCGGTGTTCATGGCCCCGGCGAGTGACATGGCGGTTCTCCCTGTCAGGCCGCGAGGCGCGTTACGTTCGACAGCGAGACGGAGGTCCCGCCCAGCTCAAGCGAGGTGGTGCCATCGGTGGAATCCACCGCGGTCACCGTCCCCTTGATCGACGTGGAGGTCTCGATCGCCGCCCCGGCTGAATCGAGCGCGGTCACCTTCAGCGTGTAGGTTCCCGCCGGGACCGCCTTGCCCTTCGAATCGGTGCCGTCCCAATCGAGGGAATGGCTGCCTTTGCCGGTTTCGCCGGTGCCGCTCCACACCGTCTTACCCGCGGAATCGGTGATGGTCAGCGCGACCGAGGACGCCTTGCTGTCAAGGTCGTAGCCCCAGGTCGCATCGACGGTGCCGTCCGACTGGACAGAGATGCTGTCCCCTTCGGCCTCGACGACATGGCCGAGATAGCCGACGCTGCTGGAGAAGGTTGACGACGACAGCGACGACAACACGGTGTCGAGCTTGTCGTTGGTCTTGATCTGCTGTTCCAGGTTCGAATACTGGACCAACTGACTGGTGAACTGGGTCGCGTCGGTCGGATCCAGCGGATTCTGGTTGGTCAACTGGGCGCACAGCAGTTTCAAGAACGTGTCGTAATTGGCTGAAAGGCCAGAAGACGAGCTGGACGTCGAACTTGTCGATGTCGTGGATGACGTCGTGGATGTGACCGCTGCGGTCATGGCGCACCCCATTGAAGAAATCCAGCGACAGTCAATCCGTCGCTCTCTGATTTCTTCTACGGACGCACCTGGAATATCTGGCGCACCATTTGCCAAACACCCACAAACAACAGAATATGATTGCCCTGGATGCGCAAAGACATCCGACAGCACAGAGTGCCGCGGATGTCTTTATCTTGTGCTGTTACGGACGCACGGCCAAACTCAGGCGGTGTTTTTGGGGAGAAGCGCGCGCAAAAACACCCCGCCCCCGTGAATCCTGGATCGGACACGGGAGATGAGTAGGCTTAAAGGAACGGGAGCCCCGGCAAACCGGGGCGATCCGACCTAACTGACGGTACGCTTGAGCCGGTCGGACGGCGACAACGGCGCGCCCGACGTGGCAAGGATGCGATCGACCAGTCCAGGCGGGGCCTTGGGCTGCGACGTGCGCAAGACATCGCCGATCTCGGCCGCCTCCGCCAGCAGACGCCGTGCCTCATCTGATTGGGCTAACAGGCTTTCGGCGGAAGTGCGGTCATCGGTGGGCCAATCCGCGAGGACATCACCCAACCGGTCGAGGAGGTCGGAGAACTCCTCCAGTGTGATCGTTCTGGTCATTTATACGCCTCGATTTCTTCGTCGGCGGGGACAGGGCACCCCTTCAGGGCTGCGATTACTCTATCCCAGATCGTATAGAGAATACAGGGGGTCCTCGCCCCGTCGCCAGGGCGAGCCTCACGCGCCCAGGCCGCAACGGGATGACCCGGGCGCGATAACCGCCACACTCAACTAGCCGACAGCGCGCAGCGAGGGACTTTCCGGCACCCCGGCGATCTGGGCCCAGGCATTGCGCAACTGGCGCAACCCGTCTTCGATGCGATGGCTCATCGCCAATGCTTCGGGACGCCCAGCCGACCGCATCAGCGCCTTCATGTTGGCTTCGTAGGTCTGCTGCAACCGCCGGGCAACATCGCCGCCGCGATCGTAATCAAGCGCCGACAGCAGCCCGCGCAACAGATCGATGGCGCGGGTGATTTCCTCGAACTGCCGGGCCCAATCGCCCTGCTCGGCGGCAAGACCGGCATTCCTGACCCGGACCAGCACGCCGTCATACAGCATCACCACGGCATGAAGCGGCGGCACGGTCATGCTGGCGGTGCGATAGGCGGCGCTGGCTCGCTGCGAATGGTTCATGGGACTCCTCCGTCAAACGATTATGATGAAGAGCTTTCGGCCTTGTTCAGGGCTTCAAGCAGATCGAGAACCGATTGGGCTTTGGCCAGCTTCGCCTCGATTTTTGAGTACTTATCCAGAAGAAAATCCCGATAGCTCTCGGCGTTGGTCTGGATCGTCGATATCCGGGTTTCCAGATCGCCGTTAGTGTCCTGGAGACCGCTGATCTTTTCGGTCAACTGACCGTCGTCACTGTTGGCAACGGTATCGATCGCCTGATACATCCGGTCGGCGATCCCCTGGCTGATCTTGACCGAGATCGTCTGGGTGGCTTTGCCGGTAAAGACAAAGGACAGCCCGTCATAAATGCTGCCCTTGACCCCTTTGATCGTGTTGCCGCTGACGGTGAACAACGACGTATCCCCCCCGACCGAGGCCGAACTGATCGAGCCCGTCGTCGCATCGACGGTTACCTTCAGGTCGAAATCGGCAGAGGTGGGGCCGTCGCCGTGCGACAGCAGCTTCAAATTTCCCGACGAGGTGGTTGCCTGATAGGAAAACAGGGTCTGGACCGAGGACAGGGAATTGGTCAGGGCGTTTTCAAGAATTGTATCGTCGACCACCAGCTTGTTGCTGCTGTCCATCGTGATCCCGATCGTCGCCAACGAGGTGCTATCAATCGCGGTTCCCAACATTGATTGCAGCGTGCTTGACGTGCTGCGCAGCAGCGAATCGCCGAACAACGTCGCGCTACTACTGGCCGTTCCGTCGCTGCCGGTGGTCTGGTTGGTCAGGACCAGATCGCGGAAGGCATTGTAGGCGGTGACGAAGGCGTTGATCTGGGTCGAGATGCCGGAAAGATCGTTGGCAACCTCCAGCGACAGGGTGTTGCCCGCCTCGGCCTTGTAGAGATTGAGCGTCACCCCGTCGATCGCATCGTCAATCGTATTGCTCGATCGCGTGATCGGCACGCTATCGACCGTCAGAACCGCGCCCTGAGCCTTTTGCAGCGGAACGACCTTGGTGCCCGCACTGTCGGTCAGGCCAAGCTTGTTGAGGACATTGTCGCCAGAGGTGGTGGACAGGGTGATGTCACGATCGGTTTCAACGCCCGACAGAACGATCATGTAGGCGCTGTCCGAACTCTTGACCACCGAAGCGGTGACCCCGGTCGAGGCTTTGGCGGCATTGATGGAATCGACGATATCGTCGAGCGACATATCGGCAGTGATCGAAATATCGGTACTCAGGGTCCCGGTCGTGCTCAGCCCGTCGCTGGTCGCCTTCGTCCCCAGGGAAAAGGTTCCCGTCCAGCCGAGATCGTCGGACCGGCTGCTGACCGAGCCGCCCCCCAGACGTTCGACCTTGGCGACCTGGGTCACCTCGATATCATGGGTGCCGATCTCGGTGCCGTCCTCGACCGTCGCCGACAGAATGCCGCTGGCAGCGGTCGAGGTCGACGAGGTCAGATAGGTGGTGCGATCAAGAAAGACGTCGGAGGCTTTGCCTTTGGTCCCCGGCGCGCTGCGCAGGGTATTGAGCGAGGTTTCCACCGCCTGCAACTTCGTTTGCATATCGGTGTAGGCGGCGATCTTGGTCTCGTTCTTCGTGACGCTGACCGAAAGGGTATCGGCTTTCGCCAGCCTGGCCTGATAGGCCGCTTCGACCAGGGTATCGGTATCGAACTCGTTGCGGTTCTGCGAATAGCTGGTCGTGCCCGACGTGGTGCTTGTACTCGATGTCGTACTGCTGACGCTGCTGGTCATGGCGAAGCCTCCCCGGAGCGGAAACGTTGGAACGGGGCGGGATCAACGCCCCGCCCCCTCCCCTCACCGCCAACCGGCGGCGCGGCTTAACGTCCTAGCTCTTCAGCAGGCTCAACAGATTCTGCGGCATCTGGTTGGCCTGAGACAACGCGGCGATAGCCGCCTGGGTCTTGACGTCGTCCGACGACAATTGCGACTTCTCCGCCGCGACGTCGGCATCCATGATCACCGATTCGGCCGAGGTCAGGTTTTCCGAGGCGGTCGAAATCGTCTCGGAGCGGAACTCGAACCGCGACATCGTCGCACCGATTTCGGCGCGGGCCTGCGACACCTGGGCAATCGCCTTATCCAGCGCGTCGCTGGCCTGCTGCGCCGCGGTCTGGGTGCTGACCGAGGTCGAGCCGATCTTCAGCGTGGTCGATCCCAGGGTCGCGGTGGTCACCGCGTTGATCGAGACGTTGATGGTATCGGCGGTCGAGGTGCCGACCATGAAATCAACGCCGGTGCTGGCGCCGACCAACTTACCGGCGGTATTGATCAGACCGAGCGCGGTGGCGGCGGTGCCGGTGCCGTTGGTGATCGTGCTGATCGTCTCGTCGCTGTTGGCGGCGGCCAGGACCAGATGCTGGAGACCGTTGGCATCGGTGGTGATCGAGGCGCGGACGTTCGCCGCCTTCGGCGTCGCGGTATTACCGGCATTGATCGAGTCGACGACGTCTTGCAGGCTGACCTTGCTGGCGGTGCCATCATAGGAATCTTTGATGGTGTAGGTCACCGAGGTCGGAGTGGTGCCATCGGTGGTGGTGATGGTGATGGTGTCGGCATCGGCAACGCCGGTCAGATCCGTCGCCTGCGCATCGGTCAGGCCCGAGGTCGAAACCGAGGACAGGCTGGTCGCCGAGGCAAAGGCGCTGGTGCCGTCCAGCAGCGAATTGCCGTTATAGGTGGTCGATTTGGAGATGCCGTCGATTTCCTCGCTCAGTTCGGAATATTCGGCCTGGATGTAGGTCCGCTCCGAATCGGTGACGGTACCGGAATTCGACTGGGTCGACAGCGACTTCATGCGCTGAAGAATGTCGGCGATACGCGCCAGACCGCCATCGGCAGTCTGGAGGATCGAACTGGCCTGAGACGCGTTGGTCGAAGCCTGGCTGAGCACCGTCACGTCCGACTGAATCCGGGTCCCGATGGCGAGGCCGGCGGCGTCATCCGAAGCCTTGGTGATGCGCGATCCCGATGCCAGCTTCGACAGGGTGCTGGACTGGTTCGAGGAATTGAGGTTGAGGTAGCGGAGCGCGGAATTCGAGGCGCTGTTAGTCGAAATGACGGGCATGGAATGTCTCCTTCTGATCCTTCATGTTCCCGGAAGCGGGACCGGCCATCGTTCGGAAGGCCTTCTCGGTTGGAACGGATCGGGAGACGGTTTCAGGCGGGAATTTTTACTCCTGAGCGAGAAGGTGACGGAACTCGGCCTCGGAGCCCCGTAAAGAGTGGCGGAGCCCCTGCCGCCCCCGCTTCAAAAGGCTTTCCACCGCGCTGACGGTGGTGCCGAGAACCTGGGCGATCTCGCCATTGCCCATTTCCTCGAAATAGGCCAGCGTCACCGCCGCCCGCTGTTGATCGGGCAACTTGCCGATCGCCTGCTCCAGGCGGCCATAGACCTCGCGCCGGTGCAGGCTGTCGACCGTATCGGGACGGTGTTCGGCCGGTTCGGGCACATCGTCGATATTGGCATTGTTGGGCAGTCGGCGCAGATCAATGCAGCGATTGACCACCACCCGATACAGCCAGGTGCTGAAGCGGGCGCGGCCCGGTTCCCATGACTGGCGGTGGGTCCAGGCCTTGACCATCGAATCCTGGGCCACGTCCTCGGCATCGGCGACGTTGCGCAGCATCCGCAGAGCCAGGGCATAGGCCCGGTCGACATGGCGCTCGACCAGAACCCGATAGGCCTCGCCATCATCCTGCTTCATCCGGGCAAGCAGAGTTTCGTCATCCAGCGTTTCAGGAGGGAGGGCATCCCCGCTCCGTAAACTCGTCGACTGATTCATCATCGCCATCTGCCTGTCTCCACCGTCAGGACCGATGCCACCCCATCCCGAGCGCAGTCCGTCTCATAGCTTACACGCATGGGCAAAGCGGTACAGGCGGTGAAAATTACTTTTTTAACAATGGGTTAATAGGATTCTTTTGCCGGGTACCCGGCAATTACTGCCCAGTTGCCGGTCATATTTTGCCAAGTGACGATTTTTTGCGCATGGATCGACATCCCTCCTCCGTGGAAGCCATGGTGCGGGATTTTATCTGGCAAAAAAGAGGGAAAAACCATGGTCGACAGCCTTCGCGGCACCCCCCGACCCGAAGACCTGCTGGCCGAACTGGCGGCGGCCCGGAGCGATCTGGCGCGGGTCGATCACGCCACCCGGATGGTTCGGGCGCAATCCCGGCTGGAGTCCCTGCTGCAAGCGGTGAGGACTGAAGCTGCCAACGGAGACCCGCAAAGGATGAATGCCCTGGCTGGAGAGGCCGAGCGGGTTCTCCAGTCTCTCAGCGACGGTACCGCCGCCCGCTATCCCGCCGAGATCGAACAGGCCCGCGCCCTGACCCTGCGGATCAAGGGACTGTGCGAGCCCCCCACCGACGGCTCGGTCAAGATCGAGGTATAAGCAAAAAAGAACGGCCTCGCTCCGTCGTGAACCGGAGCGAGGCCGTCGTCTTGGCGGGCCGAAAACGGCAAACCGGTCTCAGCCGCGAATACTCTCCAGGAAGTTGGCCACTTCGGTCCGCAGACGATCGGCGCTACCCGTCAGCGAATCCGCCGACCCAAGAACGGACTCGGCCGCCTGCCCGGTGGTCACCACCGCATTGGTGACGCCGCCGATATTGGCCGAAACATCCTGGGTGCCCTGGGCGGCCTGCTGGACGTTGCGGGCGATTTCCTTGGTCGCCGCGCCCTGCTGCTCGACCGAGGCGGCAATGCCGGACGAAATTTCCCGCACATTGTCGATCACCTCGCCGATCGTCTTGATCGCGGCGACGGCGCGGCGGGTTTCTTCCTGCACCGCGTTGATCTGGCTACCGATTTCCTCGGTCGCCTTGGCGGTCTGGTTGGCAAGGTGCTTGACCTCGCCCGCAACGACGGCAAAACCCTTGCCCGCATCGCCGGCGCGCGCCGCTTCGATCGTGGCATTCAGCGCCAACAGGTTGGTCTGCGCCGCGATATCGTTGATCAGCTTGACCACCTCGCCGATCCGGTCGGCGGCGGTAGCGAGGGTCTGCACCATCACATTGGTCCGTCCCGCTTCTTCCGACGCGGTCTTCGAGATTTTTGCCGCTTCGGTCACCTGCCGATTAATCTCGGTGATCGAGGCTGACAATTCCTCGGCGGCGGACGCGACGGTCTGGACGTTCTCGGTGGCGGAATCCGCAGCCGAGGCAATCGACCCAGCCTGGGTGCTGGCCTGACGCGCCGCCGCCGACATCGTTTGTGCCGTTGCCTGCATCCCCTGGGCCGAAGAGGCGACCTCGCGGACCAATCCCATCACGCTGGTTTCGAAACTGTCAGCCAGATTGTGCCGCGCCTGCTTGCGTTCCGCCGCACTTCGGGCGGCGGCCTCGGCCTGTTCGGCCTGCAATGCCTCGATGCGGATCGCATTGTCTTTGAACACCTGGACCGCCTGCGCCATCTGGCCGATCTCATCGACCTGATCGCGCGAGGGAACTTCGATCGATTTGTCACCCGCGGCCAGACGCTTCATCGCATCGGTCATCGCCACGATCGGACGAGCAACTCCCCCAGCAGCCAGCCACATAATCGCGATCGCCACCAAGGCCACCATGGCGCTGGTGATCGCCGACCACATCACCGAACTCGAAGCGCGCTCGGTCAGACTCTGGCCCAGGGTGTTGGCCTCGGCCATCACCACATCGCGGGGAACCTCGATCAGGACCGACCACGGCTTTTCCGTCCGCCCCAGCCGGATCGCCGCGAAGGTGCGCAAGGTATCGCCCTGCCACTCCGAATTGTTTCGGCCCGCCTGAATGGTGGACAGATCGGTCTGCCACGTCTGCGACTGCGCCGCATAGGATTGCCCGATCAGTTCGGGACGAGCGCTGTCAGCGACGATCAGGCCCATATTGCTGAGGATCACCACCCGGTTCTTGCCGCCGAACAGGCTGCGATTGACGTCCAGGGCCAGCTTCTGAACGAATTCCAGGTTGAAGTCGGCACCGGCGACGCCAAGGAACTTCCCCTTGACGACAATCGGCACCGACAAGGTCGCCAGATAGACCTGACGTCCCTGCACGATGTAGGGCAGCGGATCGAGCACGCTTTCCCGCCCATTGGTCTGAGGCCCGATATACCAGCCCCCCTTCATCACGCCATTGGGATGGAGGTCGTGGCTGTCATACTCGACCAGGGCCTGCATCGCGATCTTGCCCGACTGATCGCGGTTCCAATAGGGAATGAAGCGCCCGGTCGAATCGGTTCCAGTGTCGCGGCGATTGCGGAACG
This sequence comes from Magnetospirillum fulvum MGU-K5, assembly GCF_000442515.1. GTDB lineage: Bacteria > Pseudomonadota > Alphaproteobacteria > Rhodospirillales > Magnetospirillaceae > Phaeospirillum > Phaeospirillum fulvum_B. The sequence continues at coordinate 5,000 of NZ_AQPH01000019.1, read as the reverse complement.
CTTCGTCATTGCCGTCAAGCGCGTTGGGTTCCCACGCCGTATAGGTCCCGTTGAACAGCTCGTTCTGTTTCAGCACGTTCAACAGGATTTCATTAATATGTCGGCGTCGCGACTCGGGCGGGACGCCCCCTTCGGCCGAGGACGAAACAACCATCGCAAAGCTGTGCGCCATCGTTCGCGCCGCGATCAGGGCGGAATCGAACTCTGACCGCAACAGACCGGCCTGGGCGCTGGCCAGATTGTTCATCGATTCGCGGGTCTTGGAATCGAGGATTTCCGAGGTCCGGCTGACCACCAGGGCATTCCCCGATTTGGTGGTAATGACGCCATAAACGACCTGGACCGAAATGGCTCCAATGAGACAGAGCCCCGCGAAAATAGCGATTTTCGCTTTGATCGATGTCAGCTTCATGCCATCCCCCATCGTTCCATCGCCGCGCCAAACACGCATAACTAGACCATATGGTTTAGGCATTAGCTTACATCAATATGACCTTAGTGTCACACCATAGGAATGTGGTAACTGAGCGGGCCGGGCGAATTGTTGGCGGGTCGGCCTCATTGGGGGGAAGAGGGGCGCGCTCCGGCTTCGTACCATCCCTTGCTGGCATTGACGATCTTGACCACCGACAGCATCACCGGCACCTCGATCAGCACACCGACGACGGTGGCCAACGCCGCTCCGGAATCGAAGCCGAACAGAGAGATCGCGGCGGCAACCGCCAGTTCGAAGAAATTGCTGGCTCCGATCAGCGCCGACGGACCGGCGACGCAATGGGGCACACCAAAGCGACGATTGAGCCAATAGGCCAGCCCGGAATTGAGATAGACCTGGATCGTGATCGGCACCGCCAGCAGCCCAATCACCAGCGGCTGGGCGATAATCTGCTCGCCCTGAAACCCGAACAGCAACACCAGCGTCGCCAGCAAGGCCACCAGCGACAGCGGCCCGAGACGGGACAGGGTAACGGCCAGCGCCGATGCCCCGCGCGCCAGCAAGGCCCGGCGCCAGAGCTGCGCGATGATCACCGGAACGACGATGTAGAGGCCGACCGAGATCAGCAAGGTCTCCCACGGCACCGAGATCGCCGACAGGCCAAGCAGCATCCCAACCAGCGGCGCGAAGGCCACCACCATGATCAGATCGTTCAGCGCCACTTGGGACAGAGTGAAATGCGGCTCGCCTTTGCACAGGTTCGACCACACGAACACCATCGCGGTGCAGGGGGCGGCGGCAAGCAGGATCAACCCGGCGATATAGGACTCGATCTGTTCAGACGGGAGATAGGGCCGGAACAGATGACTGATGAACAGCCAGCCCAACGCCGCCATCGAGAACGGCTTGACCGCCCAATTGATCAGCAGGGTCACGCCGACACCACGCCATTGCTCCCGCACTTGGCCCAGCGCGGCAAAGTCGATCTTCAGCAGCATCGGCACGATCATCAGCCAGATCAGACCGGCGACCGGGAGATTGACCCGAGCTACTTCTAGCCCTGCGATGGCATGGAACGGCGCGGGAAAGACATGCCCCAGCGTCACCCCGGCACCGATGCACAGAGCGACCCACAGGGTAAGATAGCGTTCGAACCGGCTCATCGTCTCAGACCTCCCCGGCCCGGTCAGCCCCCAGCGCGATCAGGCGGCGCACTTTTGCCTCGATCTGACCATAGACGTCGCGGAACCTGTCCAACCGCTCGGCCTCGCTGCCCGTCGCCGCCGCCGGATCGGGAAAACCGACATGCAGCTTTGCCGGATGGCCCGGCCAGATCGGGCACATCTCACCGGCGGCGGCGTCGCACACGGTGATGACCAGATCCATCTTGGGGGCCGACGGCAGCGCGAATTCATCCCAGGATTTCGACCGCAGCCCTTCGACCGCATGGCCTTTTTCCGCCAGCACCGCCAGCGTCAGCGGATTGACCGCGCCGGTCGGGTGACTGCCCGCACTAAAGGCGCGCCATCGCCCCTCCCCCAGCGCGTTGATCAGCACTTCGGCCAGTACCGAGCGGGCGCTGTTCCCGGTACACAAGACCAGAACGTTGGTTACTGTCCTCGTCATGGCATCGTCTCCGTGTCGGTGGTCGGCATCGCATCGCGTCCCCGTGCGCAGAGCGAAGACAAAGCGACGGCCGAGATTTGAGCAAGAACGCGGGCGTCTTCTGTCACGGTCGGGTCGGTCTTCAGCGACTCCCCTACCAGCCCCAGAAACGCCTGGGCATAGGGGTTCAGAGCGCGCTCGGCCCAGCGGTAATAGACCCACTTGCCGTCGCGACGCTGTTGCAGCAGCCCGGCGACTTTCAGCGCAGCCAGATGTTTGGAGGCGGTGGCGGGGGCAAGGCCCAACACCGCCGTGATCTGACACACGCACAATTCGCCGCGTTCCAGCAGCTTCAGGATGCGGATGCGGGTGGGATCGGCAAGGGCTTTGGCAACGGTCTCGAAGGTCTCTAGCATTTGCGCACAGGCCGCTATCGTTTTCTCATTTTGGAAAATGATAGCAACGAATCGACGGCTGACCAAACCAATTCCGGACAGGAAGCGGGCGCTAAGGCTCTCCCACCAGCGGGGTCACCGTCCCATGGGTGATCCAGGCGGCGATCGCCCGCATCACCGCCTCTTCGCGTCCACGGAATCCATGCTCGCTAAACGCTTGGCAGGCGGGACCGCTGGTATCGCGGGCACCACGGACACTCATCAACGGAAGCTCACCGATCGAGGATTTGAGCTCGCGGTACGGCGTAACCGGGCAGGGATCGCCAATATGGTGCACGAACACCTGCGGCACCGTGGCCTGTTCCCAATCGAAACCGGACATCCCACTCTCGAAGGCGTGTTGGGACGTCCCGGCAAAGGTCGCGGTATGCACCGCTCCGGCCAAACTCGATCCCAAACGCCGCGCCAGATTGGCGCTGGAGACCGTGCCGAAACTGGTTCCGACCACATAGACCGGCTTCGGGCCAAGCTCTTTCAAAAGCGCCGAGATCAGGGCGGTGATGTCCTCGGCATATTGAGCCGAGCGGCGATATGTTGCATCACAGCCGTCCCATTCGTCGGTGGGACAATCGACCAGCACGGTCGTCACCGAATCGTCGTTGAGATGACGCCGGGCCCGAGCGAGAAAGTTGCCCTTCAGATCGAAGTTCGGTGCGCCGTTCTCGTTCCGCAGATGGAGTAGTCCCGGACTGCCGACAAACAACAACGCGATCCGGTCGGGAGTGCTGCCAATTCGTTTGCTGACTAGGCCCCGGATCTCGGCCCCGCGCGGCAATGGCGCGGTAACGATGTGTTCTTCCAGTCCCTCATTGGCCTCAATGGACAAGGCCGCCTTCGGCACGGCGGTCACCACCGCGAGAGAGAGGAGTGCGGCGATCATGAGCTGTTCCTGAATTTGTTACCGCTCAGAGATAGAGTCCCGTCTGGTGTTGATGCCCGAAATGGGCGGTGATGGCAACCAGGGCCGGGGCATGCCCCGGCCCTGGTTGCGTTCGGGATCGAGCGGCCATCTCGGCGGGGGTGGCACCGCCGAGGCTGGTATGGGGTCGCACATGGTTGTAGTCCTCCTTCCAGGCAGCGAGGACCGCCCTGGCGTGGTTCAATGAGGTGAACAGCGTCTCGTTGAGGCATTCGTCGCGCAGCCTACCGTTGAAGCTTTCGATGAAGGCGTTCTGGGTCGGCTTGCCCGGTGCGATGTAATGCCATTCGACCCGGCTTTCCTGGCACCAGCGCAGGATGGCCATGCTGGTCAGCTCAGTGCCGTTGTCGGACACCATCATCATCGGCCTGCCTTGCCGAGCCATCAGGGCATCCAGTTCCCTAGCAACTCGGGCGCCGGACAGTGACGTGTCCGCTACCAGGGTCAGGCACTCACGGGTATGGTCATCGACCACGGCCAGGATGCGGAAGCGTCGGCCGTCGGTGAAGGCGTCGGAGACAAAATCCAACGACCAGCGTTGGTTCGGCCCCATGGGGATCGCCATCGGTGCTCGTGTTCCCAGGGCCCGCTTGCGGCCAGTGCGGCGACGCACCGCCAGCTTTTCCTCCCGGTACAGCCGCAGCAGCTTGTTGCGGCTGAGCATGATTCCTTCCCGCTCCAGCAGCAGTCCAAGACGCCGGAAGCCGAATCGCCGACGCTTGGCCGCCAGATCCCGCAGACGGGAGCGGATCGCTCCGTCGTCGGGACGGCACGACCGATAACGGACCACCCGCCGAGAAATCCCCACGATGCAACACGCCCGACGTTCGCTCAGCCCGAACAACTCCCGGACATGCGCGACGGCGCTACGCCTGACGGCGGGCGTCACCATTTTTTTGAGGAAATCTCCTTCAAAACCGCGTTGTCGAGCATGGCTTCGGCCAGCAACTTCTTCAGCCGGGCGTTCTCGTCCTCCAGCGCCTTCAGCCGCTTGGCCTCCGATATCTCCATACCGCCGTACTTGGCCTTCCATTTGTAGAACGTGGCATCCGAGATGCCGTGCTTGCGGCACACGTCAACCGTCTTCGCCCCGGCTTCCTGCTCCTTGAGGATGCCGATGATCTGTTCCTCGGTGAAACGACTGCGCTTCATTCGTCCGCCTCCTGTCGTCGACGGACTCTACCTCAGGACGGACACATTTTTCTGGGAACAGGTCACCGAAATGGGCGTGAACGCCACACTGTTTGAAGTTGCTTGCGCGCCGGAGACAGCAAAACGCCGCAGCTTTGGGGGCTGCGGCGTTTTTTTGTTTTGATGGATTAGACACGACAAAGCCCTGTCTCGGGCGAGACAGGGCTTTGTTGTATTTTGGTTTCGGTGTCTGTCTTTTCCCTGCGACCATTTCCCTCCGGGGGATTGTCGCTGAGCCTTCCTAAATGCCCGGACCTGGGGTAACCCAGGTCCGGTCAAAGTCAGGCTATGCGCCAATTTATTCGCCTACGGCTCATACCCTGAAGGCGGGAGGCGCCATGTCTTCCCCATATCCAAAAACGCAAAAACCCGCCTCAATAGGCGGGTCTCTGCG
>NZ_AQPH01000018.1 GCF_000442515.1 Magnetospirillum fulvum MGU-K5 | reverse complement strand
AATCGAGGAACTCGTCACTTGACCAAGCGGGGCGGGTGACGAGCGGACGCGGTGCCGCCTGGGCCGGGATGGCGAAGCGCTCGGCGATCCGGGCTTCGATTTCGGACGGGGGCACTTGGGCCGGGTCGTAGCGCAACAGGATGCTGCCGCCGCGCGGGTTGCCCTCGGCCGAGCCGATCCCGCTCCATCCGGCGAGTTCGGCGCGAACCGCCTCGTTGTGGGCCGGTAAACGCCATGCCCGGTCGCGCACTCTCAATCGTCCGGGAAGGGCGGAGGCAATCGCCACCATGTCGTTACCATCCTTCTGTACAAGTCTACGATAATGAATCGCAGACGCATTTGCAGGAACGATAGCGGCGCGGCAAAGGAGGGTCAAGCCTCCGCGTGTCGCGGAATCGTCACAAAGCGACGCATAGCAAACACTAAAGAATAGCAGGTTGGGAGGGGTGCGCTGTCTTTCAACCCCTTGCCGAAACGGGCGTTGAAACCGTCTGTCGTATGGAATGCATACCGGGTCTGACCGCGTGCCCACCTTCACAAAATCGGCCCGATGCGCTACGATAATGTCCAGTCTGTTTAGTGTGGCGTGTCATGTTTCCCGTTCGGTCTCTTCTGGTTTTGGCGTTTCTCGCGACGGCGTCGTCCGCCGTTGCGCTGGAGACCGGCAATCGTCTCGTTCCAGGTGGTGCTCCCTCGACCCTCAGCGCAGAACCCTTCCGCGCCAATCTGGGCGAATCCCGTCTTTCCGTGTACAGTTCCGGCGGCTATTCGATCGGTGTCGTTGCCGAGCCGTCGCGGTCAGCCGGGGCGTTGCCCTTCTCCGGCGGGCGGGGATCGTTGGCGGTCGGCGGCTATGTCGCCTATAGCCTGGGGAGCGAGGCCAGCCTGTCCTCCTCGTTGCGCAGCGACGGTGCGCAGGCCGCCGCCGATATTTCCGCCGCTTATCGCGGGGGATTGATCGGGTCCGACGCTACGGCGGCGATCAGCCTGGGGGCGCGTTGGCGTAATCAATTGTCGGGTGGGTTCAGTCCCAATCCGGCCCAGTCGCTGGGGCTGACCGCGCTGAACCCGACCGGGTCGCGGGCATCGGACCTCAACCTCAGCATCAGCCTGCGTCATCAGGTCACCTCGGCCCTCAGTTTGGGTGGCGTTGCCGAGGCTTACAGTCCGACCGGCGGCGAAACCGGGGCCTATCCCGGCGTGATGTTCGGCGCGGGCATGGGCTATCGTTTCTAAGTGATCTGGTCGATCTGCGGATCGGTCAGGCTGCCGGGGACGATGGTGACCGGCACCCGCAACCGTCCGACATAGCGTCCGGTCAGAGCGGTGACCAGCGGTCCCGGACCGCCCGGGCCGGGATCGGCCGCCAATACCAATTGCGAAATTGACGGTTCGTCGGCGATCAGGCGGATCACTTCGTCGCGGGGGGTGCCCTCGCGGACATACAAGGCGGGAATATCGCCTGACAGCGCTTCGATCTCGGCGGCCAACCGGGTCAGCAGCGTTTCCGCCCCGGCGCGGGCTTCGTCGCGCATCAGAGCGCCGATCGCGGCGAATTGCTGGAACTCAGCCGGTTCGATCACCCGCAGCAGCGCCACCCGTCCGCCGGTCGAGCGGGCGCGGCGGCTGGCATAGCGCAGGGCGGCGACCTGTTCCGGCGTATCGTCGACGACGACCAGGAAGACACGGCAATTCGACATTCGATCTCCCCCTCGAAGATTTATCCTTTGCGGAACATCCAGGCGGCCAGCCACCCGGCACAGGCGGCCAGCACCACCGAAGCCAGACCGTACAGTCCAGCCTGGCGATAGGCGAAATCGTGAATCGCGGCCCCCAGCCCGACCCGGTCAACCGCCAGCGGCGTTTCCTGGCTACCGATCAGCCGTCCCTGCGCGATCAGATGGATTTCGACCTTGTAAATCCCCACCGGCACGGTGGCGGGGACATGGATCTCGGTGCGGAACAGCCGTCGACCCGGACGGGTGACGGTGGCGATCCGGTCGCCATATTGGCCGCGCGCCTGCATCAACCGCATCAGCGCGGCGCGATAGGCGGTGGAATTGGCTCCGTCATCCTCGACCCGGATGTCGAATTTTTGCCGCTCCAGTCCGATCCCCAGCTTTTGCAGCAAGGCAGGCGGGGCCACCTGTTCCAGCGGGCGGGTCGAGGCGACGCGGTAGAACGCGGGAGCTCCCTTGATCCGGGCCGAGCCGGTATTGATCCACAGTCCGGCGACCGAATCCTTGCGTCGGATCGTGGTGCTGTCTTCGGGGCCGCTGACCACCACCACCACATCGGCGGGCTCGCCGCCGCGTCCCGGCTCGGCCGCGCCGAACAGCAACAGGTCGGTTCCGGAAAAGCCGGTGGTGATCTCGACCAGATGGCGCGACAGATCGACCGCCAGCGGTTCCTCGGCCGCCCGCGACGGGGCGGCGAACGCCAATCCGGCCAGTAGCACGCCAACCGCGATTCGGAGGCGGGGGCGTCTCATCGGATGGCTCCGACCGCTGCCGCCAGCGAGAACGGCTCGGCGGGCGGCAGCAACAGATCGACCAGCAGCTTGACCGCGACCGCCAGCACCAGCAGGCCCAGCAGCGCGCGCAGATGCTCGCCCTTCAGGCGGGCACCGACCCGGACTCCGAACTGAGCCCCGATTGCGCCGCCCAGCACCAGCACCAGCGCCAGCACCACATCGACGGTGTGGTTGATGGTGGCGTGAAGAAAGGTGGCGTTGGCGGTGACGAACACGATCTGGAACAGCGAGGTTCCCATCACCACCGCCGTCGGCATCCCCAGCAGATAAATCATCGCCGGGACCAGCACGAAGCCGCCGCCGACTCCCATGATCGCCGAGATCATGCCGACCGCGATTCCGACCAAAGCGGGCAACAAGGCGCTGATATAAAGCTGCGAGCGGCGAAAGCGGACCTTTAACGGCAGCCGGTCGATCCAGCCCCGGGCATGACGCCGGGCCATCGGCTCGGCTCCGCCTCCAGCGCGGCGGCGCAGCAGGGCGCGGACGCTTTCCGTCACCATCAGGCCGCCGATGCCGCCCAGCAGCACGACATAGCTGCCCGAGATCACCAGATCAATGTGACCGAGGCGGCGCAGCCAGTGGAACAGCATCACCCCCAATCCCGACCCGACCAGGCCGCCCAGGATCAGGATCAGCCCCATCCGCAGATCGACATTGCCGCGCCGCCATTGCGCCAGCGCCCCCGAGACCGAGGAGGCGACAATCTGATTGGTGCCGGTGCCGACGGCAACAGCGGGGGGGACGCCCAGAAAGATCAGCAGCGGGGTCAGCAGAAAGCCGCCTCCGGCACCGAACAGGCCGGACAGAAAACCGATCCCGCCGCCGACCGCCAGAATGACGAAGACGTTGACCGACATCTCGGCGATGGGAAGGTAGATCTGCATCCGCGCCCTCTCCGTCGATGCCCGCGTCAGGCACGGTGAGCTGTCTGGGGATAAGCTTTATGGGTGTTGCTGCGGTTCGCGGCTGTTCAGCGTCGCCAGAATACCCGTCGCGAGCTGGCGGGCCTGAAGCGTCGGATAGCCCTGGGCGATCAGGTGGTTCGGCAAGAACCCGGATTCCGGCCGCGCTCCCCACACCACCGCAGGCTTGGACCGGGCGGCGATGGCGAGATACTCGACCATCTTGACCCAATTCTCGGTCAGGTTGCTTTGCGCCAGTACGGCTTCGAAATCGCGGCCGATGTCGCGCATCACCACCGCGTTGGCGTAAAGCCGTCCCTTGTTGCGGTAAAACACCTTGGTGATCGAGAAATCGAGGATTACCGACAGGTCTTTTTCCATGTGGGAGTTAATGGCGGCGGTGGTGTCGTCCAGATCGCCGATCAATGCCGCGACCACCAGGGCCAGGGCCTCGGGGCTGCGGTTATAGGTCGCGATGCCGGATGCGACCTTGGCGTTGTAGGCGTCGATGCCCCGCTGGGCATTGCGGTACTGCTTTTCCGCCGAGGCGGTCGGCATCCACGATTTGCGGGTGTCGAACTTCCACACCGTGCCGGGATATTTCAACAGCCCGGCGGCGTGTTCCAGGTTGACCTCGCAGCCGTTCGGGCCCCATCCCGCGCCGTTTTCCGCCGCCATCGCCCCGGTGATGTGAGCCAGCGCGGTGACCATCCCGATCTGGAAGGCGGGCATCGCCCGCAGCCAGCCACCAGGAATGAAGAACGGATCGTTGGCCCGCCACTTGTTGACCTCAAGCTCGCGGGTAATCAGTGCCGCCGTCACCTCCAGCGCGTGGGGCTGGCCCAGGCTGGAATGCGGCGGGGTAAAGTCAAGATTGTCGTCAACCCGGCTGATGAACAGCATCGTCACCGGGAAGATCACAACCAGGGTCAGGAGCAAGGCCCCAACCCCGATCAACGGCCACCGCCGCCGCGGGATGGCGCGCACCTGGGCGCCGAGCACGGCGGCGCGGCGACCCAGGGTTACGAACAGGGCGGAAACGGTGGCCGGAACAGTCACGGGCGCAGGAATCCTACGATGTCATAGACGTCCTTCAGGATCGGCTCGGCGATGGCGTTGGCGCGCTCGGCGCCCCGGTGCAGCACCGCGTCGATATGCGAGGGGTCGGCCATCAGCCGCTTCATTTCGGCATTGATCGGACCCAGCACCGAAACGGCGAGATCGGTTAGATCCTGCTTGAATTCCGAGAACGGCTTGCCCGCGAAACGCTCCAGCACGGCGGCCTTCTCCAGATCGGACAGGGCAGCGAAGATACCGACCAGATTGTCGGCCTCGGGCCGCTCGGTCAATCCCTCGATCGTCTCGGGCAGCGGCAGCGGATCGGTCTTGGCCTTGCGGATTTTCAGGGCGATGGTGTCGGCATCGTCGGTCATGTTGATGCGCGAGTAATCGGACTCGTCCGATTTCGACATCTTCTTGGTGCCGTCGCGGAAGCTCATCACCCGCCGTGCCGCGCCGAAAATCAGCGGTTCGGGCAGGGGGAAGAAATCGACGCCGTAATCACTGTTGAACTTCTGCGCGGTGTCGCGGGCCAGTTCGAGGTGCTGCTTCTGATCTTCGCCGACCGGAACGTGGGTCGCCTTGTAGATCAGGATGTCGGCGCTCATCAGGTTGGGATAGGCGTAAAGCCCGACCGAGGCGTTTTCCTTGTGCTTCCCCGCCTTGTCCTTGAACTGGGTCATCCGGTTCAGCCAGCCGATCCGGGCGACACAGTTGAACACCCAGGCCAGCTGAGCGTGGGCGGGGACCATCGACTGGTTGAACAGAATCTGCTTTTCGGCGTCGATCCCGGCGGCGATCATCCCCGCCGCGACTTCGCGGGTGTTGTGCAGCAGGTCCTTGGGGTCCTGCCACAGGGTGATCGCATGCATGTCGACCATGCAGAAGATACATTCGTAATCATGCTGAAGGTGGACCCAGTTGCGGATCGCGCCCAGATAATTGCCGAGATGAAGGTTTCCGGTCGGCTGAACGCCGGAAAAAATGCGCTGCATGGCCCCTGTCACTCCGGGTAGGATAACGAGGGTTTCACCTATACCCTGCCGCGTCACGGCGTCAAGAACGCTGCCGCCTCATCATCCCCTTGATATCGGCCCGATTCGCTCCACCGAACAGCAGGACCGCAACGGCATAGGCCAATCCGCCTGCCGCGATCGTCGCCGTCAGTGCTCCCAGCGCCGCCAGGGCACCCTCTGCCGCCAGTGGAGCCAGGACGATCCGCGCTCCCCACAACACCGCCGCCATCACCAGCACGGCGGCGAGAATGCGCGGCGCGCGGCGCTTTAACCGGGCGTCGAGGACCAGGAAGCCCCGCCGCCACAGCACCCAGGCCAGCAGGGCGACATTGGCCCAGGCGGCCAGCGCGGTGGCCAGCGCCATCCCGACATGGGCCAGCGCGCCGACCAGGGACAGGTTGAGCGCGACGTTCAGCGCCATGCACAGACCGGCGATCTTGACCGGGGTGGCGGTATCCTCGCGGGCGAAGAAGCCCGGCGCCAGCACCTTGACCAGCACATAGGCGGGCAGCCCCAGGGCAAAGGCAACCAGGGCGGCGGCGGTGGCGGCGGTCTCGGTCGGGCCGAAACTGCCGCGCTCGAACAAAACCTGGACCACCGGCTGAGCGATCACCATGAACGCGGCGGCGGCGGGCAGGGTCAGCAGCAGGCCCAGTTCCATCGCCCGGTTCTGGCTGTCCTGGGCCTGCGCCATCTCGCCATCGCGCAATTGCCGCGACAGTAACGGCAGCAACGCGGTGCCGATCGCGATCCCGACCACGCCTAGCGGCAATTGGTTGATCCGGTCGGCGTAATTGAGATAGCTGACCGCGCCGTCGGCGACGGTCGAGGCGATCATCGTGTTGATGACCAGATTGATCTGATAGACCCCAGCGCCCACCGCCCCCGGCACGATGCGGCGGAACAACAGCCGGACTTCGGGGGTCAGGCGGGGCAGGGCCGGGCGCAGCATCATTCCGGCGCGGCGCAGGCTGACCACCAGCCAGAGGAACTGGACGATTCCGGCGGCAAAGGTGCCCCAGGCCATCGCATGTCCGGCGGTGGGGGTATAAGGCACCAGCGCCCACAGCCCGGCCATCGAGGTCAGATTAAGCAGCACCGGGGTTCCGGCGGCGGCGGCAAAGCGGCCGAGCGCGTTCAGAACGCCAGCCTGGAGCGACACCAGCGAGATGAACAGCAGATAGGGGAAGCAGATCCGCGAGAAGGCGACCGCCATCTCCATCTTGTCCGGGGTGGCGTCGAAGCCGGGGGCCAGCCCGCGCATCGCCCACGGCATCGCCAGTTCCATCACGATGACGAACAGGGTCAGCGCCAGTGCCAGCACGGCAAAGGCGCGTTCGGCGAACAGCCGGGCTTCGGTCCGACCCTCGGCCGACAGCTTGCTCGCGAACAGCGGGACGAAGGCGGCGTTGAAGGCTCCCTCGGCGAACAACGAGCGGAACAGGTTGGGAAAGCGGAAGGCGACGAAAAAGGCGTCGGCGACGGCCCCCGCTCCCAGGAAATGGGCGATCATCATCTCGCGCATCAGGCCGGTGATGCGGGACAGCAGGGTCAGGCCACCAACCGTGGCGACGGAGCGCAGGAGAGACATGGAGGTCTTTGTATCCGAGATGCGCGCCCGCCACCACCTCGCCCCGCGCGGCGTCGATGACGATTTTTTAAAAAAGATGCATCAATGCGCTTGATTTAATTTTTCAGCGCGGGTATTCAGTCGCCCTCGCCTCGAGCCGTCCCCATCGTCTAGAGGCCTAGGACACCGCCCTTTCACGGCGGTAACAGGGGTTCGAATCCCCTTGGGGACGCCAGGCGCTTTTCTTCCCGAAAATCATCAGTCTTTCTAACGCATGCCAGCTGTGCTGGCCTGTTGTTGTGTGCGTTTGTCCTGGGTGTGGCCGCGTGGGGGCTGCCAACCGCGCTTGCGTTCGATTAAAGTGGGCCGATGTTCACCATCAGACCTGCAACAGACGGGGATGCCCCTTTTCTGCCGGAGATTGAGCGCAGTTCCGGCGCGATATTCCGGCACTGGCCGGGGCTGGAGTGGATTGCCGACGATACGGTGCAATCCGAGGCGCAGCATCGCGCCCTGATCGCGGATGGGCTTGCCCTTGTCGCCGAGGTATCAGGCTTTGGACTGGCCGGGTTTCTGAACGGAGAAGTGATCGCCGACGCCCTGCACATCTGGCAAATGGCGGTCCACCACGACCAGCAGGGCCAGGGCATCGGGCGGGCCTTGATCAACGCGGCGCGGCACAGTGCGACGGATCGTGGGATCACGGCGCTGACCCTGACGACATTCCGGGACGTGCGATGGAATGAGCCCTATTATCAAAAGCTTGGCTTCGTCACGCTGGAAGATCAAGACCTCGGTCCCCGGCTAACGGCGGTTTTGCAATCCGAAGGACAGGCCGGGCTGCCCCTGGCGCAACGGTGCGCGATGCGGAGATGTCTCTAGGCCGCAGCCAAAGTTCTCTTCCGGATAAACCGCCTTAATTTTTCCGCTTTTGCGGCGCTTCCTATAAAGCAGCGGAATTGGTAACGACTGAGGTCTATACTCCTCCGCTTAGGGCAGAAATTGCCTCTCGCACTGGGAAGGCCGGTCATGAAGGTGAAGTTTATCGTTTGCGCCCTTGCCGCCGCGATGACGGTGGCAACGCCGATTGAGTCGGCCGTGGCTGGCGACAGACATGGCCGCGATCTTGCCCTGGGCTTGCTGTTGGGAGCCGCCGCTGTCGGCACCACGGCGGCGATTATGTCGGGCCCGTCGGAGCAGACCTATTACGCCCCGCCGCCGCCCGTCGTCTATGCGCCCCCGCCGGTCTATTACGCGCCGCCGCCGCAAGTCGTCTATGCGCCTCCGCCGGTCTATTACGCGCCGCCTCCGCAGGTTTACTACGCGCCCCCGCCTCCGCCGCCCCGTTACTATTACTACCGGGGCTATTAGGGGCGACGCCGCCGACCGCCGCGCCCGTACCGCCGGTCCCGCGACGCGACCCGCGCGCGGGACCGGCGTGGGCCGGGATCAGGCGGCGGCCGAGGAGTCGCTGTTCTTCAGGTCGGCGGCAACCTTCTTGCCGATGCCGAACTGCTTGGAGAAGTAGTCCTTCACCTTCGCCGTATCGAGATCGAAGATGCTTCCCCCCGCCTCGTAATGGCGGACGAACACCTTGCCGACGGCATAGGTCGCCGCCCCAGCCAGCACCGGCAGCGCCACCGCGCCGGTAGTCTGGCCGACGATGGGGATGAATTTCAGCAGGCTGATCACCGTGCCCCCGACCGCGACGGGAAACAATCCGCCCAACAGCGAGGTCAGGATCGCCTTGCCGCGATCCTGTTCGAACGGAACGTCATATTCCTTCGACAGCGATTTGATCAGGTCGAGATTGATCGCGAGAATCCCGACGATATCGGCGATGGGAATCGGCACCAGACCGACGCCAAGCGAGGCGAGGATGTGATTGCGGACCAGTTTTTCGACGCGCTGGTTGCGGGCGGCAAGGTCGCTTTCGGCCTCGTCCGCGACGTCTGACGGGGCGTTGGATTCGCTGACTTTTTCCGACATGGCGGCAGCTCCTGACAAGAAGGCTCGCGTCCGGCACGGGCGAGGACCTGACGATACTTTATCGATAAATCGGCGAGCCGTCACCGCCATGGCATCGTTCTACACCCTTTGGGTGTCTAGCGCGGATACAAACCTCAAAGGTTGTCATATTGTTTGCTTTCGCTATCATAACTCTTGACGCCAATGAGGCGCATCCTAGGGATGTGTCGGGCGGCGGGAGAGCGGGCGATGAGCGGCGGCATCTTTGCGTTCTTGCAGGGGGAGACCCACGCCCTTAACAAGCGGTTGATCGTGCTGACCGCGACCTCGGGCATTGCCAACGCGCTTAACCTCGCGGTGATCAATGCGGGGGTCGAGGCGCTGTCTCGGGGCGGCCCGCCCTGGCAATATTTCGTGTGGTTCGGCCTTTCGCTCGGCCTGTTCGTCTATTCGCTCCGCTATGTTCTGTACGCCTCGACCCGGATCGCCGAATCCGCGATTTGCAGCGTGCGAATCCGCTTGGCCGACAAGATCCGCCGTTGCGATCTGCTGGCGCTGGAACGGATCGGCGAGGCCGACATTCACGCCCGGATCAGCCGCGACACCGCCGCGATTGCCCAGGCGGCGCGGCCATTATTTGCCGCCGCGCAATCGGCGGTGATGATCTTGTTCACGATGATCTATATCGCCACCGTGTCGCCGGTGGCGGTTTTGCTGTGCCTGGCCCTGATCGCCGGGGGGGCCAGCATCTATCTGAAGGATCGCAAGGGCTATGAGGCCGGGCTGGAAAGCGCCTCGCGTCAGGAAGACGAGCTGTTTACCACGCTGAACGGGCTGTTGAAGGGGTTTAAGGAAATCCGCCTCAATACCCGCAAAAGCGACGATGTGTTCGAGGATTTCAGCGAGAACGCCCGGCGCGTCCGCGACGTTCGCACCGATGTGATGCTGCTGTTCTCGGACAATTACGTCTTCGTCGAGATGTTTTTCGTTCTGCTGTTGGGGGTGATCGTCTTTGTCGTGCCGATCCTGTCGGAATCGTTCGGCAGTTCGGTCACCAAGATCGTTTCGGCGGTTCTGTTTTTTTTCGGGCCGCTTGGG
Source organism: Magnetospirillum fulvum MGU-K5 (assembly GCF_000442515.1). GTDB lineage: Bacteria > Pseudomonadota > Alphaproteobacteria > Rhodospirillales > Magnetospirillaceae > Phaeospirillum > Phaeospirillum fulvum_B. The sequence goes on along the minus strand of NZ_AQPH01000018.1, from coordinate 43,333 downwards.
AACGTCGTGATGATGGTGCCGATGCTGTCGCAGGTGAATGTGACGGTGGAGAACCTCCAGCGGCTGGAGGCGACACTCGACGCGACGTTGGCGAAATCGAACGAGACGCCGTCCGCTCCGCCGGTTGCGCTGGCTCCGTTTACGACGATCCGGCTGGATGGGGTCGGCTTCACCTATGTCGATCCGGATGGGAAAGGGACCTTCACCGTCGGCCCGATCAATGGCGAGGTCCGCCACGGCGAGATTCTGTTCCTGGTCGGCGGCAATGGCAGCGGCAAGACCACCTTCTTGAAGCTGTTCACCGCCTTGTACCCGCCGACGGTGGGCGCGATCCGGGTCGATGGGCAAGAGATCGGCCCGGCCAATATCCAATCCTATCGCGGCCTGTTTTCGGCGATTTTTTCCGACTTCCACCTGTTCGACAAGCTGCACGGGCTGCACGAAATCGCGCCCGAGCGGGTCAATGCGATGCTGCGGCTGATGGAGATTTCGCACAAAACGGCGTTCGCCGACGGCCGCTTCACCAACACCCACCTGTCGACCGGGCAACGCAAACGGCTGGCCCTGGTGGTGTCGTATCTGGAGGACAAGGAGGTCTATATCTTTGACGAGGTCGCGGCCGATCAGGACCCCCACTTCCGCCACTATTTCTACGAGACCCTGCTGCCCGACCTGAAGGCATCGGGTAAGACGGTGGTGGTGGTGTCCCATGACGACCGTTACTTCCACGTCGCCGACCGCGTCCTGCGGATGGATTACGGCACACTGCGCGACTACGTCCCCAATGAAATCCGCGGGATGGAGGCGCCGCGATGAGGCGCCTGCTGCGCTGGGCCGCTCGCCGTATCCTCGTCGCCGACCGGGCGGTGCGCGACAACGCGCCTTATCTGGTGCTGACGCTGTTTCTGGCGGGCTTTCTGTTCGTCGCGATGTTCGATCTGATCGTCATCACCATCCGCCCCGGCGAATTGGGGGTGCTGTGGCGACGGCTGGGAGCCGGGACCGTCATCGACACGGTGTACCGCGAGGGATTGCACATGATCCTGCCGGTGAACCGGATGTACATCTACAACGCCCGCAAGCAGCAGTTCGAAGACACGATCGACACGCTGACCATCGATGGGCTGACTGTCCGGGTCCAGTATTCGGTTCGTTATTTCCTGTCCGCCGATACACTGCCGCTGCTGCATCAACGGATCGGGCCGGATTACGTCAACGTCGTGGTGCGGCCGGAAATCCGCTCGGTGGTCCGTACTGTATTCGGCCAGTTCAAGCCCGAGGAAATCTACACCTCGCAGCGGGCGATCCAGGAACGGGTCAGCGAACAATCGCGCCAGCGACTGGAAGCCCGCTTCATCGCCCTGGATGACGTCCCGATCGAAAGCATCAGCCTGCCGCCCCGGATCGCCGAGGCGATCGAGAGCAAGATGACCTATCAGCAGGTCGAGGGCGAATATGTCTATCGCCTGTCGATCGCCCAGAAGGAGGCCGAGCGGCTGCGGATCGAGTCGAATGGCCTGAAAGTCTTCAACACCACGCTGGGTCAGAGTCTCGATCCCTCGCTGCTGCATTGGTACGGCATCCGGGCAACCCAGGAACTGGCGAAGTCGCCCAACAGCAAGACCATCGTGATCGGGGCGGGCAATAGCGGGTTGCCGATCATCCTGGGCAAGGATTGAGGCGATGGCCGATCGGCTCCGCTGGGTGGCGCTGGCTGGGCTGATCCTGGCGGCGATCGTCAGTCTGGCGCCGCAATGGCGTTCGCTGGAGGAGATGGGTGAGCGCCGTGCCGCAACGCTTGCCGATCCGCCGGAGGAAGTGCTGGTCGGGGTCAGTTGGCCGTTCGCGCGGCGCCGCGACGGGATGGAAGACGGGTTGCGGCTGGCTCAGGACGAGATCAATCAGGGCGGTCTGGCGGGCGGGCGGCCGATCCGTCTTGATCTGCGCGACGATTCCGGCACCTGGGCAGAGGCGCGGCGGATCGCCCTTGATTTCGCCGACACGCCGACGATGTCGGCCGTGATCGGTTATGACGACATCCGGCTGGCCCGTCGTGCCGCGCCGATCCTGGCCCGAAGCCGCCTGCTGCATCTGTTCGTCTGGCCGGGCAATCCCGATCCGGTGGCGGGAGAGGGAGGCTATGCGATCCGGACCGCGCCGTCACAGACGGCGTTCGCCCGTGGCCTTGCCGTGGCCGCATCGCGGGGAGAGGCACCGCTCCGCCTCGCGCTGCTGTGGGATGAGGACGGTCCGGGCAAAGAGCTCGTCGCCGCGTTTCTGATCGCCCAGAGCGGCCAGAGCGGCCAGGGAGGGCGGGCGGTCTGGCAATGGCCCTATCTGAGCGGACGGGCCGATTTCCGCGTTCCGGCCGAGCGGTTGCGCACGATCGAGGCCGACCTGATCGTGATCGCCGGGCCGACGTCCGACATCGCCGACTTCCTGCGCCGGGCCGAGCAGGCGGGGGTGAGTGTACCGATCCTGGTCGCGGCTGCGCCGTCGAACCGTCTGACCACGCTGGCCGGGTCGGCGTTGGAGCGGGTGATTGTTCCTCAATTCTACGATGCGACCGCGCCGTTTGCGGCCAATTGCGACTTTGTCGCGCGGTTCCGCGCCCGCTTCGGCACAGACCCCGACGAAGCGGCCGCCCAGGGCTATGACGCGCTGCGCCTATTGGCCGAGGCGATCCGGCTCACCGGCTCGGCCGAGCCGCTTGAGCTGGCTTTTGCCCTGCGCCGGATGCAAGGTTGGGAGGGGGCGGCAGGGCTTTACCGCTTCGACCGCGTGGGCGAGGTGCAGGACCGGCTGCCTCGCCTCGTTCCGGCTTCCGGTGGGTAACATCTGTAATCAGATTGATCGAGGCTCTCAGATCATTCTTGGAGTTAATCTGGAATGAACAGATTTATATTTGAAGAACCCGGTGCGGTTCATGACTGTTTTTTGTTTCGGATGAGGCCTGAAGTTTTGGATAAATCAGACCTCTTTCAGTGCATGTATTATGGATTGTGGTTTCCCGGTTATTTTGGGTTCAATTGGGATGCCTTGGATGAATGTCTGCGCGATCTGAGTTGGATAAGGGAAAGAAAAGTCATCATCTGTCATGATGCAATGCCGAGGCTGTCAAATCATGATATGTCGATATATATTTCAATATTGGATGGGGCAATGTTGGATCACGAAAAAGATGGTGAAAAAGTAATTTCCATCATATTGCCAAAAGAAATGATGAATTTTAAGGCTGATCGTCGATCGGAGTGATCCGCTTCACTGCGGAAGAGTCCCTTTCCGGTCGGCGGAACGTATCCGTCAGCGCGAGGAGAACTCGTCCTGGGCTTGCTCCTGCATCTCGCGCAGGGCGATCAGTTCGGCCAGCAGCAGGCGGCGTTCCTCCGCCTGCACCTCCTGGGGATCGCGGCTGTTGGGGATGTGGGTCAGCGCGCCCAGGGCGTGCCGTGCCACCAGCCGCAACGTCTGGTTCCCGTCCTCGGCCATCCGGTCAAGGGTGGCGATTTCCTGATCGGGATGGTTTTGAAACGTCGTTTGCAGGTAGCTCGACATCATCAATCCGTCGCGATGGAAATGACGGAACAGGTCCTCGTCGCGTGAGGCGATGTCGATCAACAGGGTGTCGATGAACCAGCCCAACGAGAATTGCGAGACGTTGTGCCCTTCTTCGGTCTGGCGGATGAAGTCAGAGACGCGGGTGGTGTCGAAGACGACCTCCAGCCCGGTGTCGTCGGACTCGGCGCGGGGAAAGGTTTCGACGCAACCCATCGTCGACAGGCACAGGAAAACCGCCAGGACGATCCCGAGCCGGGGGGCTGTCCGCGCGCACGCCAAAGGAGCTGCCGCAGAGGATGCCGGGGCGAATATCATCAGAATTAGGGTCCATGACGGAGATACCGAGGCGCATCATACGCCGGACCGCTGGTTGGAGAAACCCGTCTTCCCGAGAAAAAACCCCTAGCTGGTCAGCAGGCTACACCCAGCGCAGGCTCTTCTGGCCGAACACGGTGGCGCGGAAGGTCTTCGCCGCTAGCAGATCGGCCAGGGTCCAGGGCTTGGAGCGGCCATGGGCCAATTCGGTCCAGACGTCGAACGAATGGCGCGGCGTCAGCGGCCCGGCCCCGTTGTAGGGTGCGGTCTTGACCGGGTTCCCGGCCCAGCGGACTTGACGGGGCAATTCGCGGCGGAACCACAACACGCGCAGATCGAATCCCTGGCCTTGCCGGGGGGGACGCGCAGGCCGATCAAGCCGCTGGCGCAATCCTGCATCTCGCTGGCCGCCGGGAACAACGACGACAGGCAGGCGGTCGAGACAAAGCCGCGCGGGTTGGTCGCAACAAACCAGCGGTCGATTTCGATCGCTTCGGCGGCGGTGGGGCCGTCGCCGATCAATTCGACCCGGTCGCCCAGCATCACCGCCGCCGAATCCGCGCCGACCAGCCGCAGGAAATCGGGGGCACGATTATGCAGCCGGTCGATCACGCTTTCCTGTGCCGTCGGCCCAAGCGGGCCGAGCAATGCGACGATGGCGCGGTCGATGCCGTCGACGAAGCGCAGATGCTCGCCCGCGACAAAGGCAAGGTAGCCGACGGCGAAATCACGCACCACCCGCGCCACCTGATCGCGCACCGGCAAGGGCAGCGGCAGCAACGCGGGATGGTGGCAGGCGACCATCCCCCACAATTTGCCCTTGACGATCACCGAGGCGGAAAAGGACGACCGCACCTTCATGTTGTGCAGATATTGGAGATGGAGCGGCGAGACGCTGCGCAGCGTTCCCGGCCCCTGATCGAGTGGCGTCTGGTTGGCCTCAAGGCCGATCACATCGACGGGAGCGGCTTCGGCATCGAAGATGAAGCGCTGGCGAGTGCGGCTATACAGGGCGCGGGCATTGGCCGGAATGTCGCCAGAGGGAAAGCGCAGCCCGAGATAGCTGTCGAGCGGCAGGGCCAGCACCTCGGCCACCACCTCGCCGCTCCAATCGTCATCGAAGCGATAGACCAGCACCCGGCCAAAGCCGGTCAGGTGGCTGACGATCTCGGCAAGGCGACGGAAATTGGCGTCGGGCTGGCCGGGACCGGAGGGGACGCGCAGCAGCCGCAGGCTTTCGTTCATCCAGGGGGTGACGCTGGGAGGGGCCGGGCCGCCCGGCTCGAATTCAAGCAAACATCCCTCGGCCGTGCGTGAGACCGCCAAATCCCACGGTTTGCCGCCGATCGAGGTGACATTGGGGAACAAGGCGGGCAGGCCGCTCAGGGCTTCGGTTGCGGCGGCGCGCAGATCGGCCAGTGATTGCCACAGCAGGGTGGTGGGGACGGGGCGGCCCAGGAATGCTTCGGGCGGCTCGCCCAGAACAGAGGCGGTGTTGCGGCTGACATGGGTGACGATCTCGTCGCTGTCGCGAACCGCCAGCAAAAAGCCATGGGGCTGAATCTGCCCGGACAGGTGGAGAAGTTCGCTCTCGCACGAACGCAGGGCTTGGTCCAGACTCGATCCGTCGCCGACCATGTCACTCTCCAGGGAAAACCGGGAGCAGTTTGCCTTTTCGTCTTATCCCAATAGCATGAAGCGACGGCTGGAAAGAACGGAAAAGCACGATCCGGCCGTAATGAGTCTGGGCGATTGGGCGCGGGCGTCATGCCCTTTGGCCCTTGGCCTCCGTCTCCTCTGGAAATGGCGGGCAAACCTCGTTAGAAGTAGGCCCATGCACCGCTACGCCAATCCCGCCCGCTTCCTGCGTCTGGCCAAGGCGATCCTGCCGTATTCGTCGGGACTCGCCGTTCTGCTCCTCGGTTCCGGCCTGTGGTTCGCCCTGGTCGGTTCGCCCGCCGATTATCAGCAAGGCGACAGCATGAGGATCATGTACGTCCATGTGCCGTCGGCCTGGATGGGCATGGTCTGTTATGTCGCGATGGCGGTGTTCAGCGCGATGGCGCTGATCTGGAAACATCCGCTGGCCGATCTGCTGGCCCGCGCGACCGCTCCGGTCGGGGCCGCCTTCACCCTGCTCTGTCTCGTCACCGGCTCGCTGTGGGGCAAGCCGATGTGGGGGACGTGGTGGGTGTGGGACGCCCGGCTGACCAGCATGTTGATCCTGCTGTTCCTCTATCTCGGCTATATGGCGCTGATCGACGCCTTCGACGATCCCGAGCGCGGCTCGAAGGCCGGGGCGATCCTGGCCCTGGTCGGCGCGGTCAACATTCCCGTCATCAAATTTTCGGTCGATTGGTGGAACACCCTGCACCAGCCCGCCAGCGTGGTGAAGATGGGCGGTCCGGCGATCGATCCCAGCATGTTGTTGCCGCTGCTGCTGATGGCCTTTGGCTTCAAGGCGTATTGGGTCACCGTTCTGCTGTTGCGCGGTCGCGCCGAAATCGCCGCCCAGAAAATCCGCGTCCTGCGCCTTGCTCAGGTTCACGCTTCATCCCGAGGGGAGTGACCGACACATGGAGTCCCTGCACGCCCTCTTCGCCATGGGTGGCTATGCCGGTTATGTCTGGCCCGCCTACGGTCTTTCGGTGGTGGTGTTGACCGCCGTTCTGGTGATCTCGTTGCGGCAGGTGCGCCGCCGCGAAGCCGAACTGGAACAGCTTCAGGGGCCGCGGCGTGACCGTCGCGGCGGTGCGGCGGGAGCCGGGCCATGACCCGCAAGCAGCGCCGCCTCTATTTCGTTCTGCTTGGCCTGCTGGCGCTGGGCGCTGCCGCCACCCTGGTTCTGACCGCGATTTCGGATTCGCTGGTCTATTTCTATACGCCGAGCGATCTGGTCTCGAAGCCGCAGCCCGAGGGGCGGCGGATGCGAATCGGCGGACTGGTCCAGGATCACAGCGTCATTCGCGACGGCAAAAGCGTAACCTTCGTCGTCACCGATCTCGTCCACACCCTTCCGGTGACCTATGCCGGGATTCTGCCCGACCTGTTCCGCGAGGGCCAGGGCGTGGTGGTCGAAGGCAAGATGGGCGGCGATGGCACGTTCCTGGCCGCCGAGGTTCTCGCCAAGCACGACGAGAAATACATGCCGAAAGACGTCGCCGATGCCCTGAAAAAGTCCGGGCAGTGGAAGGAAGACCCCCAGGCGAAGTGAGCGGCGGGGTCTGAACCTCCTGCTTCCGATGCGACGTTTCCGACGAAAGGACTAACGCCCGATGATCGCCGAAACCGGCCATTTCGCCCTGGTGCTGGCCCTGGCCGTCGCCATCATCCAGGCATCGGTGCCGCTGGCTGGTGCCCGGCGCGGCAAGATGGCCTGGATGGCCGTGGCCGGACCGGCCACCGTCCTGCAATTCCTGTTCATCGCCATCGCCTTTGCGGCGCTGACCCATGGCTATATCACCAGCGACTTTTCGCTGATGAACGTCGCCAGCAACAGCCACACCGAAAAGCCGCTGCTGTATAAAATCGCCGGCGTGTGGGGCAATCACGAAGGCTCGCTGCTGCTGTGGGTGACGATCCTGGCCCTGTTCGGGCTGGCGGTCACCCTGTTCGGCCGGAATCTGCCGCCGGGGCTGAAGGCCCGCGCGCTGGCGGTTCAGGCGATGATTTCGATCGGCTTTCTGCTGTTCCTGCTGCTGACCTCAAATCCGTTCCAGCGGGTCGATCCGCCGCCGTTCGACGGCAACGGCCTCAATCCGATGTTGCAGGACCCCGGTCTCGCCCTCCATCCGCCGATGCTCTATCTCGGCTATGTCGGCTTCTCGATGGCCTTCTCGTTTGCCATCGCCGCCTTGCTCGAAGGACGGGTCGATGCCGCCTGGGCGCGCTGGGTGCGGCCGTGGACGCTGGCCGCCTGGGTGCTGCTGACCGGTGGGATCGTGCTGGGGTCGTGGTGGGCCTATTACACGCTGGGCTGGGGCGGCTGGTGGTATTGGGACCCGGTTGAAAACGCCTCGTTCATGCCGTGGCTGGCCGGAACCGCCTTGCTGCATTCGGCGATTGTCGTCGAAAAGCGCGACGCGCTGAAAAGCTGGACGATCCTGCTGGCGATCATCACCTTTGGCTTCTCGCTGCTGGGGACCTTCCTGGTCCGCTCGGGCGTTCTGACCTCGGTTCATGCCTTCGCCACCGATCCGGCGCGCGGCGTGTTCATCCTGTTGCTGCTGGTGATCGCGGTCGGCGGCTCGCTGGCTCTCTATGCCGCCCGGGCTCCCTCGATGAAGCTGGGCGGACTGTTCTCGCCGATCTCGCGCGAGGGATCGCTGCTGTTCAATAACGTGCTGATGTCGACCGGGGCGGCGACGGTGCTGCTGGGCACCCTTTATCCGCTGATCGCCGATGCTTTTGACCTCGGCAAGGTTTCGGTCGGCCCGCCCTTCTTCAATTCGGTGTTCCTGCCGCTGATGGTGCCGATGGTGCTGGTGATGGCGCTCGCCCCGATGATGTCGTGGAAGCGCGGCGATCTGCCCGGCGTGCTGGGGCGGCTGAAGATCGTCGCGGTGATTTCGGTGCTGGTCGCGGCGGCGACGTGGCAGCTTCAGGGCGGGGCCGCCGGTCCGTGGTGGAGCGCCGCCGGTCTGGGTCTGGCCGCCTGGCTGGGTCTGGGCACGCTGGCCGATCTGGCCGATCGCATCCGTCTGTTCCAGGCCCCGGTCCAGGCGCCGTTCCGCGCCTTTGCCCTGCCGCGCTCGACCTGGGGGATGATGGTCGCCCATTTCGGGCTGGCGGTGTTCATTGTCGGCCTGACCGCCTCGTCGGCCTGGACCACCGAAAAGGTCCAGACCCAGAAGATCGGCGAGACGATCACGATCGCCGGATATCAGGTCACCCTGAAAGGGGTCGAGCCGGTGCCCGGACCCAATTACATCGCCCGCCGCGCCACCTTCGAGATCGCGCGGAACGGCACGGTGATCGACCAGATGCATCCGGAGAAGCGGGCCTATCGCAATCCGCCTCGTCCGATCACCACGGCGGCGATCCGCTCGGGCATCACCGGCGATCTGTACGTCGTGATCGGCGACCCCGACGGCAAGGAGGGAGCCGAGACCGGCTATGTCACCCGGCTCTACTTCAATCCCTGCATTCCCTGGCTGTGGGCCGGTGGTCTGCTGCTGATGCTGGGCGGTCTGATCAGTCTGGCCGACCGGCGTCACCGGATCGGGGCTCCGGCCCGCGCCAGCCGCTCGATCGCCGCGTAACCAAAGGGGGCTGCCGATGCGCCGTGTTCTCTATCTGCTGCCGGTTCTGATCTTCGTCGGCCTCACCGCTCTGTTCCTCAAGGGACTGACGATGGACCCGCGCCAGATCCCCTCGGTTCTGATCGACCGCCCGGTGCCCGAAATGGCGCTGGCTCCGCTGCCCGGTCGCGGGGCCGACACCGGGCTCTCGACCGCCGACCTCAAAGGCCGGGTCTCGGTGGTCAATATCTATGGCTCGTGGTGCATTGCCTGCGTTCAGGAGCACCCGACCCTGATGGCGTTGAAGCAGCAGAGCGACGTGCCGATCCACGGCATCGACTGGCGTGACGATCCCGAGCAGGGAGCGGCGTGGCTGAAGAAGCACGGCGATCCCTATCAGCGGGTTGGGAGCGATCCCGCCCCCGGCCGCACCGCCGTCGATTTCGGCGTCACCGGCGCGCCGGAAAGCTTCATCGTCGATCGCAACGGCATCATCCGTTATAAGCATGTCGGCCCGATCACCCCCGAAAACTGGCGCAAGACCTTGCTGCCGATCATCCGGGAGTTGGAAAAATGAGGCACCTTGCCCTGTGCGCCCTGCTGCTCGGTCTTGGCATGGCGAGTCCCGCCTGGGCGGTCAATCCCGACGAAATGCTGAAGGACCCGGCCAAGGAAGCCCGCGCCCGCGAATTGGGCCGCGAATTGCGCTGCATGGTCTGCCAGAACCAGTCGATTGACGATTCCGACGCCGATCTGGCCCGCGATCTGCGCCTGATCGTCCGCGAGCGAATCGACCTGGGCGACAGCGATAACGATGTTCGCCGCTTTCTGGTCGAGCGCTATGGCGATTACGTCCTGTTGAAGCCGCCGTTCAAATCCTCGACCCTGGCGTTGTGGCTGGGGCCGCCGGTTTTGTTGCTGGGCGCGGCGGCGACGGTGGCGCTGTTCTATCGCCGTCGCCGTCGCACCACAGTTACGCCCGCGGTCGAAGTGCCGCTCAGCCCTGAGGAACAGCGCCGTCTTGACCGGCTATTGAAGGAGACCGGCCAATGATCTGGGTCCTGTTCGGTGGACTGACCGCGCTGGCGATGCTGGGGCTGCTGCTGCCATTGCTGCGTCCCGCCGCCGCTGCCTCGTCGCGCGCGGCCTACGACATGGCGGTCTATCGCGATCAACTCGACGAGATCAGCCGCGATATCGAGCGTGGGTTGCTGTCGCCCGATCAGGCCGAGGCCGCCCGCACCGAGATCAAGCGGCGGATGCTGACCTCGAGCGAGAGCGGTGCCGCCGCGATTGCCGCCGGGGCCGAGCGGAGCGGCGGCTGGCCGTCCTGGCTGATCGCGCTGGGTCTGCCGCTGTTGTCCTTTGGGCTGTATGCCCTGATGGGCTCGCCCAACCTGCCCGATCAGCCTTATGCCGAGCGCGCCGCCGAGATTGCCGAAATCCGCAGCCAGGTTGCGATGATCGAAACGACGGTGGCGCGGCTGGAGGAAAAGCTGAAGGCCAATCCGTCCGACGGCAAGAATTGGGCGATGCTGGCCCGGTCGCAGCGGGCGATCGGCCGCACCGAGGCGGCCAAGGACTCTTATCGCAAGGCGATTCCGCTGTTGCCAGAGGCGGTCGAGCCGCGGATCGAACTGGCCGCGATTCTGATCGAGGAAGGGCAAGGCCCGGTGCCCGAGGCGGTCGATCTGCTGCGTCAGGTGCTGGCGCACGAACCCGATCAGCCCGATGCCCTTTATTTCGTTGCCCAGGCCGAACTGGCCGCCGGGCATTCCGAACAGGCGAAGTCGATGTTGTCGCATCTCGTCACCTTGCTTCCGGCCGGATCGTCCGACCGGGTCGAGGTCGAGAAGCAACTCGAACGCCTGAAATAAGCGGGGATTTCCGACGGGGGCCGGGCCCGCGTATCTGACGTTAAAGTGGGGGAACTCTTTATGCTGCAAAGCCTCGCGGGCCTTGCCGGGCTGATCATTATTGCCATTCTTTTGTCGGAAAAGCGCAGGCAGATTCCGCTGCGTCTGATCGCGGTCGGGCTTGCCGTCCAGATCGGTCTGGCCCTGCTGTTGCTGAAGGTTCCGGCGGTGAAAAGCCTGTTCCTGGCACTGAACGAAGCGGTCGATGCGCTGCAAGCGGCGACGCTGGCCGGGACCGCCTTTGTGTTTGGCTATGTCGGCGGTGGTCCGGCGCCGTGGAGCATCACCGATCCCAGCGCCGGGTTCGTGCTGGCGTTCCAGGCCCTGCCGATGGTGCTGGTGATCAGCGCGTTGTCGGCGCTGCTCTATCACTGGCGGATTTTGCCGCTGGTGGTGCGGTCGATCTCGCGGCTGCTGGAACGCGCGCTTGGGGTCGGCGGCGCGGTCGGGGTTTCGGCCTCGGCCACGGCCTTCCTTGGGATGATCGAAGCGCCGCTGCTGATCCGCCCCTATATCGCTTCATTGTCGCGGGGCGAGCTGTTCCTGGTGATGACGACCGGAATGTCGACGATCGCCGGGACGGTGATGGTGCTGTACGCGACCTTTCTGAAAGGGGTGATCCCCGATCCAATTGGCCATCTGCTGACCGCCTCGCTGATTTCGGTCCCCGCCGCGATCATGGTCGGCAAGATCATGATCCCCGACGAGTCCCGCACCGGCGCCGCCAGCCTGACCGACGCCCATCCCGGCGGTGGGGCGATGGATGCGGTGGTGCAAGGCACCCTGGACGGTGTGCGGCTGCTGGTTGGCATCTGCTCGATGCTGGTGGTTCTGGTCGCTCTGGTCAGTCTCGCCAACGGGGTTCTGGCTCATTTGCCGCTGGTGTGGGGTGAGCCGCTGTCGCTGCAACGGGTGCTGGGCTGGGTGATGGCCCCGGTGGCGTGGATGATGGGGATTCCCTCGTCCGAGATGGTCACCGCCGGAAGCCTGATGGGGACCAAGACGGTACTGAACGAATTGCTGGCCTATCTCCAACTGGCCCACCTGCCCGAAGGGGCGCTGTCGGACCGCTCGCGGCTGATTATGACCTATGGCCTGTGCGGCTTTGCCAATCTGGGATCGCTCGGCATTCTGATCGCCGGATTGACGGTGATGGCCCCGTCGCGGCGCGCCGAAATCGTCGGGTTGGGCACTCAGTCGATCGTGTCGGGTACACTTGCAAGTTGTATCACGGGGGCCGTGGTCGGTTTGCTGCTCTGACACTGCGCATATGCCGGACGTTTACAAGACCGGCCGAATCCGGCATCGTTTCAAAACCATGAGCCAAGGTGACGATTCGACTCAATTACTGATCATCGAAGATAACCCCGGCGACCGGCGGTTGATAGAAATCGCTTTGGCCGATGCGATGCCGGACTGGTCGGTCAGCTCTTGTTCCTGCCTGGCCGAGGCGCTGACCCTGGCACCGTTCGACCGCTTTGATTGTCTGTTGTCCGATCTTGGCCTGCCCGACGCCCAGGGAATCGAATCCGTCCTGGCGTTGCGGACCCAGGCGCCGAGCAAGGCGCTTGTGGTGCTGACCGGGCTGGATGACGAGCGGGTCGCCCAGGAAGCGATCCGCGCCGGGGCGCAGGATTACATCGTCAAATCCGATGCCGGTCTGACGATGCTGCCCCGGGTGATCCGCCATGCGATCGAACGCCAGCAATCGCAAAGCGCGCTGGAGGCTTCGCATCGCACCTCGCAGGCCCTGCTTGATGCCAGCCATGATGTCGCGATGCTGCTCGACAGCGAGGGGCGGATTCTGACCCTGAACGCGGTGGCCGAAGGCTATCTTGGCCGTCCGCTCGAGCAGTTGATCGGGGTGTCGCTGTTCGACCTGCTGCCGGACAGTCTGGTCGCTCACCGCCGCGCCTATCTGGCCGAGGCGCTGAACAGCGGCGAGACGGTCGAGTTCGAGGATACCGACGGCCTGCACTGGTTCGCCAACCGCCTGCGCGCCGTCGCGGGCGAGGTGCCGGGCCAGCACCGCTGCGCCCTGTTCTCCCACGACAGCACCGCCGAGCGCGCCGCCGCCGCCAAGCTGGCCGAGGCCAAGGACGAAGCCGACGTCGCCAACCGGGCCAAGACCGAGTTCATGGGCCGGATGAGCCGCGATATCCGCACGCCGCTGAACGACGTCATCGGCTTTGCCGAAATGATCTCGACCGAGATGCTGGGGCCGCTCGACCAGCCCGGCTATCGCGATTATGCCGAGACGATCTATCGCTCCGGCACCCAGATTCTCAAGCTGATCGACCGCATCACCGACGTTTCGATGCTGGAAACCGCGCTGTTGAAGGATCAGGCGTCCTACCGCGATCTGGTCGAACTGTCGCCCGATCTGATTTGCGTCTGCGTTGACGGGGTGATCCGCCGCATCAACGCCGCCGGGCTGGGGATGTTGCGGGCTCCGGCCCCGTCGTCGTGCGAGGGGCGGCGCTTCGTCGAGTTCGTCCATGTCGATTACCGGGCGATGTTCGAATCCGGCCTGGATGTGCTGTGCGAGGAAGGCCATCCGATGCCGGTCAAGGTGGTGACCTTTGCCGGGCGGGTCCGCGACGTCGAATTGTCGGCGGTGCCGCTGCGGCGTGAAGGTCATACCGCCGTGCTGCTGGTCGGCCGCGACACCACCGAGGTGACGGCGGCGATGCGGGCGGTGGCAGCGCGCGAACACCGCATCCGCGCCATCATGGACACGGTGATGGACGGGATCGTCACCATCGACGAGGAAGGCACCCTGCTCAACGCCAACCTGTCGGTCGAACGGATTTTTGGCTATTCGCTGACCGAAGTGGTCGGCTCGCACGTCTCGCTGCTGCTGCCCGAACTGGATGCCAGCCGCCTGACCGTGGCGATCCATGATTACCTGTCGCGCAGCTTCGGTGCGGTGGTGGGAGCCGAGGCGGTGGGGCGGCGCAAGGACGGCACCGCGTTCCCCGTCCACATGTCGGTCTCGGAATTGCGGGTGGAAAAGCGTCGGCTGTTCACCGGAACGCTGCGCGATCTGTCCGAGAACAAGCAACTGGCCCAGCGGGTCGATTATCTGGCCAACCACGACCCGCTGACCGATCTGCCCAACCGCACCGGGCTGGCCGAGCGGCTGGGACTGGCCGTGTCCCGCGCCCACGACAGTTCACGGATGGTTGCGGTGGTGACGGTCGATCTCGACGGCTTTACCACCATCAACGATTCGCTGGGGCATGAATCCGGTAATCTGGTGCTGCGCGAAACGGCGCGGCGGCTGGCTCAGAACACCGGGCCGGATGGCACCGCCGCCCGGTTGGCCGGAGACGAATTCGCGGTGGTGCTGCCGCAATTGCGCGATGCGGGCGAGGTCTCGGCCGGGGTCGAGCGGATTCGCGAGGCGCTGAACCGCCCCTACATGATCCAGGGAACCGAACTGACGATCGGGGCCGATATCGGTGTTTCGGTCTATCCCCGCGATGGCGAGGACGCTTTCGACCTGCTGCGTAACGCCGAGGTGGCGCTGCATTCGGTCAAGCGGCTGGAAGATTCGCGGCTGGGCTTCTTCGATGCGGCGATGTCGTTCAAGGTGACCGAGCGGCTGACGCTTGAACGCTCGATGAAGGCGGCGCTGAAGGCCGATCAGTTCGAGCTGTTCTTCCAGCCCCAGGTCCGTCTGATCGATTTCCGTCTGGTCGGTGCCGAGGCGCTGATCCGCTGGCGTCACCCCGAACTGGGGATCATCACCCCCGACAAGTTCATTCCGGTGGCCGAGGAAACCGGGCTGATCGTCCCGATTGGAACCTGGGTGCTGCAAAGCGCCTGCCGCCAGTTGCGGCATTGGGATGATCTCGGTCTGCACGGACTGCGGATGGGGGTGAACATCTCGGGCCGCCAGTTCCGCGAGGCCGATCTGGCCGATCTGGTTGCCGACGCAATTGCCGATACCGGGGTCAATTCCGCCCAACTCGACCTGGAATTGACCGAAAGCATGCTGATGGCCGACGGCGAGGCGACGCTGAAGATTTTGCGGGCCCTGGCTCGGCTCGGCGTCACGTTGTCGATCGACGATTTCGGTACCGGCTATTCGTCGCTGGCCTATCTGAAGCGCTTCCCGGTCAATACCGTCAAGATCGACCGCACCTTCGTCAGCGATCTCGATCAGGACAAAGACGGACGTGCCATTGCCAACGCCATCATCTCGCTGGCCCATTCACTGGGGATGAAGACGATCGCCGAAGGGGTCGAAACCGAGGCGCAGGCGGCGATGCTGGCCAGCCATGGCTGCAACGAAATACAGGGATATCTGATCGAGCGGCCGTTGCCGTCCGCTGAATTTACCGCCTTCGTCGCCCGTTACGGAGCCAATGGCGGTCGGGGGCCGGTCGGGTCGCGGCTATCCCTGGTGCAGGAAGGGGGATGACCATGCCGGGGACCATTGTCATCGTCGAAGATAATGCGATGAACATGAAATTGCTGGAGCAGGCGTTGGGGATCGCCGGCTTTCGTACCGTCA
This sequence comes from Magnetospirillum fulvum MGU-K5, assembly GCF_000442515.1. GTDB lineage: Bacteria > Pseudomonadota > Alphaproteobacteria > Rhodospirillales > Magnetospirillaceae > Phaeospirillum > Phaeospirillum fulvum_B. The sequence goes on along the minus strand of NZ_AQPH01000018.1, from coordinate 27,782 downwards.
AATCGTTGGATGGAGACGGGTTGGTCGATCTCGCTTCGACGGCCAAGGCCAATCTGATTTTGATGGATATCCAATTGCCCAAGCATTCGGGGGTCGATCTGCTGAAGCAATTGCGCGCCGACGACCGTACCCGAACGGTTCCGGTGGTCGCGGTGACCGCCTTTGCCGATCCGGACTCGATCGCCGGTTTCCTCGACGAAGGGTTTGATCAGGTCATCACCAAGCCGATCTCGATCCGCAAGCTTCTGGATGAAGTCTCCCGCTATTGCGGTGGCGCGGCCGCGGTTTAGATCCACCGCTTGTCGGCGGTGAAATCGACCGTCAGCCAGTGACCGGGGACGGCCCCGCCCAACTCGTCGGCGATTTCCTGGCGGATCGCATCCAGCTCGGCAAAGCTGCGGGTCATCTCGCCCGAGGGGGCGACCAGACCGATCTCGATGAAATTGACCCGGCCCGCTTTCATGACGTGGCTTTCGAACGCGGCGAAGCCATGGCGCTCTGAAACGGTTCGGGCGGTCTCGCGCACGGTGCGGTCCAACTCGGCCGGTGCGACCTGCAAAATCTCGCCAATGGCCCGCCAGACCGTTTGCAGCGGGATCGGCAGCAGGCAGCCCGCCAGCAGGGTCAGGATGAACGGATCGACATAGGGCGCGAGATAGGCGTATTCCGCCTCGACCAGCAGGTTGCAGACGACGAAGCTGATACAGACGCCCAGGCTGATGACGCCGCCCAGCAGCCAGGCCCGCGCATCAATCCGCAGCAATTCGGACTCGATGTGGGCCGAGCGGATATGGATGTAGGCCGACATCGCCAGACAGATCGCGCCACCGATGCCGGTAAACACCGCCCCCGGCCCGAAATCGACGATGCGTCCGCCCGACAGCAACCCGTTCACCCCCTCCAGCACGGCATAGACGCAGGCGGTCGCCAGCACCAGTCCGTTGACCAGCGCGACCAGCGGCTCAAGGTGCCAGTAGCCGTATTGGAACATCCGGTCGTCGCCCCGCGCGATCAGGCGCGAAACGCCCAAAGCGGCCAGCGTCATTACCGAATCGATCAGGGTGTAGAACGCGTCGAACATGACGGTTCGCGATTGGATGATCAGGCCGAAGGCAACACCGGCAATGGCGGTGAGGACGGTGACGGCAATCGAAATGGCAAGAAGCTTCTGTTCCTGCTTGGTGGACGTCTGGGACATGATGGATATGCGGTTGCTTTGACGAATCTCGGCTCTGGATTGATCCCGGACAGCCGGGACCCAGTCTCTTTCCCTTCATCGACACCGGCTATCCGACTCAACAAAGGTGAGGTCAGGATAGCAGATGGCGACAAAGGGTCAAAGAGTCGCAACCGTTGCTGCGTCAGTCGAAGATCGCATCGCCGCCGGTCAGGCGGCGCGCGACGCCGGAGATTCGGTCAGCAGGGCGTAAAGAGCATCGGCATTATCGGTGCCGCGCAGCTTTTCGCAGACGGCCCGATCGCGCAGCAGACGCGAGACGCGGGCCAGGGCCTTCAGATGATCGGCACCCGCCGATTCCGGGGCCAACAGCAAAAAGATCAGATCGACCGGCTGTTCGTCGATCGAGTCGAATTGAATCGGCCGTTCCAGCCGGGCGAACAGGCCGTAAAGCCGCTCAAGACTGGGCAATTTGCCATGCGGAATGGCAATGCCATTGCCGACACCGGTCGTGCCAAGTCGTTCCCGTTCCAGCAGGACGTCGAAGATCGCCCGTTCGTGCAGTCCGGTGATCTCGGCCGCCCGCCGCGCCAAATCCTGAAGCGCCTGTTTTTTCGACGTGGCACGCAGGTTTGAAATAACGGCAGACGGTGTGATCAGGTCGGTGATTTCCATGAATCCACCTATTCAGCGGGACTCGAATCCCAGCGGGCACCCCAGGCATAGGCCGGACGCGGGACGATCCCAACGGTCAGCACACAGCCCCGCCCCCACGAGTTCCCTGGGGAGGGGCGGAAAATAGTTCCCCCTTGCGTCCGAGTCAAGCGGACTGCCACCCGGTCACATCCCCAGCGATTTTTCGCGCCGACGCTGGACCGAGGAGGCAATGTTCATTGCCTCCCGATACTTTGCCACTGTTCGGCGGGCAATGTCGATGCTTTCCGCTTTCAGGATCTCGACGATTCGCTCGTCCGACAGCACATCCTTGCCTTCGGCGTCGATCAATCCCTTGATTCGATGACGCACCGCCTCGGCGGAATGGGCGTCGCCGCCATCGGCGGAATTGATCGATTGGGTGAAGAAATACTTCATTTCGTAGATGCCGCGCGGCGTCGCGATATATTTGTTCGAGGTGACGCGACTGACCGTGCTTTCGTGCATCGAGATCGCGGTGGCGATGTCGCGCAGCACCAGCGGGCGAAGATGGCTGACGCCCAGGCGGAAAAAGGCGTCCTGCTGCCGCACCAGTTCGGTTGCAACTTTCAGGATCGTGGTGGCGCGCTGGTGGAGCGACTTGACCAGCCAGTTGGCCGACTGGAACCGCTCGCTGATATAGGTCTTGTCGTCCTTGGTGCGGGCTCCGGCGGCGATCTTGGTGTAATAGCGGGTGTTGACCAGCACGCGGGGCAGGGTGTCCGAGTTCAGCTCGACCAGCCAGCCGCCACCCTGGGCCCGGCGCATCAGCACGTCGGGGATCACCAGGGGCGCAACGATATGATCGAAGCGCAGCGCCGGTTTGGGGTCGAGCGCCTTGATCTCGCCGATCATCTCGGCCAGATCCTCGGCATCGACGCCGCAGACCCTCATCAGGCCGGGCAGGTCGCGCCGGGCCAGCAGGTCGAGATGGTCGAGCATCGCCGCCATCGCCGGGTCGAGCCGGTTGCGCTCGGCCAATTGCAGGGCCAGGCATTCCTTTAAGGAGCGGGCGAACACCCCGACCGGGTCAAAGCCCTGGACGCGGGCCAGCACCGCTTCGACGCGGGCGGGGGCGCAGCCCAGCCGCGCCGCCAGTTCGTCGAGATCGCCGGTCAGATAGCCCGCCCCGTCCAGCATCTCGATCAGATGTAAGGCAATCAGACGGTCGCCCGGCTGGGGGATATCGACATTGATCTGAGCAATGAGGTGGTCGCGCAGGCCGATTTCGCCCGCCGAGACCTGATCGAGCCCGGATTCGTCATCGTCGAAATCGGGACGGCCGCCGCTGCCGCTCCACTGGCCATAGCCCTCCATCCCGACCGAATCCGCCGCGCTGTCATTGTTGAAGACGTTGTCGACATCGACATCCATCCCCTCGGTAGCGGCGGCGGGGGTCATGCCGTCGAGGATCGGGGCCTCGGGCGGGGCGGAATCCAGCACCGGCAGGTCATTGGCATCGGCGCGGGGTTCCACCGCCACCGCCTCGATCGGGCGGTCGGCCTCCTCGCGCTCCAGCAGCGGATTGCGCTCCAGCTCCTGGTCGATGAAGGTGGTCAGTTCAAGGCTGGACAATTGCAGCAGCTTGATCGCCTGCTGCAATTGCGGCGTCATCACCAGGGACTGGCTTTGACGGAGATCGAGGCGGGGACCGAGTGCCATCTGCTCTGTCCCTCTTACAAGCTGAAATGCTCGCCCAGATAGACCCGGCGCACACCTTCGTGAGCGACGATCTCGGCGGGGTTGCCTTCCATCATCACCGTCCCGTCATGCAGGATGTAGGCGCGGTCGATGATGTCCAATGTCTCGCGCACATTGTGGTCGGTGATCAGCACCCCGATGTCGCGGTCTTTCAGATGAGACACCAGATCGCGGATGTCGGCCACCGCGATCGGGTCGATACCGGCCAGCGGTTCGTCGAGCAGGATGAAATGCGGCCGCCCGGCCAGGGCGCGGGCGATTTCGACGCGGCGACGCTCGCCGCCCGACAGCGCCATCGCCTGGGCGTGGCGCAGATGGGCGATCGAGAATTCCGACAGCAGGCTTTCCAGATCGTGCTGGCGCCGTTCGCGGTCGGCCTCGACCACTTCCAGCACCGCCATGATGTTGCCTTCGACGGTCAGGCCGCGAAAGATCGACGCTTCCTGGGGCAGATAGCCGATGCCGAGGCGGGCGCGGCGGTACATCGGCAGCGCGGTTATGTCGTGATCGTCGAGCAGGATCGCGCCGTCATCGGGGGCGATCAGGCCGGTGATGCAGTAAAAGCAGGTGGTCTTGCCCGCGCCGTTGGGGCCGAGCAGGCCGACCGCCTCGCCCCGCTGGACGCTGATCGAGACGTTGCGCAGCACCGAGCGGCGCTTGAACCGTTTGCCGATGCCGCGCGCGACCAGACCGCTCGGTCCCTGGCGGCGAACGGTGGGACTGTCCGACGACGGCGAGGCCGGACTCTCGATTTCAGGATCGGTGTCGGGTGCGGTGTGCATCAGCGGTCGCCAAAATCCTCGTTGGAGGGAACCCGGCCGGAAAAGCCCGACCGTCCCTGTTCGTCCTGCTTCTTCGGAGTGAAGACACCCTGAACCCGCGGGGTGGTGCCGCCGGCTCCCGGCGGGGCGGGGAACAGCTTGCTGATCCCGGTCTTCAGATTGACATAGGCCCAGCCGCCTTCCAACTGGTTGCCGCCCTCGCGCACGATCTTGACCGCGCCGGTGACGGTGGCGATCTCGGTGGCGGCGTCGTAATCGCCGCGATCGCCGGTAACGGTCTCGGTCGCGGTGGTCAGACGGACATGACCATAAGCGTCGGCGCGTTGTAAATCCAGGCTGTCGCCGCTGCTTTTCGTCGAACTTCCGCCGCTTTTGGCCGGGGAGGCGGCGCGGGGAGCGCTCGGCCCGGCGGCCTTGTCCTTGAAATGGGCGGTGATGACGTCGGCCTTCAGCGTCCGCGTGTCGCGGGTGGCGACGGCATCGCCGCGCAGCACCGCCATCTTTTGCCCTTCCCAATATTCCAGGCTTTCGGTGGCCTGGAACTGGTCGGTGGCGGTGACCAGCCGGGCGGGCGCGCCCTTCAGCACGAACACCGCCTTGTCGAGGTCATAGATCGCCTTGGTCCCGGTGGCGGTATCGGTGGGCGAGCGGATCGTTACCTTCCCATCGGCGTCGAGCCGCCAGATCTCGTCACCCTTGCCGTTGGTCTGGCGGTAATAGGCGGTCAGCTTGTCGGCATCGACCGTCATCGTCCCACGGGTGGCGCGGGCGTTGCCGGTGGCGATGACGCGCAGGTCTTCGGAATGCCATTCGATACCGTTATCGGCAAAGACCTGAAGCTGCTGGTCGCCCCCGCCCTGGGACATGCCGAAGCCTTGGGCGACGGCCGGGGCGGCGGCCGTCAGCAGGGCGGCGGCCAGGAACGGGGCGAAGCGGAGCGCGGGACTCATCGGTGCGGGGCTCCCTGGGGCTGGGTCTTTCCGGTTTTGCTGGTCTTGCTGGCAGAGGCTCCGGCGCTCCGCAACGACATCGTGCTTTTGCCGGTGAAGGTCAGGGTGCGCCCCTTGTTGGTGATGTCGAATCCGGCGGCATCGACCCGGCCTTGCGGGCCGTTGCCGGTGACCGGCTCGGAGCCGTGCGCCGCCGAATGGGCCAGATCGATCGTTGCCGAGTTGGTGTGCAGTTCGGTCCCGGAATCGTGATAGAGGTTGACGTTCCCGGTCAGCAGCAAGGTGTTGCTGGCCTTCTGATACAGACCGGAATCCGCCTCGATCACGACATTGGCCCCGCTCGACGTGGTGAAGTCGGCCTTGGGATTGTCGAGGTGAACGATGTCGCTGCGGCCGTTTTCCTGGGTCGCCAGATCGGCGCTGACGGCAAAGGGGCGATTGGTCTCGTTGATGCCGAAATAGCGCGGGTTCTGCATGGCCAGGGTCTCGACCTCCTTCGACGGCAGCCGGGCGAACCCGATCTGGAAACCGCTTTCCTCGACCGTCAGCCGGGGCCAGGCCACCAGTAGCGCCAGCAGCACCAGGGTCAGCGACGGCAACACGATCTTCATGATCCCGACAAAGCGGGAGTAGCGGGCAAACGGACCAGTCCGCTGCGGCCGCAGCCGCCGTCGGATCCGTCGGGCGGCTTCGCCCGGATCGATCACGCCAGACCTGCCCGCAGACAATCGTGTACATGCAGAACGCCGACCGGATGCCCGGCCTCATTCACCGCGAACAGGCTGGTGATCGCCTTGGCGTTCATGATCCCCAGCGCCTCGGCGGCCAGCAGCGACGGCGGCACCGTCTTGGGAGAGGCGCTCATCACTTCGGCGGCGGACAGCGACAGCAGGTCCCCCCGCATGTGACGGCGCAGATCGCCATCGGTGACGATCCCGATCAGCCGCCCGTCGGGATCGACGATGCCGGCGCAGCCCAGGCTCTTTTTCGTCATCACCAACAGGACTTCGCTCATCGGCGCCGCGGGTGCGGCCAGCGGCAAATCCTCGCCACCATGCATCAGGTCCGAGACCCGCAGCAGACGGCGGCCCAACTGCCCGCCGGGATGGAACAGGCGGAAATCGGCGGCGGTAAAGCCCTTGCGCTCAAGCAGGGTGATCGCGAGCGCGTCGCCCAGCGCCAGCATCATCGTCGTCGAGGTGGTGGGGGCGAGGCGGTTGGGACAGGCTTCGGGGTGGTTGGGCAGCACCAGCGCCACGGTGGCGGCCAGAGCCAGGGTGCTGTCGCCCCCCGAGGTGATCCCGATCAGCGGGATGTCGAAGCGGCGGCAATAGGCGATGATGTCGCCCAGTTCCGGCGTCTCGCCCGAATTGGACAACGCCACCACCGCATCGTCGCGGGTGACCATGCCCAGATCGCCATGGCTGGCCTCGGCGGGGTGGACGTAAAAGGACGGACAGCCGGTCGAGGCCAGCGTCGCCGAAATCTTGCGGGCGACATGGCCGCTTTTGCCCATGCCGGTGACCACTACCCGGCCCGATGCCCGCTCCAGCGCCTCAATCGCGGCGTCGAAGGGATGGCCCAGGCTTTCGGCCAGGACGCCCAAAGCCTCGGCCTCGGTGGTCAGCACGCGGCGGGCGATGGCAATGGAAGAGGCGACGGCGGCGGTCATGGCTGGGTCCGATAGTCAGGGGCCGGGTCGCGCCGGACGGGCGGCCCAAGGCCCCCTACTATACGAATCCACCGGGGGACGGAAAGGCAAAACGCGAATCTGGTCCGTTTCCTGCATTCCCCGAGGGTACGGCGACGCGGCCACGTTGGGCGCGTCGCCCGGCGAGATCAGGTGCTGGAGCATCGTGCGTCAAACATGACGCACGATGCGATTGCGGCCATTGCGGCAGCGGCCAAGTGCCCGGAGGGCACGCTTAGGCAGAGGGGGATAGTTTAGTGCGCGAAGATATCTTCCTCGGGCCAGCCGGCCAGATCGAGTTCGGCACGGTCGGGCAGGAAGTCGAAGCAGGCCTGGGCCAGCTCGGTGCGGCCCTCGCGTGCCAGCAGTTCGTCGAGACGGGCGCGCATCTGGTGCAGATACAGCACGTCCGAGGCGGCATAGGCGATCTGTTCCTCGGTCAGCGAGGCCGCGCCCCAATCCGAGCATTGCTGCTGCTTCGACAGCTCGATTCCGACCAGATCGCGGCACAGATCCTTGAGGCCGTGGCGGTCGGTGTTGGTGCGGGTCAGCCGCGACGCGATCTTGGTGCAATAGACCGGCTGGCAGCGCACGCCGAAATGGCGGCGGATCATCGCCAGATCGAAGCGGGCGAAGTGGAACAGCTTGGTGACCTTGGGATCGGCGAACAGCCGGGTCAGGTTGGGCGAGTCCCAACGCGCTTCGGGGAAATGGACGATATGAGCGTTGCCGTCGCCGGACGACAATTGCACCACGCACAGGCGGTCGCGATGCAGATTCAGCCCCATTGTCTCGGTATCGATGGCGACCACCGGGCCGAGATCGAGATCGGCGGGAAGATCGTCACGGTAATAAAAAAAGGACACGGGCTGCTCCTATGAAAATCAGGGAGGAGCGGCACCGCGTCCATTTTTAGCCATCCGACCTTGATCCAAAGACCAAGGCGATGGTGCCCAGGAGAAGACTCGAACTTCCACGACCTTTCGGCCACTAGAACCTGAATCTAGCGCGTCTACCAATTCCGCCACCTGGGCAGGTAGCCTGCGAACGACCGCTGCCGTCCGAGGCCCAGAGAAATATTCGAGGGCGCCCTCCCTGTCAATGCTGTTTTTTACGGTTCGATAAAATCTTTTTTGTTTGGCCGTCCCGCTCAGGGCTGGCGGACCAGCCGCAGGCCGATAAACGGGCATTTGACGTCAGTGTCGCTGCGTCTGGTGGTGACGCGGACCTGGGCCGGGTAATTTCCCCACGATCCGCCGCGCAACACCCGCGACAGGCATTCTCCGCCGGTGCGGGCGCTGCCGTCGGCGGGAGCCCCGGCATGGCTGTCGTGCCAGCAATCCTCGACCCATTCGTAGAGATTGCCGCTCATGTCGTAGAGGCCAAAGCGGTTGGCCGCCTTGGTCGCCACCGGCATCGTCGCCATTTTCGAATTGGCGTTGAACCACGCCACTGCGTCGGGAGCGGAGCCACCGCAATAGGGATCGGACGGATTCCCGGCGCGGCAGGCATATTCCCACTCGGCCTCGCTGGGCAGACGGAAGGTGCCGGTGCCGCGCTTGTTCATCTTGGCGAGCAAGGCGTGGGCGTCTTCCCAGGTCACCTGATCAACCGGGTAATCGTCGCCCTTGTGGAATTTCGACGGGTTGGTCTCCATCAGGCGGCCCCATTGCCCCTGAGTGATCTCGGTCCGCGACATCCAGAACCCGCCGACGCGGCGGGGATGGGTTGGGGCCTCGGCCTCGGGGCAGCCGGTTCCGCTACAGCCCATCTCGAACGTTCCGCTCGGAACCCAGACGAAGGTGATGCCGGTGGCGGGATCGGTCCATTGAGCGCCCGCCGCCGGTTCGGCCCGCGCCGGGGTCGAGGCCGCGAGCCCTCCGGCCAGCAGGGCGGCGATCACAACGGTTCGGAGTGACATGGCTTTCTCCCATAATAGTGTCGGGAGGATCTAACGTCGGTCGCCCTCCGCGCTGCCATGACAATTCTCCATTGCCGCCAGGGCGCGGCGGCGGGCGGCATCGTGATCGACGATCGGATGGGGATAGGTGCGGCCGAGGAGGATTTGGGCCTGACGCAGCACCGCCTCGGGGGCGCGGTGGGGCTGGTGAATCCAGCGATCGGGCAGCCGGGCCAGTTCCGGGCACCAGCGGCGGACATAGGCCCCGTCGGGGTCGAATTTCTCGCCCTGAAGCGTCGGGTTGAAGATGCGGAAGAACGGGGCGGCGTCGGCCCCGCATCCGGCCACCCATTGCCAACTGGCGACGTTGCTGGCCGGGTCGGCATCAACCAGGGTGTCGTGGAACCATTGGGCGCCCAACTGCCACGACAGCAGCAGATCCTTGACCAGGAATGAGGCGACCACCATCCGCACCCGGTTGTGCATCCATCCGGTCGTCCACAATTCGCGCAGCCCGGCATCGACCAGGGGAAAGCCGGTGCGGCCCTGCTGCCACGCCGCCAGACCGTCGGGATCGTCGCGCCAGGGAAAGGCGGCGAACTCACCCCGGAGCGGCTGCTCGGCGAGATCGGGCTGGGTGAACAGCAGATGGGCGCAGAATTCGCGCCAGCCCAGTTCGGCCAGGAAGCGGTCAAGCCCGGTTCCTCCGGCCACCGCATCGCGGGTGGCGTGAAAGGCGCGGCGGGGCGAAAGTTCGCCCCAGGCGAGATGGGGCGACAGACGCGAGGTGCCCGCTTGTCCGGGCCGGTCGCGGGCGGTGGCATAGGATTCCAGCCGATGGTCGAGGAAGGTGGCAAGCCGCGCTTCGGCCCCCGCTTCGCCCGGTTGCCACTCGGCCGCCAACCCGTGCGCCCAGTCTGGCTTGGTCGGCAGCAGCCCCCAGGACTCAAGCGTCTCGCCGGGCGGAGCGTCGGGGCAGGGGGGCAGAATCTCGGGTGTCGGCAGCGGCCGCTCGGGCGGGGGTGCGGCCAGGCAGGCGCGCCAGAACGGGGTGAACACCCGAAACGGGGTGCCGCCCTTGGTGGCGATCTCCCACGGCTCGAACAGCAGCCCGGCCTTGAACGAGCGAACCTCGATCCCTCGCTCGGTCAGGGCGGCCTTGATCCGGCTGTCCGTCGCGATTGCGTGCGGGGTGTAGCGGCGGTTCCACAGCACCCGCGAGGCTCCGGTCTCGGCGATCAGCGCGTCCAGCACCGCCAGCGGCTCACCCCGGCGCAGACAGAGCGGCGCGCCCAATCGGGCGAGACCCTGGCCAAGAGACGCCAGCGAATGATGCAGCCACCAGCGGGTGGCCGCGCCATCGGCCTCGGACTCCGGTCGCCCGGTTTCGTCGATATAAAGCGGGATCACCGTCTGCCCGCTTGCCGCCGCCTCGGCTAAAGCCGGGTTGTCGGCCAGCCTAAGGTCGCGGCGGAACCAGACGATCGCCGGTCTTGTCATCGCACCTCTCCTTCGTCACAGTGTCGCGTCCCGTCCGGACCCCGAAGGAGGACTTTAATCATGCCCGTCACTTCCAGATCAATTTTGCCGCTGACGGCGGTCCTGGCCGTTCTTGCCGTTCCGGCGCTGGCCTCCGATGCCTCGGACGTTGCCCGCGAGGCGAAGCTGCCGGTCGCGGTGATCGAGACCACCTTTGCCCAGGTCGATTCCTTCTATGCCGCCCCCAATGGCCCGGCCAACCGGCTGACCAGCGGCGTGGTCAAGGATCTGGCGCTGAAGGCGATCCGCAACCGGGTATCCAACCTCGAAGACAGCGGCCCCGGCAAATCGTCCGAGGCGTCGGCCGAGGAAAAGCATTCGACCTATCGCGTCGTCGCCCGCACCACCCGCCACGAAACCACCGAGGCGCAGGATTGCGTCGATAACCGCGTCACTATCACCGTCTCGGAAGAACTGCCCGCGATCAAGGACGGTGCCTTCACCTTCGACAGCGTTCATCCCAAGATCAGCACCCAGAGCTGGGATATCGGCTTTTGCCGCTCGCCCATGGCCGGGGGCGGCTGGTCTGACTGGACCCCGGTCAAGTAGGTCCTTGGCATCCGCGTCCAAGCTTGGCTAGGGGCAGGGAAACGCACGGTAACGACGTTTTTCGGGGGCTTCGGCCCCCGATCCCCTGATCGGGAGGCTTTGGCCTCCCGAGCCCTCCCTTTTATTATTTTATTGAAATAAAAAGCTAAAGTGGAGGTTTGGAGGCTTTTGCCTCCAAATGGGTCTGGGCGATAGCCCGGACGCGCAGCGTTAGCGTGTTAGCGCGGTCAGCGCGAGACCAGCTCGGCATCGAAGCCACCCGCCGCCCGCACCGCCTGAAGCACCGCAATCCGATCCAGCGCCGACATCCCGGCCTTGGACAGAGCATTCAACAGATCGCCGACGGTACCGCCCGGCGGGATCGTCACGCTGTGGTCCGCCTCGTCGATCTCGACCGAACTGCGCGGCACCACCACCGTTTTTCCCCCCGACGAGAACGGAGCCGGTTGCGACACTTGCGGTGTCTCCCGTACCCGGATGGTCAGATCGCCATGGCTGATTGCCAGCGGAGCCAGCGGGATGTCCAGCCCGGCGACGACCGCCCCGGTACGACTGTCGATCACCACATTCCGGCTGGCCCGGTCGGGGGTCAGCACCGCATTCTCGGCGGTGGCGATCAGCCCCACCGCTCCATCGGGGTAATCGGGCGGCACCGCGACCGCCACCGCCGCATTGTCGAGCGGGCGGGCGAGTTTGCGCCCCAGTGCGCTATTGATCGCCTCGGCCAGACGGCGGGCGGTGGTGAAATCGGGGCGGCGCAGCAGGAAGCGGACTTCGCCTTCGGCCCCCAGCGCCGGGGGCAGGTCGCGTTCGATCGTCGCCCCCCCGGGAATGGTGCCGGTGGTCGGGCTGCCCCGCGTTACCGAGGCGCTGGCTCCACCCGCCCACGATCCGGCGGCGGCGACCGGGCCTTCGGCGACGGCATAGACGCGGCGGTCGCCACCTTCCAGCGCGGTGGGAACCAGGGTGCCGCCTGCCAGAGAGCGGGCATCGCCGGTGGCGGAGACGGTGACGTCGACCCGGCTTCCGGCACGCAGTCCCGGTGCCAGCCGTGCCGTCACCATTACCATCGCGGTGTTGCGCCCGGACGGGAAGGCTCCCCCTGGCGCGGGACGCGAATCCCCGGTTCCGGCGAGGCCGACCACCATGCCAAAGCCGGAAAAGCCCGCTTCGGCCATTCCGCCGATACTGGCGATGTCCTTGACCCGGACCTGTTGGGCCATCGCGGGGACAGCCAGCAGCAGGGAAGCCAACAGGGTCACACTGGCGCGGGCGATCATGGTGGCGGTCCTTTCCCTGTCCTCATCGCATTTCAACGCCGCCATCATGCGCCGGGCCGGGCGGGTCGGGCCAGCCCCGGGTGAGGATCACTTTGCCACAGGGTGACATTAAGAGACGCTTTTATCGCGCGAGGCGCGCATGTACACTTGGGGCGATCTGGCAGAGGGGAGGCGACCGATGCACAGCGGAACCAAAGAGTGCTTGCCGCAGCGGGTTCAGGCAATGATGACGGCTCTGTGCCGGGGGGCCGATGGCGACGTTCCTCCCCTGGTCGAAGACGGATGCCGCTGCGCCGCTCGTCGCCGCTGTGATCTGTGGTCGGCCTGCGCCGGGATTCACCGCGCCTTTGGACCGTCCGAGTCTCGGGGTTGACGGCACCGCCGCCTTCGCCGACATTGGACGAATGTCCCTTCCCCTCGATACCATCCTGGAGGGCGATTGCATCGCCGGAATGAATCGGTTGCCTGCCGGTTCGATCGATCTGGTCTTTGCCGATCCGCCCTATAATCTGCAACTCGGCGGCGATCTGATCCGTCCCAATGCCACGCGGGTCGATGGGGTGGACGAGGATTGGGATCGCTTTGCCGATTTCGCCGCCTACGATTCCTTTACCCGCGATTGGGTTGAGGCGGCGCGGCGGGTGCTAAAGCCCGATGGTGCGCTGTGGGTGATCGGCTCGTACCACAACATCCACCGCGTCGGCACGATCCTCCAGGATCAGGGCTTCTGGCTGCTGAACGACATCGTCTGGCGCAAGACCAACCCGATGCCGAATTTCATGGGCACCCGCTTCACCAATGCCCACGAGACCCTGTTGTGGTGCGCCCGCTCGGCCCATGCGCGGCCGACCTTCAATTACGCGACGATGAAGGCGCTGAACGACGATCTCCAGATGCGCAGCGACTGGATGTTGCCGCTGTGCATCGGGCCGGAGCGGTTGAAGACCGACGGGCGCAAGACCCACCCGACTCAGAAGCCGGAATCGCTGCTCTACCGCGTTATTCTGGCGACGACGAAGCCGGGCGATGTCGTGCTCGACCCGTTCTTCGGCACCGGCACCACCGGGGCGGCGGCGCTGAAGCTGGGGCGGCATTATGTCGGTTTCGAACGCGATCCCGAGTACATCAAGGCGGCGCGGGCCCGGCTGGCCGAGATCGGCCCCGCTCCCGATCCCGCTCTGCTGGTCACGCCGTCGCGCCGCACCGAACCGCGCATTCCGTTCGGGTCGCTGATCGAGGCCGGTCTGTTGAAGCCCGGTCAGGCCCTGTTCGGCGGGGCGCGGCGCACCCATACCGCGACGATTGCCGCCGACGGCACGGTGTGCAGCGGGACGGTACGCGGGTCGATCCACAAGGTCGGCGCCCAGATCCAGGAGGCCCTGGCCTGCAACGGCTGGACCTTTTGGCATTACGAGGACGATACCGGCGCCCTGGTGCCGATCGACCATCTGCGCGAGCAGATTCGCGCGACCTTATAGAGTCCTACTTCAGAACCCGGCGATAGGCGCGGGCAAGCTCGTCGGTGGGCAGGCTGCCATGGACTGGCAGCAGCAGGACCGTGTTGCGCAGCGCGATCGCGCCTTGGGCGTGGTTGGGATCGGCGACGACGCGGGGCGGCAGATCGGGCCAGGTCTCGACCGGCAGATGGGCTTGGCGCAGGGCGGCGAAGCGGGCCGCCGCCACCTCGGCGCTGTCGGCCCTGAGCGCCAGCCGATAGGGCACCGCCTTCGATTTGGGGAACAGCAGCCGGACATCCTTCAGCCGGGCGACCACCTTCGCCAACGCTTCGGCATTGTCGCGCCGCCGCTTCGCCTCGGTCTCGATGTCGAGGGCGGCGAGCAGACGGCGGGCCATGTCGGACGGAGCGATCGGGGCGGGCGGATCGGACAAGGGCGGATCGGCCTCGAACCGCGACGGTCCGCTTTGCGGGACAAAACGGCGCAGCGAGTCCGGCACCGCATCCTGGAACAGCCGCCGGTTCAGCCAGGCGCGGTCGTCCTCGGCCATTGGCGGCTGGCCCAGGGCACGGTCGAAATCGGCGGCCCAGCCGCGCGCGGCGGATGACAGGCTGACGATCGCCCCCTCGGGCAAGGGGAACAGCTTGTGCGGGCTGAACAGAACCGCATCGCCCGCTTCGCCAATCCCGGATGCGGGGGCGAGGACATGGGCGGCGTCTTCGATCAAAAAGCAATCGTGGCGGGCGCACAAAGCGCGGGCCGGTTCCAGATCGACCGGCGCGCCAAAGGTATGGACCACCACCAGAATATCGAACGGACCCGATCGTTCGGCGGCGTCCCAATCGATCTGCCCGGTCTTGGGCGACACCGGCAGATAGGTCAGACCGGCCCCGGTGTGACGCAGCGGCTCCAACGCCTGACTGCAAATCCAGCCGGGCAGAGCGACGCGGGGCGACCGCCCCAGCCGCTCGCCAATCGCCTTCGCCAGCGCCGCCAGTCCGTGGGCGGAGCGGTCGAGCAGACGGGCTTCGTCGTCTTGCCGTCGCCACGGCGCGATCAGCGAGGCATCACCAAAGGCGGGACGCCGGGCGCGGGTCAGCAAGCCCTGATCCAGCAACGGCACCTGAGAGATCATCAACGAATTCCTTCGTACCAGCGGAAATCGGGGACCAGAGGCATCGTCACAGCGCCTCGATGGTCAGGGTTCCGGTCCAGGGAAACTGGGGGAACAGGGACAGCACAATTCCGGTGGCGGGAGCGGACTCGCCATGGGCCAGCCAGCGGAGGCAGGGATTGGGCAAAAGCGGCGCATCACCCGCAGAAACGCGGAAGCGGCGGCCGGTGGCGGTGATCAGGATCACTCCCCGGTCGGCCCGTTCGACCGTGCACGGGGTATAGAGCCGCCGGATCACGGTGTGACGGTCGCGGCCGTCGATCCGGTCGCGGATTTCGACGCGGCCGCCCACGAACAGCCAGCGGCGTTCGGCCATGCCGACATGGCGCAGGCGGCGGAAGCCATGATGGGCCAGCGCCACCCCCGCCTCGTCATGGGCCAGCACCGCCGGACCGGCGATCTTGTCGCGGAACGTGGGGGCATAGCAGGGGCGGTTGGGGGGATAGGGGTCGGCCCCATCGACGGTCAGCCCGTTATGGGCGGCGGCGACGGCATCCTGATCGGAAAGCGGACCGTTGCCGAGATCGATCAGGATCGCCTCGTCACCGTGATGCAGTTCGAACCCGCCGCAATCCTGATGGCCGTGGCCGGACAGCGAGCACCAGCCCTCGGGATCGACATGCCACAGCCCCGACCACGCCCCGAACCGGGCTGACAGCCAGCCGTCGTCGATCGGGCTGGGGTCGAGCGGCAGACCGTCAAGCAGGGCGGCAAGGCGGTCGCGCTCCGGCCGGGGCAAGGTGGCCATCCAGCCGGAATCGTGGTTGCCGCCGGGGCGCAGGCAGGCCAGATGCGCGGGCGGGATTGCGGGGGCGATCTGCCCGATCAGCGGCAGCCCGCCCGGCAGATACAGATGGGTCAATTGTCCGGCGGCGGCGCGCAAACGGGCTTCCAGCGGCGCGGCCTCGGGCCGCCCGTGCGCGGTGGCGGTCAGCCAGATATCGGCCAGGGCACGGGTCAGCAGCAGGTGGTGATGGGTGGAGCCCTCGCCCAGCATCCCCGAGGGACGGAAAATCCGCTCGGCTTCGGACAGGATCAGCCGGGTTCCGGCCTCGGTGGCGGCAGGCAGCCCCAATTCCAGCCCCAGCCGGTACAAGCCGCGCCCGTTGTTGAACAGGCGGCTACTGGTCCGGCGCGGGCCGAAATAATCGAGACGCGTCGCAATCGCCGGGGCGTGGGCTGCCAGGATCGCCAGCGTTGTCTCGATCGGGCCGGGCAGGCCGTGGCGGCGGGCAAAGGTCAACAGGGTCGCGGCGCGGTCGGCGGCGATGTCGGCCTCCCACGCCATCGACGTATCCGGTCGGCCGAAGCGGGCGCGCCACGCCGCCCAAATCATCCCGACCCAGCGGGGGTCGTCGTCGGACTCCATCCGCTCGACCCAGCTAAAACGGTGCAGCCCGCGCCGTGTTTCCGGATCGGCGAACAGGCGTTCGAACAGCCGCGTCGCCTTGTCCGCGCTCAGCGTGATTTCGGTTCCGGGCAGGCGCAGCACGATCGGCCGGTCGGGCGATCCGGCGGACAGCAACGGGAATGAGGTTTGCGGGCGTTCCAGCGGCAACCCGGCCCAGGCTTCGCCCAGGATCGGCGGACGGTGGGCGGTAAAGGCCGGCTCTCCCGGCGTACGACACAACAAACGCGCCCCCAGCCATCGCCGCAATACGGGATCAGCGCTCAAGGGACGGGTCTTGCGAAGCAGCGCGGGTAGCATGGTCCTGCTTTTTAGCCGAGACCGGAACCGGAGACCAGCGGGGATCGGGGGATATCTCCGTTCGTCAGGAGATTCCTCCCCGTTGGGCTGGGGTCACGCGACCCCGGACAGCCAAGCCGGGAGGAACCTTTATCCTGAGCGACCGGGAAAAAGCGTCGGTCAGCCGAAGCGGACGTCGACGATTTCGTAGGATTTCGACCCGCCGGGGGTGGTGACCTCGACGGCATCGCCGACATGTTTGCCGATCAGAGCGCGGGCCAGCGGAGACTGGACCGACATTCTGCCGGATTTGATGTCAGCTTCGTGGGCGCCGACGATGGTGTAAGCCACTTCGTCGTCCGAATCCTCGTCAGCCAGGGTCACGGTGGCGCCGAAGCGCACCTGATCCCCGGTCAGGGTCGAGGCGTCGATCACCTGAGCGCGGGAGATGACATCCTCCAACTCGGCAACGCGCCCTTCGATAAAGCTCTGGCGTTCACGCGCGGCATGATACTCGGCGTTTTCCGACAGATCGCCATGTTCGCGCGCCTCTGCGATCGCGCGAATCACGGCCGGACGCTCAATCGTCTTGAGTGTCCGTAATTCATCCTCCAGCTGGGCCAGCCCGGCGGGAGTCATAGGGATTTTTTCCATTAACAAACCCCGGTCAGACGGGACCGTATGGCGGTGCCCCCTGGCTGCCGCATCCTAGCCGCTCCCTAGAACGAAGACCCAAAATACGACTGCAACGGCGCTACATCAAGTGTGCCGCACCGAAGCGCCTCGATCGCCTCGACCGCGGCGCGTGCACCCGCCACGGTGGTATAGTGCGGAATGTTGTTCATCAGCGCGGTATGACGGATCGAGAAGCTGTCCTTCACCGCCTGACTTCCCTCGGTGGTGTTGACCACCAGATGGATCTGGCCGTTCAGCATCGCATCGACGCAATGCGGCCGCCCTTCCAGCACCTTGTTGAGGATGCCGATATTGCGGATGCCGTGCTCGCGCAGGTACCGGGCCGTTCCCTCGGTCGCCATCACGGTAAAGCCCATGCCGAGCAGGCGGCGGGCGATCTCGACCATCGAGGGCTTATCGCCTTCCTTGACCGACAGGAACACGCCGCCTTCGATCGGCAGATTGGTCCCGGCCCCCAGCTGGCTTTTGGCAAAGGCGCGGGCGAAGTCGGAATCGATCCCCATCACTTCGCCGGTCGATTTCATTTCCGGCCCAAGCAGGATGTCGACGCCGGGGAAGCGGGCGAACGGGAACACCGCTTCCTTGACCGCGACATGCTTCATCATCGGGCGGGTGGTCAGGCCGAACGAGGCCAGGGTTTCACCCGCCATCACCCGCGCCGCGATCTTGGCGATCGGAACGCCGGTGGCCTTGGCGACGAAGGGCACGGTGCGCGAGGCGCGCGGATTGACTTCCAGGATGTAAACCACCCCGTCCTTGATCGCGTACTGGATGTTCATCAGACCGACGACGCCCAGCGCCTTGGCGAGGGCGACGGTCTGACGCTCCAATTCCTCGATGGTGTCGTGATCGATCGAGTAGGGCGGCAGCGAGCAGGCGGAATCGCCCGAATGGATGCCCGCTTCCTCGATATGCTGCATGATCCCGGCGACATAGACCTGGGTGCCGTCCGAGAGCGCATCGACGTCGATCTCGATCGCGTCCTTCAGGTACAGGTCGATCAGCACCGGATTGTCGCCCGACACCACCACCGCTTCACGCATGTAGCGTTCCAGCGCTTCGTTGTCATAGACGATCTGCATCGCCCGGCCGCCCAGCACGAAGCTGGGGCGGATCACCACCGGATAGCCGATCCGCTCGGCGATCGCCTTCGCTTCGTCGAGCGAGCGGGCGGTGCCGTTGGCGGGCTGCTTCAGGTTGAGGTCCTGCAACAGATGCTGGAAGCGTTCGCGGTCCTCGGCCAGATCGATCGAATCCGGGCTGGTGCCCAGGATCGGAATCCCGGCCTGTTCCAGCGCATGGGCCAGCTTCAGCGGGGTCTGGCCGCCGAACTGGACGATGCAGCCCAGCACCCGACCGTTGCGCTGTTCGACCTTGACCAGATCGATCACCGTCTCGGCGGTCAGCGGCTCGAAATAGAGCCGGTCCGAGGTGTCGTAATCGGTCGAGACCGTTTCCGGGTTGCAATTGACCATGATGGTCTCTTTGCCGGCCTCTTCGAGGGCATAGGCGGCATGGACGCAGCAATAGTCGAACTCGATGCCCTGGCCGATCCGGTTCGGCCCGCCGCCCAGGATCACCACCTTGTCGCGGTCGGTCGGCTCGGATTCGCATTCCGCCGGGTTGGTGCCGTCGCCTTCGTAGCAGGAATACATATAGGCGGTGGACGAGGGGAACTCGGCGGCGCAGGTGTCGATCCGCTTATAGACCGGCTTGACGTTGAACACTTCGCGGCGGAAGGCGGTTTCGGTCAGGGTCTTGCCCGACAGGTGCGACAGACGCTGGTCGGAGAAACCCATCTTCTTCAGCCGCAGCAGGCCGGGGGCGTCGATCGGCAGGCCGTGGGTGCGGACCTCTTCCTCGGCATCGATGATGCCCTTGATCTGACCCAGGAACCACTTGTCGTAGAAACAGGCGGAATGGACTTCGTCGATGGTGAGGCCAAGCCGGAACGCCTGGGCGATCACCAGGATGCGGTCGTGGCGCGGCTGGGCCAGCGCCTTCTTCACCGCGTCCTTCATGTCGCCCGCGTTCGAGCCGGGGATCTCGACATCGTCGAGGCCGGTCAGCCCGGTTTCCATCGAGCGCAAGCCCTTCTGGAGGCTTTCCTGGAAGGTGCGGCCGATCGCCATCGCTTCGCCGACCGACTTCATCGAGGTGGTCAGGTTGGTGTCGGCACCGGGGAACTTTTCAAAGGTGAAGCGCGGAATCTTGGTGACGACGTAATCGATCGTCGGCTCGAACGACGCCGGGGTGACCCCGGTGATGTCGTTGGCCAGCTCGTCCAGGGTGTAGCCGACCGCCAGCTTCGCCGCGACCTTGGCGATCGGGAAGCCGGTTGCCTTCGACGCCAGCGCCGACGAGCGCGACACGCGCGGGTTCATCTCGATGACGGTCATGCGGCCGTCCTTGGGGTTGACCGCGAACTGGACGTTCGACCCGCCGGTATCGACCCCGATCTCGCGCAGAACCGCGATCGAGGCGTTGCGCATGATCTGATATTCTTTGTCGGTCAGCGTCAGCGCCGGAGCGACGGTGATCGAATCGCCGGTATGCACCCCCATCGGATCGACGTTCTCAATCGAGCAGATGATGATGCAATTGTCCTTGCGGTCGCGGACGACCTCCATCTCGTACTCTTTCCAGCCGAGGACGGATTCCTCGACCAGAACTTCGTGCACCGGGCTGGCGGCCAGACCGCCCGCGACGATCTGTTCGTACTCGGCGACGTTATAGGCGATGCCGCCGCCGGTTCCGGCCAGGGTGAAGCTGGGGCGGATGATCGCGGGCAGCCCGACGATCGGCATCGCCTCACGGGCTTCGGCCAGGGTGCGGACCAGCCGCGAACGCGGGCTATCCAGCCCGATCTTGTCCATCGCGTCGCGGAACAGCAGCCGGTCTTCGGCCTTGGCGATGACGTCGCGCTTGGCCGCGATCATCTCGACGCCGTACTTCTCCAGCACGCCCATGTCGGCCAGCTTCATCGCGGTGTTCAGCGCGGTCTGGCCGCCCATCGTCGGCAGCAGGGCGTCGGGACGCTCCTTCTCGATGATGCGGGTGACGAAATCGGGGGTGATCGGCTCGACATAGGTCGCGTCGGCCAGCCCCGGATCGGTCATGATCGTCGCCGGGTTGGAGTTGACCAGGATGACCCGGTACCCCTCTTCCTTCAGCGCCTTGCACGCCTGAACCCCGGAATAATCGAACTCGCAGGCCTGGCCGATGACGATCGGACCGGCGCCGATGATGAGAATGGACTTGATGTCTGTACGTTTGGGCATGGCGGCGGGTTCCCGGGTTTTCTTAATTCAGACAGACACTATTTCGACGCGGCGATCTTCTCAATGAAGCGCTCGAACAGGTAATGAGCATCCTGCGGGCCGGGGCTGGCCTCGGGATGATACTGGACCGAGAAGACCGGCTTGCCCTCGACCGCGATGCCTTCGACCGAACCGTCGAACAGCGAGCGGTGGGTGACGGAGGTGCCGGCCGGCAGCGATGCCTCATCCACGACGAAGCCGTGATTCTGGCTGGTGATCTCGACCTTGCCGGTCGCGAGATCCTTAACCGGATGGTTGGCGCCGCGATGGCCGGTTTCCATCTTGAAGGTCTTGGCGCCCAGCGCCAGCGCCAGCATCTGGTGACCGAGGCAGATGCCGAACAGCGGCGTCCCGGCGTTCAACACGCCCTGGATCATCGGCACGGCATAGCGGCCGGTCGCGGCGGGGTCGCCTGGGCCGTTGGAGAGGAACACCCCGTCCGGCTGGTGACGCAGCACGTCCTCGGCGGTGGATTCGGCGGGCAGCACCGTCACCTTGCAGCCCGACGCGGCGAGACAGCGCAGGATGTTGCGCTTGGCCCCGAAATCGACGGCGACGACGTGGTATTTCGGCTCGGTCTGCTCGCCATAGCCGTTGCGCAGGTCCCACTCGGTCTCGGTCCAGACATGCGACTGGGCACAGGTCACTTCGCGGGCGAGGTCCATCCCCTTCAGGCCGGGCCATTCGGCGGCGATCTTGGCCAGCGCGGGCAGGTCGAACTGACCATCGGGGGCATGGGCGACGACCCCGCTGGGGGCGCCCTTCGAGCGGATGCGGCGGGTCAGGGCGCGGGTGTCGATCCCGCACAGGCCGCTGATGCCGTGGGCGATCAGCCAGTCATTGAGCGGCTTGGCCGAGCGCCAGTTGGCGGGCTGGGTGATATCGGCGCGCAGGATCAGGCCGCGGGCGGCGGGGGTCAGCGTTTCCAGATCCTCGGGATTGGTGCCGACATTGCCGATATGCGGGAAGGTGAAGGTGATGATCTGTCCGGCATAGGACGGATCGGTCAGCGTTTCCTGATAGCCGGTCATCGCGGTGTTGAACACCACTTCGCCGACCCGGCTGCCGGTCGCGCCGATCCCTTTGCCCCACAGCACGGTGCCGTCGGCCAGGACCAGAACCCCGGTGGCGCCCGGCGGGCGCGTCGCGTCGATACCCGGCCCCTCGCCGGTGGGGCTGAGTGCGGTGGCGTCAAGGTTCGGCATGTTGGTTCCTTCGTCTGGCGCGGCCGCAGACAAGCGCCGGGTCATCTCGCAACGCGCGGGATGCCCGGGGAACGGTTGGGCAGGGTGCGCCCGGTCGGCGGCAGGTGGTTGCGGGGCTTATAAAGAGGCCCAGGAGGGAAGTCAAGTCTTCCCGTGTCCGGGTAAAATCCACGAGATTTCAACTGTTTGGCCCGGGGGTGCGGGGCTTTCCTTCGGGGCGGTTTTGCGCTAGCTTGTTTCCTTTCCCGCGAAGTAGGGGGAAGGAACGTCTGACAGGGGAATGCGATGTTGCGGCAGGAGTTGAGTGATGCGCTAAAGACGGCGATGCTGGGCAAGGACGCCCGCACGGTGTCGACGGTGCGGCTGATCCTGGCGGCGCTGAAGGATCGGGACATCGCGGCGCGGCCGAACGGGTTGGCTGACGGCATCCCCGACACAGAAATTCTCCAGATGCTCCAGTCGATGATCAAGCAGCGGCGTGAGAGCATTACCATCTACGAGCAAGGTGGGCGGTTGGAGCTGGCGGAACGGGAAGCCGAGGAAATCGCCATCATCGAACGCTTCCTCCCCCGTCAGATGAGCGCCGACGAAGTGGCCGAGGCGATCCGGGCGGTGATCGCCGATATCGGTGCCACCGGCATCAAGGACATGGGGAGAGTGATGGCTGCGCTCAAGGAGCGTCATGCCGGTCTGATGGATTTTTCCCGCGCCAGCGTGGTGGTAAAGTCGGCCCTGGGCGGCTGATCGGTCCGATTTCGCCGCGTTTTCCCTCGGTTTTTCGACGACGGTAACAGCAGGACCCTGGCCCGATGGCCTTTCCCCCGTCTTTTCTCGAAGAGCTGCGGACCCGCCTGTCTCTGGTGTCGGTGATCGGTCGGCGGGTCAAGCTGACCCGCAAAGGCCGCGAACATTCCGGCCTGTGCCCCTTCCATAACGAAAAAAGCCCGTCCTTCACCGTCAACGAGGACAAGGGCTTTTACCATTGCTTCGGCTGTGGGGCGCATGGCGACGTCATCGGCTTTGAGATGCGAATCTCGAACCTGCCCTTTACCGAGGCGGTGGAGCGGCTGGCGGCCGAAGCCGGGCTGGAGGTGCCGCGCGCTACTCCCGAGGAACGCGCCCGCGAAACCCGCCGCGCCGGGCTGCACGAGGCGCTGGAAGCCGCCTGCGCCTGGTTCGAGGCCAATTTGCGCAAGCCGGGCGGGCGCGAGGGACTGGCCTATCTGCGCGCCCGTGGCCTGAGCGACGAGACGATCGCCCGCTTCCGCCTCGGCTGGGCCCCGGACTCGCGCGAAGCGCTGCGCTCGTCGCTGATGAGTGCCAGCCTGCCGGAAAGCCTGTTGGTCGAGGCCGGTTTGCTGCGCCGTCCCGAAGGCGGCGGCCCTGCCTTCGATTATTTCCGTGGCCGGGTGATCTTTCCGATCACCGACCGGCGCGGCCGGGTGATCGGCTTTGGTGCCCGAACTTTGGGCGACGGTCAGCCGAAATATCTGAACTCGCCCGAGACTCCGGTGTTCCACAAGGGACACGTCCTGTTCGGGCTGGCCCTGGCTCGTCAGCCCGCCCGCGATTTGGGCGCGGTGGTGGTGGTCGAAGGCTATATGGACGTGATCGCCCTCAATCAGGCGGGCTTCACCCATGCCGTCGCGCCGCTGGGGACGGCGGTGACCGAGGCGCAGATCGAGGAATTGTGGCGTCTCGCCCCCGAGCCGACCCTGTGCCTGGACGGCGACAGCGCCGGTCAGCGGGCGATGGGCCGGGCGTTGGAGCGGGCCTTTCCGCTGTTGAAGCCGGGGCACAGCCTGCGCTTCGCGATCCTGCCCAGCGGTGACGATCCGGATTCGCTGCTGCGCGGTCGCGGGGCGGCGGCGATGACCCAGGTGCTGGAACAGGCGCGTCCGTTGGTCGAGGCGGTGTGGCGACTGGAGGCCGAGGGCCGCGCCATCGACACCCCGGAACGTCGTGCCGCGCTGGAACAGGCTCTGATCGAGCGGGCGATGTCGATTGCCGACGAAACGGTACGGTGGCAATACGTCCGGGCCTTTCGCGACCGGCTGTGGCAGGCGTTCCGCCCGCCGCGTCCCGCGCCCCAGCCGTGGAGCGGCAAGGGCAAGCGTGCGCCGCTGGGACGGTTGCGCGGTCAGGACGGACGGCTGGTCGGAGTCGGCGCGCCCTCGGGGCTGCGGCCGCCCTACGAACGGCAGGAACGGGTGATGCTGGCCCTTGCTCTGGCGAATCCGGGGCTGGTCGAGCCGATTCATGAAGAGCTGGGACGATGCTTGTTTTCAAATGAGTCGCTTGACAACCTTCGACGCGGGATTCTAAAGCACCTTGGGACCGGGCGCGGGCTTGACGCGGACGAGCTTGCCGCCCATCTACGGGCGGATGGATTATCCCCGGTTCTGGAGTCCTTGCTGGATGCGAGCGAACGGCGAATGCACTCGGTCCGTGGCTACGACAGGATCGAGGACGCGCGGGCTCTCTGGAACGATGTCTACCTCCGCTACACCCGCAAGGATTTGCAGGCAGACGTGAGCGAGGCCAACGCGCGGCTGGCTGAAGAGGCGTCGCCGGCGGCCTGGACCCGTTTCCAGGCGGTCAAGCGACAGGAACGCTCGGCATCGGCCCGCGACGACGAGGCGGCGGGGACCGAGGCCCCACCGTCCCGGACGGAATAAAAATAAAGGTCAGGGGCTCTCGCCCCGGCCGGTTCGGCGTCGTCGGGGGGACGGGGCCGGAGACTTCAGGAGTAACGGTTTTCATGGCGACCAAATCGACGAATACGGCGGAAGTCTCGGAGAACCAGGACGAGTCGATGGATGGGCCTTTGCTCGACACCCTGGGGGTCGCCGTCAAAAAGATGGTGGCGCGCGGCAAGGAGCGCGGCTACGTCACGTATGACGAACTGAACGCCGCCATGCCGCCCGAGGAAGTCTCGTCCGAGCAGATCGAGGACACGATGGCGATGCTGTCTGAACTCGGCATCAACGTCGTCGAAAGCGAAGACGGCGAAGAGGCGCAGCCCGAGGGCGAGGAAGAAGCCACCGAGACCGAGGGCTATTCCGGCGCGGGCAACGTCGACGAAGAAGATTTGGGCCGCACCGATGATCCGGTCCGGATGTATCTGCGTGAGATGGGCTCGGTCGAACTGCTGAGCCGCGAGGGCGAAATCGCCATCGCCAAGCGGATCGAAGCCGGTCGTGACATGATGATCGGCGGCATCTGCGAAAGCCCGCTGACGCTGCGCGCCGTCGTCGAGTGGCATGACGCCCTGGTCGAGGGCAAGATGCTGCTGCGCGACATCATCGACCTTGACGCCACCTATGGCGCCGGTCCCGGCGGCGAATTGTCCGAAGAGGAATTGGAGCGCGGTCCGGCCGAGCCGGCCGAGCCGGGCGATCCCGCCGCCCCCGCCGTCGAAGGCGAAGAGCGCGACCCCGCGCTGCCCGAGGTCGAAGGCGAGGGCGAAGTCGAGGAAGGCGAGGAGAACTCGATTTCTCTGGCCGCGATGGAACTTCAGTTGCTGCCCCAGGTGCTGGAGACCTTCCAGGCGATCGCCGCCACCCATCAGAAGATGGAAAAGGTCCAGGAACAGCGCCTGGCCGCCTTGTCGAAGGGCGAGGCCGCGACCCCTGCGATCGAAAAGAAGTACGACAAGCTCAAGACCGAGCTGATTAAGCTGATGCAGGGCATTCACCTCAACAATGCCCGGATCGAACATCTGGTCGAGCAGCTGAACGGGATCAACCGTCGCCTGATGACCCAGGAAGGCCGCCTGCTTCGTCTGGCCGAATCCTGCCGGATCAAGCGTCCCGACTTCCTTGACGCCTATTACGGCTCGGAACTGGCCCCTAATTGGGTCGAGAACGTCGCGGTGCGCGGCAAGCATTGGAAAGAATTCTCGGCCCGCCACGCCACCGAGATCGCCGATATCCGCGCCACCATTTCGCGGATTTCGGGCGAATCCGGGCTGCCGATCACCGAATATCGCCGCATCGTCCAGACGGTGCAGAAGGGCGAGCGCGAGGCCAGCAAGGCCAAGAAGGAAATGATCGAGGCCAATTTGCGCCTCGTCATCTCGATCGCGAAGAAATACACCAACCGTGGCCTGCAATTCCTCGATCTGATCCAGGAAGGCAATATCGGCCTGATGAAGGCGGTCGATAAGTTCGAATACCGCCGTGGTTATAAGTTCTCGACCTATGCGACGTGGTGGATTCGTCAGGCGATCACCCGCTCGATCGCCGATCAGGCCCGCACCATCCGTATCCCGGTCCACATGATCGAGACGATCAACAAGCTGGTTCGCACCTCGCGCCAGATGCTGCACGAGATCGGCCGCGAGCCGACCCCGGAAGAGCTGGCCGAAAAGCTCAGCATGCCGCTGGAAAAAGTCCGCAAGGTGCTGAAGATCGCCAAGGAGCCGATTTCGCTCGAAACCCCGATCGGCGACGAGGAGGATTCCCACCTCGGCGACTTCATCGAGGACAAGAACGCGGTGCTGCCGCTCGATGCCGCGATCCAGGCCAATCTGCTCGAAACCACCACCCGCGTGCTGGCCAGCCTGACGCCGCGTGAAGAGCGGGTGCTGCGGATGCGCTTTGGCATCGGCATGAACACCGATCACACCCTCGAAGAGGTCGGGCAGCAATTCAGCGTTACCCGCGAACGTATCCGTCAGATCGAAGCCAAGGCGCTGCGCAAGCTGAAGCATCCGTCGCGCTCGCGCAAGCTGCGGAGCTTCCTCGATACCTAGGGTGCAAATGCCGCCTAAATAAGGCATGGCAGGCAAAGCGAAGGAGAGTCTCTCTCCTTCGCTTTTGTTTTATTACGACCGTATGTTACCGATTGAGTCATTATCGCGACATTGGTCGGATTGACCCCACATCGTCTTCCCCCTCTTCCTGGGTTGGCCTACAATACGGGCCACAGCCTGACATGGGAGAACGACGCACATGAAAGTCGGCATCGTCGGAGCGGGCGCGGTGGGAAGCACCGCCGCCTATGCCCTGGTCCTCCAGGGAACCGCCAGCGACATCGTCCTGGTCGATCTCAACACCAAACTGGCCGAAGCCCAGGCCCAGGATATCCAGCACGCCACCCCCTTCGCCTGGTCGTCGCGGGTCCGCGCCGGGGGCTATGCCGATCTGGCCGGGTCGGAAGTGGTGGTGCTGGCCGCCGGGGCGGCGCAACGGCCGGGTGACAGCCGCCTTGATCTGCTGGAACGCAATGCCACCGTGTTCCGCCAGATCGTTCCCGCCGTTCTCGATAATGCCCCGGACGCGGTTCTGTTGGTCGCCTCGAACCCGGTCGATGTCGTCACCGATATCGTTGCCCGTCTGTCAGGCTTGCCGGCGGGTCGGGTGTTCGGGTCGGGTACGATCCTCGACAGCGCTCGCTTCCGCGCCTTGCTGGCCGAGCATCTGGGGATTTCGCCGACTTCGGTCCATGCCTATGTCCTGGGCGAACACGGCGATTCCGAGGTGCTGTGGTGGTCGGGGGCGACGGCAGGTGGAATCCCGGTGGCCGAGGTTGCGGACCAGCTTGGCCGTCCGCTCGACGATGCGGCGCGGGCCACCATCGACGAATCGGTCCGCCGCGCCGCCTATCGCATCATCGACGGCAAAGGCGCGACCTGGTTCGGTATCGGGGCCGGTCTCAGCCGGATCATCCGCGCCATCAACAAGGACGAACGCCTGCTGCTATCGGTCTCGGCGCTGACCCCCGAGATCGAAGGGATCGCCGACGTCACCCTCTCGCTGCCGCGCATCGTCGGTGCCGGGGGCGTTCTGGAAACCCTCAATCCCGCCTTCTCGGACGAGGAACGGGCGGCACTGCGCCGTTCGGCCCTGGTGCTGCGCGAGGCCGCGGACAGCGTCAAACTGTAGGGCCGAGTGGGGGAGTGTCGCTGACGCGACCGGGCTGCCGCCCTGGCCCGCTTGCGGGCGAGCCCGCAAACACCCCTGTGATTGATGAGAGAAA